>JAUWBD010000136.1 GCA_030605125.1 Verrucomicrobiota bacterium | reverse complement strand
CGTTGCAGCACTGGCTCTGGGCGATCTCGTTTTCGTGGTGCGGGAAGAGCAGGTCCACGCCGCCGGTGTGGAGGTCGATGGTCGGGCCGAGGATGGCCTTGCTCATGGCGCTGCACTCGATGTGCCAGCCGGGGCGGCCCTCGGCGGCGCCGCGCGGGCCGGGCCACTTCACGTCGCCGTCCTCGGGTTTGTGGGCCTTCCAAAGGGCGAAGTCGGAGCCGTCCTCCTTCTCGTCGGCGTCGTGGCCCTGGGGTTTTCCGGCGAGAGCGCTGCCGATCTTCAGCTCGCGCTCCTTCACGCGGGAGAGCGCGCCGTATCCATCAAAGGACGACACCTTGAAATACACGGAGCCGTCGGCGGCGCGGTAGGCGTTGCCCTTCTCCATCAGCACCTCGATCATGTTGACCTGCTCGTGCATGTAGCGCGGGTCGGTGGCGCGGGGCTCCTCGTGGGGGCGCAGGCAGTTGAGCGCGTCGCAATCGGCGTGGAACTTGTCGGTCCATTGCCTGGTGACCTCGGCGAGGGGGCGGCCTTCCTCACGGGCGCGGCGGATGGTCTTGTCGTCCACGTCGGTGATGTTGCGGACGTGCTGCACCTTGTCCTTGCCGAACTCGAGCTCGAGCAGGCGGCGGAGCAGGTCGTTGACCACGAAGGTGCGGAAGTTGCCGATGTGCGCGGGGGCGTAAACGGTCGGGCCGCAGTTGTAGAAGCGGAAGACGCCGTCGGGCTGGGAGGGCGCGAGAGGCTTGGGAGCACGCGAGAGGGAATCGAAAAGTTGGATCGGCATGGCGGAAACAGAGCGACGGAACGACAGAGGACAGAGCGACGGAGCGACAGAGGACAGGGCCCGGATGGCGGGACGGGCGGCGAAACGAACTCCGTCGTTTCGCTACGTGGGGAAAATCGCCGGGAGGGCGGTGGCGCTCACACGGCGACGCGCGGGCCCGTAGTTCGCCAGGTGGCGACCTCCCGGGCGCAAGCGGTGCGGAAACGTGTGGCGAGCGGACGCATGGCGTGCTTTAAGCGGGTTTTCATCATGCCAATGCCCGCCGCCTTCAAGCTCGATTTGCCCGTCCGCCCCCGTCGCCTGCGCCGCACCGCGGCGCTGCGCGCGATGGTCGAGGAGACCGTGGTGCGCGCCTCGGACCTCATCGCCCCGCTCTTCGTGGTCGAGGGCAAGGCCGCGCCGGAGGAGATCGCGTCGATGCCGGGGCAGTTTCGCCTCAACATCGCCGACCTCGTGAAGGAGTGCCGCGCGCTCTGGAAACTCGGCGTGAAGGCGGTCGCGCTTTTCCCGAAGCTCGACGCGAAGCTCAAGGACCCCGAGGGCCTGGAGGAGCTGAACGAGGACGGGCTCATCCTGCGGGCGGTGCGCGCGGTGAAGAAGGCGGTGCCCGAGCTCGTCGTCATCACCGACGTGGCGCTCGATCCCTACACGAGCCACGGCCACGACGGCGTGCTCAACGCGGCGGGCGACGATGTGGACAACGACCGCACGGTCGCGCGCCTCGCCGCGATGGCGGTGCGGCAGGCGCGGGCGGGCGTGGATTTCGTGGCGCCGAGCGACATGATGGACGGCCGGGTGGGCGCGATCCGCCGCGCGCTCGACGCGGCGGGGTTTACCGAGACCGCGATCCTCGCCTACTCGGTGAAGTTCAACTCCGCCTACTACGGCCCCTTCCGCGACGCGGTGGGCAGCGCGCAGGCCGCCGGCACCAAGCTGCTCAGCAAGGCGACCTATCAGCTCAACCCCGCCAACCGTCGCGAGGCGCTGGCCGAGGCCGTGCTCGATGCGGTCGAGGGCGCGGACATCCTGATGGTGAAGCCCGCCGGCGCCTACCTCGACATCATCCGCGACGTGCGCGAACGCTGCGAAAAGCCGCTGGCGGCCTACCAGGTCTCGGGCGAATACGCGCAGATCCACGCCGCGGCGCGACTCGGCTGGCTCGACCTGAGGCGCACGCGCGCCGAGTCGCTGCTCGCGATCAAGCGGGCCGGGGCGGATTTGATTCTCACCTACTTCGCGAAGGACGTGGCGCGCGAGCGGGCGCGGTGACGCCCGCCCAACTCTCTGCCCGGAAGCGCCTCAGCGGGCGGGCTCAACGTCGCGCCCGAGCCGCTCGGCGGCGAGGCGCAGCTTCGCCTCCATCGTCTCGAGGCGGAGGGGCTTGCTCAGGTAGTCGTCCATGCCGCAGGCGAGGCAGCGTTCGCGGTCCTCGTCGAGCGCGTTGGCGGTGAGCGCGATGATCTGGATCGGCTCGTCCGGGTAGCGGCGGCGCAGCTCGATGGTGGCGGCGACGCCGTCCATCTCGGGCATCTGCATGTCCATCAGCACGACGTCGTAAGGGTGCAGCTGGAAGGCCTCGAGGGCCTCGATCCCGTTGGCGGCGACGTCGCGCCGGTAGCCCATCTGTTCGAGGAAGTGGCTCGCGACCTTCTGGTTCACGACGTTGTCCTCGACGAGCAGGATGCGGAGGGGGAAGCGCTCCGCCAGCGGGACGCGCGGGGCGCGGGGGGCGAGGGCTCGCCCGGGCTGGCCGAGGGCGAGGAGCAGGGCGGATTCGAGCTGGGCCTTCTTGACCGGCTTGGTGAAGGAGGCGGCGAAGTTTTGCCAACGCGGGTCGGAGCGGTCCACCAGCGACGCGGCGGAGCTGAACATCACGAGCGGCAAGCGCTCGCCGTGGGGCAGCTCGCGGATGCGGTCGGACAGCTCTAGCCCGTCCATCTCCGGCATGTGCATGTCGAGCGCGGCGATGTCGGCGGGGTGCTCGCGCAGCCAGGCGAGCGCGGCGGGGCCGGACTCGGCTTCGTGGACGATCATCCGCCAGCGCTCGGCCTGCACGCGGAGGATGCGGCGGTTCACCTCGCCGTCGTCCACGATGAGGATGCGGCGGCCGGCGAGCGAGGCGGGCGCGGCGGGGCGGACCTGCTCGGGGATGGGACCGGTCGCCCGGGCGATGATCGTGAATTGAAAATTCGAGCCGCGGCCGGGCTCGCTTTGCACGTGGAAGCGGCCGCCCATCAGCTCGACGAGGCGCAGCGAGATGGCGAGTCCGAGGCCGGTGCCGCCGAAGCGCCGGGTGGTGGAGGCGTCCACCTGGCTGAAGAGCCGGAAGAGGCGGTCCATGCGTTCGGGCGGGATGCCGATGCCGGTGTCGCGCACCTCGAAGGTGAGCTCGTGCCAGGTGGCGCCGTCGTCGTCGGCGTCCTGCGGCGCCTCGACCACGCGGCCGTGCATGGAGACAAACACCTCGCCGCGCTCGGTGAATTTGACCGCGTTGCCGATGAGGTTGACGAGCACCTGGCGCAGGCGGGTGACGTCGCCGAGGATGAACTCGGGGACTTCGTCGGCCAGGTAGCCGATTTCGAGGCCCTTCTCGGCGCAGGGCTGGCTAAAGAGTTCGAGGGATTCCTCGAGGCAGGCGCGCAGCTCGAGGGGTTGTTGCTCCAGCTCCATGCGGCCGGACTCGATCTTGGAGAAGTCGAGGATGTCGTTGATGATCGCGAGGAGCGCGTCGCTGCTGCTGTGGATGGTCTCGGCGAAGCCGCGCTGGGTTTCGTTGAGCGGAGTCTCGAGGAGGAGGCTGCTCATGCCCATCACGCCGTTCATCGGCGTGCGGATCTCGTGGCTCATGTTGGCGAGAAAGGCGGACTTGGCGCGGCTGGCGGCCTCGGCCTCCTCCTTGGCGAGCATCAGCTCGCGCTCGGCCTGCAGGCGCTGGGTCATCTGCGCCTGCAGAGCGGCGTTGGCGCGGCCGAGCTGTTCGGTGCGGCGCTGGACGGTCTCCTCGATGCGGCCGTTGGTGAGCTCCAGCTCGGCGCGGCGCCGGGCGATCTCGCACATCTCGCGCTGGCTGCGGAGGCTGGCGTAGATCAGGAAAATATCCTCGAAGACCACCCAGCCGGCGTGCTCGACCCAGCGCCAAGGCCGGACGTCGGCGGTGCCGAAGACCGACTGCGGCCACCATACGCCGCGCCAGAAGTGGTCGGCGATCACCACCAGCGAGGCGGTGATGATGACGCGCCAGTCGCGGTAGAACGCGAGGAAGGCGAGCGAGCCGAAGACGTGGAAATGGGTCTCGATGCGGCCGCCGCTCAGGTGGATGAGCAGGGCGGAGGCGAGCATCTGCGCCACGGCGATCACGTGGCGCGTGAGCGCGCCTCCGGCGCGAAACCAGCCGAGCGCGGCGGCGGGCACGGCGATGGCGCCCCCCAGCATGATCGCGACCCAGACGTGGGGATTCACCTCGCTGGCCGAGCCGATCCATGTGCGTGGCGAGACCCAGGCGGCCACGCCGATGCCGGCCAGCCACTGGATGAGGAGGATCACCGCGAAGAGGCGGTCCGTGCGCGTGCAGATGCTGGTTTGGTGTTCGCGCCACAGCTCGAGCGTGCGCGCGTGGAGAAGCGGCTCGTCCTCGTGAGCATTTCCGACGGGGGGAAGGGCGGTGGCGCTCATAGGGCGCACCCGAAGACGGGCGTGGTGGAAAGGACGGGGGCGGCCTCGGGCGTGCCGCGGACGAGGGCGAGCACGGTGGATTGGCCGGGATTGTCGCCGCGATGCCCGCGGCCGAGCGTGATGCCGCCGTGGAAAACGAGGCGCCCTTGCGGATCGTAGAGGCGGGTCTCGCCCGAGGTGCGCGCATCGAAGCGGCGTCGCTCCTCGCCTCCGCGGTCCGTGAACAGGATGGAGCGGGGCAAGCGCGAGGCCCTTGCCCAGAGTTCGGATTTCTCGGGCGAGGTGGGCAACTCGTCGTAGTGCGCGATCAGGAGGCGCGCCCCGAGCTTCCCCTCGGTTTGCGCGAGAATATGGTCCAATTGGTCCAGCGTGGCCATCGAGCAGGGGCACTCCGGATGCAGCGCGACGACCAGCGTGTGGCCGCCGGCGTATGGGCTGAGCGCGCCGCCCTCGGGCCAGGCCGCCGCGGGGGCGCCGGCCGTGGAAGGGGCGAAGGCGCGGGCTTGCAGCCACCAGATCCCGCCGCCGACCGTCAGCAACCAGAGGACGACGAGGGCGGGGCCGAAGATTGAGATTTTTCGAGGATCCGGCATGCGCGGCGGAACGGCATTTGACGCCGAGCGGGGCAAAAAGTGTCGCGGATGGAGCGAGTTGATGCTGGCGATTGGCGACAAGCGCGAATGTGGCGCCTGCGGCGCACCGTCACTTTTGACCGACGCTTCACTGCGCCTTGCCGTCCGCGAAGGGTCGGCGAGGCGGGGCGAGGGCGACTGCATGTGGCCGCAGGTGGCGCGCCAAAGACTTGAGCTTGGCGCGCTTGTCGCTCGGCATGGCGGGGCAGGGCGCCAGTTTGCCGTGCGTCCGCCCTCTCATTTTCTTTGCTCATGTCCGCCCAATTCGCCCCTTGGATTCTCGCCGCCCCGATCCGGCTGATCGCCCGCTGCCTGTATCGTGTGACCAGTCTCGGCACCGAGCGCCTGCCGGAGGGCGGGGCGCTGCTCGTGGCCAACCACCTCTCCTACGTGGACGTGATCGTGCTCCAGCTGGCCTGTCCCCGTCCGATCCGTTTCGTGGGGCACGAGTGGCTGCCGCGCGTGTCGTGGTTCTTCAAGCTCGCCTTCCGCCTCACCGGCACGATCCCGGTCTCGCCCGACAACGCCCTCGCGACCACCCGCCGGGTGGGCGAGGCGCTGAAGCGCGGCGAATACGTCCTCATCTTTCCCGAGGGCGCGATCTCGCGCACCGGCCAGCTGATGAAGATCGAGCGCGGCTTCGAGCTCATGGCGCGCCGCGCCGGCGTGCCCGTGGTGCCGGTCTTCCACGACGGCCTTTGGGGCTCCGTCTTCTCGTATTCGGAGAAACGCTACCTGTTCAAGTGGCCGCGCGTGATGCGCACCGCGGTCTGCGTGGCCTGGGGCGAGCCGATCCCCGCGGCGGAGGCCGACGCCGAGGCCGTGCGCCGGGCGCTGCTCGATCTCGGGCACGACGCCTTCAACGAGAGGCCGCAGCTCCGCCGCCACCTCGGCCGCGAGGTCGTGCGCGCGCTCTGCCGCCGCCCGCGCCATGTCGAGATCGTGGATCGCACCACGGGCCGCCGCGAGATCACGGCCGCGCAGCTCGTGGGCGTGGCCTCGGCGCTCGGCCTGCACCTGCGCCGCACCGTGGCCGAGCGCCGCGTGGGCATCGTGCTGCCGCCGGGCGCGGGCTCGACCATCGTCAACCTCGCCGCGCTCATCGCGGGCAAGACGCCCGTGAACCTCAACTTCACCGCGGGCCGCGCCGCGCTCGAATCCAGCCTGCGCACCGGCGCCATCCGCACCGTCATCACCGCCGACGCGCTCCGGGCCAAGCTGCCCGACTTCCCCTGGCCCGAGGACGCTCGCGATCTCGCCGCGACGATCCAGGCGGCCGGCGGCAAGCGCGCCATCCTGCCCTGGCTGCTCGCGGCCTGGGTGCTGCCGAACCAGCTCACGGCCACGCTCCTGCGCCTGCCCCGCAAGGGCGACCGCGACGAGGCGGGCGTGCTCTTCACCAGCGGCAGCGCGGGCGAGCCGAAGGGCGTGGTGCTCACGCACCGCAACGTGCTGGCCAACTGCTGGCAGCTCTCCTCGCTCTCCATCCTGCCCGCCGAGGCGGTGATGCTCGGCTGCCTGCCGATTTTCCACAGCTTCGGCTTCTCCGCGACGGTGTGGTATCCGCTCCTGCGCGGCTGCCGCGTGGTCACGGTGCCGAGCCCGCTCGACACGCGGAAGATCATCGACGCCCTCCGCGAGGAGAACTGCACCGTGTGGGTGGCCGCGCCGACCTTCGCGCGCCCCGTGCTGAAGAAGGCCGAGCGCCGCGACCTGCGTTCGCTCGAGGTGCTCGTCACCGGCGCGGAGAAGCTGCCCGAGGACCTCGCCGATTTCTGCCGCGAGAAGTTTCACCTCCGGATGCTCCAGGGCTACGGCCTCACCGAGACCTCGCCCGTGGTGGGGGTCAACCAGCCCGACCCGCCTCCGGCCGCCGAGACCAACACCTACCAGCCCGGCGGGCGCTTCGGCTCGATCGGCCGCCTCCTGCCCGGAATCACCGCGCGCGTCGTGGACCCCGACACTTTCGCGCCCTTGTCCGAGACGCGCACCGGCCTGGTGCTCTTGCGCGGGGCCAACGTGTTCTCCGGATACCTCGACCAGCCGGAGAAGACGGCCGCGGCCTTCCACGACGGCTGGTTCGTCACGGGCGACCTGGGCCGCTTCGACGAGGACGGCTTCCTCTACATCGAGGGCCGGCTGTCCCGCTTCTCCAAGATCGGCGGCGAGATGGTGCCGCACGGCACGGTGGAGCAAAAGATCCTCGAGGTTTTCGGGCTGGAAGGCGCCGAGGGCTACGTGGTCTTCGTGGCCGGCGTGCCCGACCCGGCGAAGGGCGAGCAGCTCGTGCTCCTCACCACGCGCCCGGAGATCACGGCCGACGCGCTGCGCGAAAAACTCGCGGCCGCCGGCGTGGCCAATCTCTGGATACCCAAGCTCGTGAAGCAGGTGGACTCCATCCCCGTGCTCGGCACCGGCAAGCTCGACCTCAAGGCGGCCAAGGCGCTCGCGACGGAGGCCGCGTGACGAGCGGCGGAGACAGGCGAGCGCCCATGAGCGGGCCGCCCGGGCCGCCTCGGCCCCCGCGCATCGACTGCCATGTGCACGCGGTGGGCACGGGCAAGAACGGCTCGGGTTGCTGGTATCGGCCGCGCGGCCTCACGCGTGTCGGCCAGCCCATCCTGCTCCGCGCGATGGGCCTGCCGTCCACCGCGCTGCGCGACGACTTCGAGGCGATCTACGAGGCCGCGCTGCTGCGCCAGGTGCGCGAGGCGGGGCTCGACGCCGCGGTGCTGCTCGCCCACGAGCAGGCCTACCGCGAGGACGGCTCGCTCATCGAGGGCAGCGGCTCCTTCTACGTGCCCAACGACCACGTGCTCGGCCTCGCGCGCCGCCACCGCGAGTTTCTCGCCGCCGTCTCGATCCACCCCGCCCGCCGCGACGCGCTCGCCGAGCTGGAGCGCTGCATCGAGGGCGGCGCGGTGATGCTCAAGTGTCTGCCGAACTGCCAGAACATCGACTGGAACCTGCCCCGTTACCGGCCCTTTCTCGAGCGCATGGCCGAGGCCGGCCTCGTGCTGCTCGCCCACACCGGCAGCGAGCGCACCATGCCCGTCCTGCGCCCCGACCTCGCCTCGCCACGCATGCTCACGCAGCCGCTCGAGGTCGGCGTGACCTGCATCGCCGCGCATTGCGGCACGGGCATGATGGCGCTCGATCCCGATTACTTCGAGGACTTCGTCGCGATGACGAAGCGTTACCCGAGGCTCTACGGCGACAACAGCGCGCTCGCCGGCCTGAGCCTGCGCTTCCGCCCCTGGCAGATGCGGCGCATCCGCGAGGACCCCGAGCTGGCCGCGCGGATCATCCACGGCAGCGACGTGCCGGTGCCGGCGAGCGGCCTCGCGCTGGCCGCCCTCGGGATGGTGGGCTGGGACGACTACGCGGCCTCGCTGGAGTTCGAGGGCGTGATGGCGCGCGACGTGATGTTGAAGCGCGCGCTGGGTTTTCCGGCCGAGTGCGAGACGCGGCTGGCGGGGCTCCTGCGGCCGCGCGCGGATTGAGCGAAAACCGGCCGCGGGTCCCGCCCGCAAATTACCTCTTGGCGGAGGGTGCCGGGCGGTCGCATGGTGGGCGGATGCGCCTCGCTCTCCTCGCTGACATCCACGGGAACCTTCCCGCGCTGGAAGCCGCGCTCGCCGAGATCGAGACCTTGCAGCCTGATCGCCTCATCGTGGCGGGCGACATCGTGGACGGCGGTCCCGACTCCGCGGCATGCTGGCGGCGCGTGAAGGCGCTCGGCTGCGCGGTGATCCGCGGCAACCACGAGCGCTACGTCTTCGACTATGGCACGCCGCGCGCCGACCCCGCCTGGAGTTCGCCGCAGTTCGCGCCTTTGCGCTTCGCGCGGGCGGAGCTGAGCGACGAGGAGGTGGCGGAGCTGGCGGCGCTGCCCCCCCACTGGAGCGAGCCGGCCTGGCCGGAGTTGCTCGTGGTGCACGCCTCGCTGCGCGGCGACAACGACTCGATTTTCCCCTACACGCCGGACGCCCTGCTCGATCCGATGTTTCCGGGGCTCGACCCCGCGGTGCGGCTGATCGTGCGCGGGCACAACCACGCCTGCTCGACGCGCGAGTGGGCGGGCCGGCGCATCGTGACGACCGGCAGCGTGGGCCTGCCGCAGGATGGCAACCCGGCCGCGCAGTTTCTCCTTCTCGAGCGGGGCGCGGACGGCGAGTGGGCGGTGCGTCACCGCGCGGTGCGCTACGATGTGGGCGCCACGCTGCGGCGTTTCCGGGAGAGCGGCTACCTCGACAAGGCCGGCCCGCTCGGGCGGCTGTTTTACCGCGAGATGGAGACGGGCACGCACCAGATCGTGCCCTTCCTGCGTTTCTACGGCGCCTCGCGGGCGCGCGGCGCGCAGTGGACGCTCGAGGAGACGCTGCGGCGCTTTTTCGACGCGTAGCGCTCGCCGCCCGAACCAGTCGGATTTTTCAACGCCCAGATCGCGTAGGGCCGCGAAGATCGGGATTTTTTAACCGCGGATGGCGCGGATGGGCGCGGATAAGGACGGCGGTTTTCATCCGCGCGATCCGCGAAATCCGCGGTGAAAACTTCAGGCTGACGGAGAGTTCTTCAGCGCGGGCCGGGCAGGCGGCGCAGGGCCTCGGCGGGGCGGGCGAAATGCGGTTCAAGCGCGAGGGCGCGTTCGTAGGCGGCGCGGGCGGCGGCGATCTCGCCGCGGCGCTCCGCGATGCGGCCGAGATAAAACCAGGCGCTGGCGCGGCCGGGCTGCTCGGGCGCGGGGGGCGCTTCCACGCAGCGGCGGAGCGCGGCCTCGCCATCCTCCAACCGCAGGCCGGTCTCGGCGACGGTGCGCCCGAGCGTGAAGAGGGCGAGGTAGGCGTCGGGACGGGCGGCGAGGGCGCGGTCGCAGGCGGCCAACGCGTCCTCGGGCCGGCCCGCCCGCAGGAGGAGCGAGGCTTGCCAGGCGGCGCCTCGCACCGGGTCGCGTTGCGCGATGGAGTCGGCGTGGCGGAGCGCCTTGTCCACGCCGCCGCCGGCGACGGCCGGCGCCTGCCCGTAGAACTCCGCGAGCGCCTCGCGGTAGGGGATCTCGTCCGGCGCCAGCCCGACGGCGCGCTCCATCGTCTCGGCGCCGCGGCGCGAGAGCCGGAGCGCGCGCAGGCCGGAGCCGAGCTCGGCGGCGCGCAGCAGGCACTGGCCGGCGTAGAGGCCGAGCAGACGGTGCTCCTCCGGATGGCGTTTGAGGAAGGGCTCGAGCAGGCGGAGGGCGTCGTCGCGCCGGCGGAGGCCGTCGTAAACGGTGGCGAGCAGCAGGGCCGCCTCGAGGTGGCGGGGCTCGCGGGCGAGCAGCGCCTCGAGCGGCTCGCGCGCCTCGGGGAGCCGCGAGGCGTCGAGCAGGGCCCGGGCCTCCGCCACGATCTCGCCGGCGGGCCGCGCCGCGGCGGGGGCGGCGAGGCAGGCGAGGGCGAGCAGGCCCGGGAGGAGGAGGCGCGGCGAGGGCACGGCGAAGGGGAGGGCGGAGGCTTCGCAAACAAGCGGCTTCGCGGGCGCGGGCAACCGCGGAAGGCGGGAAGCGCCGCCACGCCCCGCGGCCGACGCACGGTGGCTTGACCCCGCGGGGCGCGGCGGCGTGATTCGCGTCCATGTTGCCGAGCGTCCTGATCGTTGACGACGAGAAGCATACCCGAGAGGGCCTGCGCCAGGCCCTGGAGGACAACTATGACGTCTCGGTCGCGGCCAACGCCGACGAGGCCTTCAACCTGCTCGACGCCCAGCCCTTCGACGCGGTGCTCACCGACCTGCGCATGCCGGGCAAATCCGGCCTCAAGGTCATCGACAAGGCCCTCGCGCTCCCGCAGCGGCCGGCGGTCATCATGATGACGGCGTATGGCAACGTGGACACGGCCGTGGAGGCGATGAAGCGCGGCGCGGTGGATTTTCTCACCAAGCCGGTCAACCTGGAGCGCCTCGAGGTGCTGCTCCAGCGTGCGCTCAAGACCAAGACGCTCGAGGTGGAGGTGCGGCAGCTCCACGAGCGCCTCGACGAGAAGTTCAGCTTCGAGGGCATCGTGGGCCACTCGGCCGCGTTGCGCGACCTGATCGACAAGGTGCGCCTCGTGTCGCCCTCGAAGGCGACCATCCTGCTCGAGGGCGAGAGCGGCACGGGCAAGGAGCTGATCGCGCAGGCGGTGCACCAGACGAGCCCGCGCTCGCGCGGCCCCTTCGTGCCGGTGCACTGCGCGGCGCTTTCGGAGAACCTGCTCGAGAGCGAGCTCTTCGGCCACGAGCGCGGGTCCTTCACCGGCGCGACCGAGCGCCGCATCGGCCGCTTCGAATCGGCCGACGGCGGCACGCTCTTTCTCGACGAGATCGGCGAGATCACCGCGAGCACGCAGGTGAAGCTGCTGCGCTTTCTGGAGACGCGCGCCATCGAGCGCGTGGGCGGCGGCAAGCCGATCCCGCTCGACGTGCGGCTCGTCGCCGCGACCAACCGCAACCTCGAGCGCATGGTAGCCGAGGGGAAGTTTCGCGAGGACCTCTTCTTCCGGCTCAATGTCGTGCGCCTGCTCATGCCGCCGCTGCGCGAGCGGCCCGACGACATCCCGCTGCTGCTGGCGCACTACCTGAAGTTTTTCGCCAAGGAGAACAACACGCCGCCCCCGCAGCTCGAGCCGGGCGCGCTGCGCACGCTCTGCGCCTACCGCTGGCCCGGAAACATCCGCGAGCTACGCAACTTTTGCGAGAACGCGGTGGTGATGCACCGCGGCGCCCGGCTCACGGAGTATGATCTCGATCCGCGCTACCGCGGCGCGGCGCCGGCCGTCTTTGGCGAGGGTGCGGCCGCCGCGGGATCCGCCGCCGCGGCCCCCTCGCTCGGCGGAGCGGCGCCGCTGGCCCTGCCCGGGCCCGTGGGCGCCTCGCTGTCGGTCGAGGAAAACGAGCGCCGCCTGCTGCGCGAGGCCTTGCTCAAGGCGCGCGGCAACCGCACGCGGGCCGCGCAGCTCATGGGCATCAGCCGCCGCACGCTGCACCGCAAGCTGGCCCAGTGGCCCGAGCTCGACACGGTGGATTGATGCCGTTTCGCGTTCGCATAAGAACGCGGTTGTATTGAGCGATCTGGAGGGACGCCGTCCTCGGCGTCCGTGAGAGGTGATGCCTGCCAAACGCGGGCGCGGGCGACGGGGACGTCGCCCCTCCAGTTTGATGCGTCGGAACGCGAATCCGCATGAAATCGGTCCGCGCCGGCCCGGAGTGAAAGCGTAGCTGTTTCGTTGCGCTATCAAAGATAAACGCCCTCCGCCCGGAGGGGCGGAGGGCGTGTGGCTAACACACACGAGAACGAGTGGGAATCAGCGGCGGCGGCGGCGCTGGCTGGCGAAGCCGAGCGCGCCGAGGCCGGCGAGCGCGGCGAAGGCGGAGGGCTCGGGGACGGGCGCCAGGGAGAGCGCGCCGGTGGCGGTGCTGAAGGACCAGTCGCCGAAGGTGTAGAGGCCGCCGCCGGCGTCGGTGAAGGAGCCGGTCTCGTCGAGGAAGCGCAGGGTGAAGCTGCCGCCGAAGGATTCGGAGAGCGTGGCGACGTTGACGAGATTCCAGGTGCCGGTGCCGGCGGTGACCGCGGAGCGATCGAGGACGAAGGTGCCGTCGAAGGTGGCGGAGCCGACGCCGGAGACGGAGTTGGCGAGGCCGCCGTCGCCGAGGTTGAAGCGGAGGGAGCCGGCGGAGGTGAGGGTGAAGGCCCCCTCGGCGATCTGAAGGCCGCCGGAGAAGGTGTTGTCGCCCGCGAAGGAGAGGCCGGCGCCGCCGGTCTTGATGAGGCCGCCGGTGCCGCCGATGTTCTGGTTCCAGACGACGGCGCTCCGCACGTCGAGCGTGTGCGTGCCGGCGGAGACGGTCGTGGTGCCGCCGCCGAGGGTGGAGAAGGTCTGCTGTCCGGTGACGGTGACGTCGTCGGGCGCCAGGCCGCCGAGGGCGACATTGCCGTCGATGAGGACGGAGTTGTGGTAGGTGCGGGTGGTGCCCGAGAAGGACTGGAGGATGCCTCCGCGGAGGGTCAGCGTGCCGGTGCCGAAGGGGCTGCCGGTGATGGCGCCGCCGCTCGCGGTCGAGCTGCCGTTGGTGCGAAGGCGACCCTCGGTGAGGACGAGGCCGCCGGAGAAGGTCTTGCCCGTGCCCATCAGGAGCGAGCCGGCGCCGATTTTTTCGATCGAGGAGGAGCCGGTGACGAGGACGTCGTTGAGGATGCTGAGCTGGGCGCCCGACGACACGTTGAAGGTGTTGTTGGCGGCGAGGGCGATGGTGAGGACGCCGTTGTTCCCGCGGAAGGCGACGGTGGTGGTCGTGTTGGCGAGCGTGATGCCGCCGTGGATCGTGAGCGTGCGCGCGGTCGTGCCGCTCAGATTGGTGTCGATGTTGAGGGTGGCGGGAAGCTGGCCGGCGTTGTTGTCAAAGGTGATGGTGCGGACGGTGCGCGCGGAGCTGATGGTGAGCGGGTTGACGACGGTGCCGCTGGTGGCGGTGGCGATCAGCACGTCGCTGAGGCTGTTGCTCGGAGGGACCGCGCCGCCCACCCAATTGTCGGCGTTGAACCAGGAACCCGAGCCGCCTTCGCCGTTCCATACGGTGAGGGTCTGGGCGGCTGCGGGCAGGCCGGTGAAGGCGGCGAGGAGGGCGGCGACGAGCGCGGCGTGCGGGGTGCGGGTGGATGTGGTGGTGTTCATTTGGCGGGAGTGGAAATGGCGTGTCGAAGGGTAGCGGCGGATATGCCGCGGGCGTGCCGTGGAACTACGCCACGCGGACGGGAGGCCGGGACGGGGGACGGGGCATAAGCGGGGGTTTCGCGAGGGGGCGCACTGTCTGATGCGGGGAGTTTAGCCCAGACGGG
>JAUWBD010000057.1 GCA_030605125.1 Verrucomicrobiota bacterium | reverse complement strand
CGGGCGCCCGTCGATCCGCCACAGGGCCGGCGAATCGGGCGTCTGGTCGAGCGCCCCCGCGAGGATCCGGGTCCACTCGGCCACGCTCGGGTTGCGACGTTGCGGATAGTCCCCCGACTGGTTGGCGATGTCGGGCATCAGGCCCACCTTCATACCGTTTCGCTCCGCCTCCTCCAGCCACACGAGGAAGGTCTTGAAGTGCGCCAGCGGCGAATTGAACTCGTCCAGCTCTTCGCCCGGGTCGTAGTCCGGCATCGGCAGCATGTCGAACAGCAACCCGTCAAACCCGGCTCCTCCCATCTGCGCCTGGGTGGCGCGGGCGGCGGCGCGCTGGAGGTCGTAGTAGGCCGGATCGCCCACCTTGGGCGCGGATTCGGGCCAGTCGAAGCCGGGATCGAAGGGAAGCGGGTGGTTGCGCACGCCGCCGCTTTCGCTCTCGGCCCGGTGCCGATACGCGTCGCGACCCCATTGCCGGGTGCCGTTGAGCTTGCCGAGCGGCGAGTGCCACGAGAGGTAGCAGACCAGCGCCTCGCGCCCGGCGAGCGGCGCGGCGGCGGGCGCGGATGTCGAGGCGGTGGCGGGCACGGCAGCCAAGAGGGATAGCAGGAGTTTACCGAGGACGAGACGCATGGGATGGGTGGGGACGGGTGGGCGCGGCGGTGGACGTGGCGGACGAGCCCGCCGGATTTGCGGAGCCGGGCTCGCCGGCTCCGGTTTGGGGAGCACGCCCCTCCGGCGAGGACCGGAGGAGCGCGGGGAAACGCCTCCGCGCTCGGCGTGGATCAGGCGGCGCGGCGACGACGACGCAACAGGCCGCCCGCGAGCGCGACACCGCCGACGAGCGCGGAATACGCAGAGGGCTCGGGGATCGAGGAGGTGTAGAGGAAGTTGTCCACCGTGGCGTTGTTGACGATATTGCCACCGGCCAGGGGCAGTATCTGGACACCCACCGCGCCGAAGGAAGAGGAGGTCAACGAGCCCACGACGGAAGGGGCCAGTCGCACGTTGGCGCCATCGACGCGGACATTCACCAGCCCGGCGTCGAGGTCATACTGGAGCTCCAGATTGTAGGTGGCCGTGGGATCGAAAGCCACCGGGTTCCAGGTCGCCCACGTCTGACTGTATAGGGTGGTGGCGGTGCCGTTTTTGAAGAGCTGGATAACGCCGGTGTTGCGCAGGATCACCAAGAGGGTGTTGCTCGAGTTGGTGATCGTGACGCTGGAGTCCAAAGCGAAGGCGAGGCCGATCCACTCCGCCGTGTTCGTGGTGCCGAAGGAGACGTCGGCCGAGACGGTGACCACCCCGGCGGTTTGATTGGGCGTGGCCACCCGGTTGTAGATGCCGACGTGCGCGTTTCCGGTGACCTCGCCGCCGCTGATCACGGAGTTGATCGGAGCGGTCCAGGTCGGGGCGGCCGCGTAGAAGCCGGAGTTCCACGTTTCGACCGTCTGGCCGTTGAGGCCGCCGTTAGCCCGGTTGAAGGAATCCGACAGGATGACGGTCTGGGCGGAGCCGGAGGAAGCCGCGGCGAGGGCGGTGACGAAGAGGCCGAGACGGCCGAAGGATTGGAGGGATTTCATGATGTGTGGGTGGTTACTGGACGAGGGAGACGAGACGGGGAAAAGCGCCCCGCATGGCTACTGGACGCGGGATTCGCAGAGCGGGAGGGAGCGGTCGCGGCCTAGCGCACGGCATACGAGAAATATGCCGCGCCGGGCTCAGTCGCCTTTATGGAAGCTCCGTGGAAACGGACGCCGACCGCGCCGAAAGAAGCGTCGTTCAACGGCCCGGGCACCAGCGGACGGCCGTTGATTCGCGAGCCATCGACCAGCACATCGACGGTGTTCGCCGTGCGATCATAGCGCACTTCCAACGAGTAAACACGCCGGGCGTCCCAACCCGACAACGCGGGGGCCGACGAATACAGAAGCTCCGAGGCTCCGTTTTTCAGCACCTGCACGTAGCCGGAGGCGGTCAGAATGACCAAGAGAGGATTTTTCCTGTCGAAGACACTGGCGTCCGGCGAAGCGAGGAAGGTCAGCCCGACCCAGTCGGCGGACTGCACGCGCACGTCCGCCTTCAGGATCAGCAGGCCGGAGTCGTCGTTGGGGACGCGAACCTTGAAGTCGCCGCCCGCATCCCGGCTGGTGGTCACACCGGGCCGGTCCGCGGCATAAATTATCGTCGGCGAGGCCACCCAGCGGGGCGACGGGCCGGGCGCGCCGCGCGCGATCTCGACCGACTGGACGGCGACGCCGTTCAACGGAGTTCCGGCGACGCCGCCGAGCTCGTCCGTGATCGTGGTTCTTTGGGCAAAGGAGAACGCCGGGCACAGGATGGTCGCGCACAGCAGGACGATCCTTCTCAAGGAAGCGGGGACGCGGGGTGTTTTCATGGATGATGGCATCGGGATAAACGGACGGAGGCGGGGCGTGACGCGGATCAGGGCGCGCCAAGGGGCCGGCGATAGTTCAACCAGTCGGCCTGCAGCTGTTGCTGCGTCATCGACTGCACGTGGCCGTCGGCGAAGAGAGCGTTCGTGCGGCCGCCGTGGGGGTAGATCACCCAGTAGGCGTTCCCGGCGGAGGTCGCCTCGTTGAAGGAATCGAATTCCGGGTGAGTGCGCCCCTCGAGGACGGAAATGCAGCGGGCGGGGTTGACGATCATGCCCATCGGAAAACCCGCGACGGTGGCGGCGTTGTAGGAGTTCCTCTTCGGGTCGTCCTCGCGAAACCGGGAGTTCATCTTGTAGCTGACCCAGAAATTGGACCCCCATCCCGTGTTGTTGGGATCGGTCTCCGGGCAGCGATAAACACCCCCGTCCGCCAAGCTGACCTCCTGCACCGAGCCGGAGCCGGAGGCGGAGGTCCAATAAGGCTTCATCACCGGGTTGCCCGTGTAGGGGTTCAGATGATACCACCAGTTGTTGGTGGCCGCGTTCGACATGTTGTAGGTCACGGGGAGAAGCCCCTTGTTGTCGCCGACGAAGAGGCTGAACGCGGCGCCGAGCTGCCGCATGTTGCTGACGCACCTCGACGCGCGGGCCGATTGGCGCACCTTTCCGACCACGGGTATGAGGATGGCGGCGAGGACACCGATGATCGCGATGACCGTGAGCATTTCGATGAGGGTAAACGCGGCGTTTCTTCGAGGGGCTTTCATGGGGGTATGTCGGTTGGCCGCGCCTGGCGGGGTGGAGGATGGATCGGAAACGGCGGCCTGGGGGGCGGGAGGGAAGTCTGGTCTTTGGCGGTTCGTATTGGTGCGGGAGCGCGGCTCGTGCGTCAGGAATGAACGGATGAAGGAGCGGCCAAGGGCGGCGCCCCGACCGCGCCGGGCGTCAGGCGCCAGGTCGCGATCGCTCCGGGCCCGAGCGGGCCGCGTCGGGGAAGCGCAAGCTCACGCCCGCGCCAGAGGACGCCGAGCGAGGCCGCCGGCAGCGGTGAGGCCGACGTGTTTTGCAGGCGAAGCGTCAACGTGCGCCCCGCCCCGCCCGACGAGAGCGCAAGCAGACGCGGACCGTGTTGCTCCAGACACAACAGAGAGCCGGACGAGTCGAGCCCCGCGCCCGCTACCGGCTCGTCCGCGGGCACCGTCAGCGTCACCGGCGGCTCCTCCAACGCGTCGGCGAGCCGCGGCAGCTCGGCCAGATCGGGCGTGATCAGGGCGCGAAACACGTGTTCGCCGAGGTCCGCGCAGGCTTGCCATGGCTGCTCGTCGGGCGCGCGCTTCACGTCGCTCGCGTAGCGCGAAGCGCGTGCGATGGTGGCGCGAAACTCCTCGGCCGTCGTGTCGAAGCCATACAGCGCGTCGCTCGCGAAACCCACCGCGCGCCCCTCCGCCCCGGCGCGCGCCCAGCGTCCGCCCGGCACCTCGCCGCAGGGCTCGCGCCGCGCCGTGCCGCCCGGCACCGCATACTCCGCCGCGCCGCCCGCCGGGAGCACGAGCTTCAGCCTGGCTCCGCGATCATCGAGAAACGCGCGCACGCGCAACTCCACATGGCGCGCGTCGCGCCCGAGCAAAAAAGTGATCTCCACCCGCGAACGCGCGCCGGCGAGGCGCACCCACAACGCCGCGCGCTCCGGCCCGCGCTCCAGCACCTCGGCGCGCGTGATCGCGAAACGCTCGCGCTCCTCGGTCAGAAGCCAGGACTCGCGCTCCTCGTTCATCCCGCCCCACGCGCCCCACGGATCCTCGTAGAGGCGCGCCTGCAAACCTTCCGGCATCCATGCGAGCCCGCCCTTGGTGAAGGTCGCCGCCGGCGCGCCGATTTTCGCGGCGACGGAGAGGAAACCGTTTTCGATCACCGCTTCGCCCGCCCTCGCCGGCTCGCGCACGCCCGCGCACGCGCACGCCGGCGCGACCACGCCCAGCGGATCCAAGCCCATCTGGAGCAACGACCACCCCAGGGGCGGCAGCTCGACCGGCACGACCACGCGCCGCCGCCACAGCAACTCGCGCAGGCTGTCGTGCTCCTCCGCGATCACCTGGTGCGGCAGCCGCCGCCCGCCCGCGGCCTCGACCACCGTGATCGGCGCCTCGTGGTGGCGCCCCTGATACTGCCAGAGCGGACGATAATCGAGCGACACCTCCAGCTCCACCTGCGTGCGCAGCGCCCACGGATGCGGATTCCACACCAGCACGGGCTGCGGCTTCGGATGATCCTCCGGCACCTCCCACGCGCCCGCCGTCGTGTCGATGCGCGCCGCGAGATCGGTCAGCGCCGCGGTCTCGGCTCGCTGGGCGCTCGCGCTCACCGCGCCCGCCTGCGCCAGCTGATCGTCGAAGGCGCGCTCGATCGCCGAGCCCGGCAGGATGTCGTGAAACGCGTTGAACAAAAGCCCGTCCCAGGCGTCCGCCAAGGTCGCCGCCTCGGGGGCGGGCGCCGCCCCCGAGACCGCCGCGCACGCCGCCACCGTGCGCTCGGAGCGCAGCAGCGCCGCCTCGGCGCGGCGATAGGCGTATTTGAAACGCGCGACCGAAGCCGCGCAGCCGCGCAGGCAAAAGTTGAGCTCGCCGCGGCGCGTCGGGATCGCGTCCTCGCCGCGCCACGCCAGCTCCTCGCGCAGCGCCGCGAAGAACCGGTGCAGGCCGGAGTGCTCCACCCGCACGTGCGGATTGCGCTCCGCCCATCCGCGGATCTCGCGCAGATGGGCGCGCGAGGGGCCGCCGCCATGGTTGCCCAGGCCGTAGAACATCGCGACCGTGGACAACGACTCCCTCCCCGCGTGGGCGGCGCAGGCGTCGAGACGCTCGCCGATCGCGGCGCGCTCGCTGGCATACCAGCCGTCGTGCGGCCGGTAGGAAAGGATGCGCGCGCCGCCCGCCCCCTCCCACCAAAACGCCTGCGACCCCAAGGGCAGCACGCCTGCCTGCGGGCGCGTGAACGCAAAGCTCTCCATGCCCGCCGCCGCCAGGATGTCCGGCAGGCCGGCCGCATGGCCAAACGAGTCCGCAGCCCACGCCGCCGTCACCTCCCGGCCGAATTTTTCCCGAAAGTAGCCCTTGCCGCGGACGAACTGGCGCAGCAGCGCCTCCGTGCACGGCAGGTTGGTGTCCGGCTGTATCCAATTTCCTCCTACGACATCCCAGCGCCCCTCCGCAACCAGCCCGCGGATGCGCTCGAACAGGGCCGGCGCGTGGCGCTCCACGTGCGCGTAGATCGCCGCCTCTCCCCGGATGAAACGAAACTCGGGATACTCCTCCAACAAGTCCGCCATCGCGCGACAGGTGGCGACGCCCTCGTTCATGCCCTCGCGCCAATCCCACAGCCACACCGGATCGAGGTGCGCGCTGCCGATCAGGTGCAAGGTCAGCCCGGCCTTCGCCGGCCGGGCGGGCGAAACCGCCGGGCTCGCTTTTGCGGCATACGCAGGCGCGTCAAGAAGGGGCGATTCCGAGGGCACGAGACGAAGAGATGAAAAACTTGGCATCATTGTAAATACCAAAAACCAAAAGCCTTATTTTTGCATCTGCCCTCCGCCGCTCCAGTGAATGCCCTGTTATTTCCCCATCGCCGCCAGCCACGAACCCCGGCCCACGCTTGACCACTTGGCCTTAATAGAAATACCAATTACCGACCACGATGCTACTGCCCGACTCCGCCACCACGCCCGAGCCCCCTTCCGACGAAGCGCTGCTTCCCGCGTGGGCCCGGGTGGCGCGCGAGGTGCGGACGCGCCTGGCGAGCCTCGACGTGGGCGACCGGCTGCCGCCGGAGCGCGAATTCTGCGTCGAGCTAGGCGTGAGCCGCGTCACGCTGCGCAAGGCGATGGAGTCCCTGCACCGGGAGGGATTTTTGCAGACGCGGCGAGGCGGCGGCACCCGCCTGCTCAAGCCCGTCGCCCCGCCTCCCGCGGCCCGTCCGAGCGCCGGCCGGCTGATCGGCCTGGTGGTGCCCACGGTCGAAAACTCGTTTATCTCGCGCATCGTGCGAGGCGCGGAGGGATTCGCCACCGAGGCCGAGTTTCACGTCGCGCTCGCCCACGACCACGGCGACATGGACACCCAGCTCAGGCAGCTGCGGCGCATGATCGAAAGCAACATCGGCGGCCTGGCCGTCTATCCCGACAGCGGCAACCTGCTGCGCCCCGAGTTCCGCGAGTTGATCGGCCTCATCGAGCGACGCGCGATCCCGCTCGTGATGATCGACCGCTACGTGCCCGACATCGAGACGCCGAGCGTGATGTCGGACAACTTCGCCGGCCTGTATTCGGCGACCGAGCACATGATCCTCTCCGGGCACCGCCGGCTCGGCCTGCTCTCCTTCGGCCCCGAGGGCGGCGTGGCCGACCGCGAGCGTCGCAAAGGCTTCCTCGCCGCGCTGCAGGACTACGGCCTGCCCGCGGAGCCCGTCTTCGAGGTCGCGCTCGGCACCCGCGGCCACGAGGAGTCAGCGCGCGCGGCGGTGGCCTCCCTGCTCGCCGCGCGAAGCGGACGCCCGCGCTTCGACGGCATCGTCTGCATGCAGGACAACATGGCCTACGGCGCCTTTCTCGCGCTCAGGGACGCCGGCCTGCGCGTGCCGGGCGACGTCGGCCTGGTGGGCTACGACAACCTTGACCGGGAACTCTTTCGCGCGACCGGGCTGAGCCTCACCAGCATCGACCAGCCGGCCGAGGAGATCGGCCGCGAGGCGGCCCGCCTGTTGATCGGCCGCATCGAAGGCCACCCTTCGCCGGGCCACGCGCAACACCTCCTGCTCAAGCCCCGCCTCGTCGTCCGCGAATCCTGCGGCACCCCGCCCCCCGCGAGATAGACGCCTCGCGCGCTGCTAAGGGCTTCGGTCGGAGGCATGCCCCCGCACCGTGCCGTTGTCGGAGTCGTCGATCTGGTAGCCGCGCAACGAGCGAAAGAGCGCGCGGATGTCGTGGATGCCGCCCCACGTGAACCAGAGACCGGTGACGACCGTGAAAAGGATCGGCAGCCCGATCGCCTTCACATGCCAGTAGGTCAGCCACGCCTCGTTCGACCACGGCTTTATCCACGGCACCCAGCCCGCCTGGCCGAGCAGATTCCAGGCCGTGCCAAACAACATCACGCCAAACCAAAACAGGCTCCACGCGAACAAGCCCCCCGCGATCCATTTGTCGCCTTTCGTGAAATCTTGGTTCACGCCGATCACGCGCCCCAAGGTCCAGCGCCGCTTCGGCACCTTCGGCTTTCCGTTCTCGTCGAGCGGCAGCTCGTCGCGGTGCAGCATCTTGTTGAGCGGAAAATCCTGCCGGTGGGTCAGCAGCGAAACACCCACATATAGGGCGACCGCGATCAGCATCGTGAAGAACGAAATCTGGATGCCGTTGAGCGTGAATCGGGGCACGTCGAGGCCGAACGACCATAAGGCGCGCGGGAGGAAATCCGCGCCCCAAACCTTGTAGGCGAAGATGCCGCCGCCCGAGAGCACCACGCCCGCCAGCATCGCGGCCCACGCGCCGGCCGTCGTTCCTTTTTTCCAATACAGCCCGCCGATGATCGCCGCGCCCGCGCCGCCGACATACACCGCCGTCGTCACCGCGAACCACATCACGATGTATTCCGTATTTTGGAAAAAAGTGCCGAACATAAACGCGAACGCCGCCACGCCGATCACGCAGCCGCGCAGCAGCCGGATGTGGCTTCGCGGCGAGGGCGCCCGCTTCAGCCGCGGCAGGATCACGTCCTGCGCGAGAATGCCGCCCCACGAGTGCAGGTGCGTGGAGTCGCCGCCGAAGATGCCCATGAGCAGCACCGCGCACAGCGCGCCCTTCACGCCGACGGGCAACAAATGGGAAAGCGCCACCGGGATCGTCATCTGCTTCCGGATCTGCTCGGACTCGATGCTCGCGATCGCCTCGCGCGCCGGTTGCGAGGCCTCCGCGTAGTGCGGGTGTTGCAAAAACGCGATAGCGCCTGCGGCCAGCAGCACCACGACGGCCGCCTTGCCCAGCTCGCGCCAACGCCCCAACAGGCCGCCCATGCGCGCCTCGTGCGGCGTGGCCCCGGCCGCGTTGTAGGCGCTGGAGTTTTGCCAGGCCATCGTGCCGTAAACGCTCAGGATCACGCCCATCAGCACATACCAGAGGTTGAAGTCCTGCACCGCCCACGCGTCGAAGGGATTGACCATCGAGTGGTTCGGCGGCCGCTCGCCGACCGCCGCGGCCATGTCGCCCCACGGCACGACGAAGAGCACGCCGGCGATCAGCACGATGTAGATGAGCTGCGAGAAAATGCCCTCGAGGCAGTCCGTCACCATCAGCGTGATCAGGCCGCCCGAGATCGTGAGCAGCAGGCTGATCGAGAGGAAAACCGCCATCAGCGGCACATGGGTCGGCAGCGTCCAGCCGCCGATCGCGAGTTCGGGCGGCAGTTGCAGAAAATAGACCATGAAGCGCGCGCCCACCGCCGGGATGATGCCGAAGTTGATCACGCCCGCGCAGAAGCCGAGCACGCCCGTGAACGAGCGGAAATTGCGGCTGTAGCGGATCTCGAAAAACTGGGCCAGGGTCATCGCCCTGGTCTCGCGAAAGCGGTAGATCACGAAGCCGAAGATCGCCACGACCAGCCCCACCGGCCCGGTGATCAGGCTCCACCAGCCGGGCACGAAGCCCGACTGCGCGAAGATCTCCCACATGGCGACAAACACCACCGCGCCCGCCTGCATCTCGCCCTTGGCCACCGCGAGCAGGTAACGCCCGCCGACACGCCCGCCGGACACGAAGTGCGCGACGCTTTTCATGTGGCGGTGCGTGACGACGCCCACCGCCAAGACGACGAGAGGAATGATGAAGACGATCCAGTCCAGGGTTTGCATGAAAAAGGAAAAGGGAACCGTTCCGCCGACCTTCAGGTCGCGGTTCGCCAAGAGCGCCAGCGCGAGGGAACGCCTTTCGAGTCGCCGTCATCGGTGTCGGCGCGATGAACACAGTCGCCGATCAAAGAGAGGTGGCTGATCTCAAAGGCGCCGGTTTCCTCTCGCCGGCCTGCTGGTAGCTGGCCAGCGACACATACGCCACATGCCACTCACGGTCTGTCGAATACGACGGACCGAGCGCTCATTGCGGCGACCGCGGCGGCCAACGCCGCAGATAGTCGCTCGCCGCCGGAGCGCCCAGATCGTCCCCGCGGTGCCAGCTTATCGCTCTGGTCGCACAGACTTAAGGCAACCAAAAGGGATCGCTGGTGGCAGTCGGGTAATCGTCCCGCACTGCGACGTGGCCGTCCACATGGAGAAAGTTGTATTTGCCGCCATGGACGGCGGCAGGCACCGCAGTAGCACGATCCGGGCGCATGACCAGTTCCCAACCGGCTCCCGCGAAAACCACGTCGCCGACCAGACAAGTCCGCGCGGGCTGAGCGACGGCGTTCAATGCAATGCCGCCGAGCCGGTAATTCATCCCATAGGTCTGGCCGATCGAAGTGCCGGGCGTGCCCGTGGCGGCGCCCACGTTTTGTTCGCAGATGAACACGCTCGCGCGACCGGAAGCCACCGTGGTGATCCGGCCCGAGGCCGACACATAATCGGTGCCTTCCGAGGAGTTGCCCGTGAGTAGGCGGACCCAGTTGGTAGAAGAGGTCGTGACGGCTGGCAGCCTCCCTTTGTTGTCGTGCGCGAAAAGGTGCATCGCCGTGCCGACCTGACGGAGGTTGTTGATGCACTTTACGTTTTTCGCCGTCTGCCGGACCTTGCTCACGACGGGGATGAGGATGGCGGCGAGGACACCGACTATGGCGATGACCGTGAGCAGCTCGATGAGCGTAAACGCCAGGAGCGCTGGCCTTCTTCCCGGCCGACGCAGGGAGCATTGTGGAGATGCTGCGGTCATCGTCGTGCCTCGATTAGCGATTGCGGTTCCCGCGACGCCGGACCGTAACCACCAGCCCCGTCACCAACCCCAATAGCAAGGTCCCGGTCGCGGGCTCGGGTATGGGAGTCGCGGTGATGGTGAAGTCGTCGAGCCGGAGCGTGGTGTCCGAAACGTTGCGGATCGCATACAGGCCAAATCCCGTGATCGTTCCAGACGGCAGCGGGGTTTCCCTCAAGGCGCCCAGCCCCAAGGAGCCGCCCGGTGCAAAATCCAAGTTCAGCAAGTGCCATGAATTGGCCGCGTTGGTGAACTGGTATTCCTTCACCTCCATGCCGGCATATGAGGTGGCCGCAGTGGTATTCGCAAAGCCAGTCGCGCTAACATACCAAGCGCCATCCATTTTGATCGCCACGTGAAAGGTGGTGTTCGTGTTGCTGTTCGCTTGGCGCCAAGAAAAAGTCAGATCGGTGTAAGCTGAGGAGGAGAAGGAAAACTCCTCGGTGTAAATAAGCCCATAGGGCGCCGCAGCCCTCAAGTATCCGAGGACGAAACCATCGGATGCAGAGGAAATGCCTACGCCCGGGTTGGTGACACCGGTGGTGGTATAGTCGGTCGTAGCGCTCGCGCTCCCCATCGCCGCCTTCCAGTCCGCGTGAGTCATGGCCTTGTTGCTCCCGCTGTTCGCAAAGGCCTCCGTGTAGATCACGGCGCCCATTGATGTTCCGGACAGGCTGCCTGTCAGCAATGCCAGCGCTAGCATGCCGCACCTTAACGAGCCTGATCGGATGTTTGTTTTTTTCGTGTCTGTATTCATGGGGTTAGGTTCCTTGATCGTTCAAGCTATCCGGGATAATTCTTTCCGTAAGAAATTGATAATCGCCTTCCTGCGTCACCGGAAGCGCATAGAATCCGCGGCTCTCGAGCGCATGGAGGTCCACCGGCACGCCGTCTCGCAGCGCCACCGGTTTCCGCCGGCCATGGTAGATCACCAGCTCAGGCCGGACGTCACCCTCGAAGGGATACCGGGGCGGCCGCGCCCTTACCACGATCCGTCCTTGATCTTTGGATACAAATTCGACCGGGGCCGTGCCCGCATCCAAAATCTCGAAAGCGTCCCCGGGGAAGATCGCGACCACGGTTTCGCCGACGACGCGAGCGCCGACCGGCTTCCGCTTGACGAGATCGTAGCCCACAAGTCGGTCGCCGATGGTCAGAGTCTGTCCTTCGTCGAGACAATACCAGCCGGCCTCGGTCGCCGTCGTGTCGCGGTTCAATATCTTGAGCTTCCCGGCTTCTCGGAGCGCGGTCGGGGTGAGTCCGAAGAAGTCGCCGACCACCGCCTCCAGGCCGTCAACCGGGTTCCCGGCCAGCACCATCAGATTCCCACCGCGCCAGCCGACCGTGCGGTTGCCGGATCGCAGCCATTGCCCGTTGGTGAAGCGGGGGTTTTTGAGGACGTTCGCCGGCAAATCCATATCAAGACTCAGCGTGTTACCGAGGGAAACGGTCTCGCGCGGGATCGCGCCGCCGTCGGGACTGACCGGCAAGACCTCCCGCAGACTCCGCCGGAAGTCCGCGCTGCTCCGCATCCCCGGCCCCGCGTAGAGCTGGCTGCTCAGACAAAGCGCCAGGACACGTTTGCCGGGTGGGATGTTTTGCAGAAAGTCGCTCAGAAACCGGTCCGTCGCGCCGTCGGCATAGGCGAGGGCGATGATTATGTTGTCGTAGTCCGCATACTTGTCGGTCTGGTCGTTCAAGAACACGTCGGGGCCAAACACGGCGAGCTGCTCGGCCAGCCGCATGTCCTTCCTGGCGATGTCAACCGGGGCGGGGCCGGCGGGCGGGATGAACACGGCGAGCGGGCGCTTTTGGCGCTCGATCTGCTCATAGGGGCGCATCACTTCGAGCTGTCCCCGGAGCGTTGCCAGCTCGGTCGCCATGTAGTGGATGTCCATCCATGCGAATCGCGCGTAGGGGCTGCCGCCACCGTAGCAAAACCAATTGATCACGGCGGGCTTGAACTGGAGTTCGTGAAACACCCCGCGATAGAGGTTGGCGGCGGTGTTGCCGTCGGCGTTTCCCGTCTGAAACTCGTTGTAAACCGGGCGCTGGCCGCGCAGCCGGGCCTGCTGATAGATGTAGCTTCCGCGAAACTCCGTGACACCAGGGTTGTAGTTGATTTTCGAATACCCCATGTCTATCGCCTCGCGCGGGTTTTCATCGAGCACGGCCCATAGCGCGCCGTCAAAATAGTCGCCACACACGTCGTGCCTCCGGTCCCTGCCCGTGAGCAACCAGGGATCGACATAGACGCTGGTGCTCGCGGAGCCCCTGCCATCCGCGCGGCAGATGATGCGCAGATACCAGTCGCCGGAGGAGCGCGAGAGGTCGAGCACGGCGGGCATCGTGGCGCCCGCGGCCACCGTGAACGTCTTCTTGCGCAGCACCCGCCCCTTCAGCGGATCGTTCGCATCGACCTGCTCCACCGTGACGAGCAGGGAGGCCTTCTCCCCCTCGAACCCGGCCTTCAGCTCGGCCTCGAACCGGTCATGCCCCCGATAGGGGCCGAACACGCCGATGCTGGCGCCCGCGGCGCCACGAAACGGAGGGCGGATGGAAAGGACGGACTTGTAGGTTTTCTCGCTCTGATACACCCGCTCACGGGAAAAGCGCGCCTGCGTGGCCTCGGGGTCGAGCGACATGCCCCGGTAGTTGTAATAAGTGACGCCGGTGCTGCCGGTCGGCAGTCGCAGTTGCCGGACACTCTGCGCAAAAGCCGGCGCATACTGGCGGCTCAACAGGCGGGAGGACACGGCTAGACCCGACTCGTTGAAAACCCGGTCCACCGTCGCGATGGTGTTGGAGATCACCCGCTCCCGGTAGAGGGTCTTCAGGAAATCGATCTCCTCGCCGCCGGAGGTCGGCAGGTTAAGCCCCAGTTCGTCCCAAGAACCGGCGGAAAAGCCGAAATCGGACCGGAAGGTGATTCCGTCCCGGTTGGAGTCCTCCGAAGGCGACTTGTCTCCGTAAAGCCCCGCCAACCACGCGCCAAAATCGCGCGACGCCTCCGGAGAGCCACCCGGCAACCCGTCCACCTCCTCCTTGGTGTGGCCGGTGTAGCTGAAATTGGGGTTGATGTGGGGCTCGCTGCCCGACGTCACGCCCAAGCAGAAGCGATAACGGTCCCCGTAATCCAAGAGCTGACGGCCCGAGGCGGACAAACGATCCTGCCGCTTCGTATCCCATGCGCCAAGCGGGATGGCGTTCTGAATCACCTGCACCCAAGGGACGCCGTTTTCCTCCATTAACGAGTTCCCCTTGGCACCACCGCCATGAGCGGCAAAATCGAAAAGGTCGCCGAGATGCGGGACAAAACGGCGAGCCTCGGGCGTCAGGTAAACATGAGCCCCAAACATCGGGCGGTAGCTGTCCTGTCGGCTGTAAACGTTGGCCACCGGCCGCCGGCCCTCGAGATGGCGATTCATCATGGCATCGTCGGTCGACCGCCGCCGGTGCAGGAGCAGATCGTTGAAATCGGCCTGCGACATCTGTGCCGCCTTGAACACACCCGCCAACGCCTCCGTGCCCACGAGCTGCACGTCGCTCGCGCTCACGATGCGCAGATTCGCGATGCGCGTCGTGTCCGCATGCGTGGTTCTGCGAGAGTCGAGCAGGAGACGCAGCGTGACGGCCCTGCCAGCCCACCGCGACAGGTCGGCCTCTAGCGCATGAGGCTCCGCATCGGGCGACACCTCGAGGCGATGCAGAAAATGCAAGTCGCCCCGCTCCACCACCAACACCGACACACCCACCCCGTCACCCCCGACGCGGGCGAGCGCAACGGCCGCCTTGAGATTCAATTCCCTTGCCGACGGCAACGTCACCGGGAAATCCGCAAACACGATCCCCTTCACGCCCTTCCACGGGGGGTGCACGGTAAACGACGGCACGCCGCCCGCCTTTTTCCCTGCGTCCCACGTCCACATGGCTCCAGTTTCGCGGTCCAGCTTGTCCACTCCCCGCGCCCGCGTATCGAACGCACTAGCCTCGACTTCATGCAGCCAAGAAAAATCCTCGGTCGCCACGGCGCTCGTCGCCGACAGCAGCCCGCATCCGAGTATCGAAAATCCTAGGCGGACGAAAAGAGAACGAAGACGCATAAACATAGAGTTCAGGGGTGGCGGGGCTATGGCTGGACCTTGACTCGCGCCCCCCTTTGGCGCCACTTCCCAATCACGTTACCCGTAGCGTAAATCCGCCTCCCCGCCCCCATGAAGGAAAGAACCGATCCCACCATGCAGACCATCGCCGACCTCGCCGGGGTCTCGCGCATGACCGTCTCCCGCGCCCTCAAAAACCACCCCAGCATCCCCCCGGGCACCTGCCAACGCATCCAGAAAATCGCCTCACAGCTCGGCTACCGGCCGAACCCCCTTGTCTCCGCGCTCATGACGCAGCTCCGCAACGCTCGGGCTCCGAAGCTCAAGCCGGTGATCGCCTTCCTCGCCGCGCATCCCGACGCGGTTTACGCCTCCGGCCACACCTACAACGCGCAGATCCACGCCGGCGCCGCCGAGCGCGCGGCCCAGCTCGGCTACAAGCTGGAGCGCTTCTCCCTCATCGAGCCCGGCATGACCTGGCACCGCATGTGCGGGATGCTCCACGCGCGAGGCATCCCTGGGGTCGTCCTCGCGCCGTTGCCCGACCCCATCCCCGCCATCGACTTCGACTGGACGCGCTTCGCCTGCGCCGTCGTCGGCTACTCCTACCGCAAGCCCGAGCTGCACCGCGCCGCCAACGACCAGTTCAACACTATCCGCACCGCCGTCCATCGGCTCACCGAGCTCGGCTACGCCCGCATCGGTCTGGCCATCCGGCACGAGGACGACCGCCGCGTGGACAACAAATGGGCCGGCGGCTTCCTCTCCTTCCATCCCTACCTGCCGGCGGGGCGCAAGCTGCCCGTATTTCTCTGGCACTACCAACCCTCACCCACGCGCAAGCGTTCGGCGGAGGGCTTCGAGTCTTGGGAGGGCCGGGTCGAGCGCCCCGCCGGCTTCGCCGAGTGGGTCGAACGCCACCGTCCCGACGCCATCCTCGCCCTCCAGCCGATCGTCGTGCGCGGCTGGCTCTCCTCGCTCGGCCTGCGCGTGCCCCGCGACATCGCCCTGGTCAGCCTCAATCTCCAGCCCGGCCAGTCGGGCTTCAGCGGCATCGACCAAAACAACACCCTGCTCGGAGCCGCCGCGGTCGAGCTGGTGGTCGAGCAGATCCACCATAACGAGCACGGCGTCCCCGCCCGCGCCAAGACCGTCATGATCTCCGGCGACTGGATCGACGGCGGCACGACGCGGCCCGCGGCCGCATAGGCTCCCGACCATTAGCGCGCCACGCGCTGCGCCGCCCGCCACACGCTCGGCGTCGCGCCCATGCGGCTGCGAAATTGCCGCGCGAAGTAGTTGCTGTCGTTGAAACCCGCCGAGAGCGCCGCCTCCGTCACCGAGCGATTCGCGTCGCGCAGCAGGTGGCAGGCGCGCGCCAGCCGCACCTGCAACAGGTAGTCGATCGGCGGCACCCCCGTCACCGCCTTGAACGCGCGCTTGAACGTGCTCAGCGACATCCCCGCGAGGTCCGCCAGCTCCTCGAGCGCGATCGCCTCCGCGTGGTTCGCCTCGATGTGGCGCACCGCCGCCTGCACCGCCAGCAGCCGCCGCCCCGCCGGCGAGGCGTGCCGCCCGTAGCTCCGCGCCAGCCGCACCGCGAGCTGCGCAAACAACGCCGCCACCAACGCCTCCCCGCCGGGCGCGTAGGCGCGCGCCTCCGCCTCCAGCTCGCGCAGCAACGCCGTCACCCGTTCTAGTTCCTCCGGCGGCAGCCGCAGATGCCCGACGAAGCCCTGCGCGTCGCGATAACGCGGCTCGAGCTCGAACAACGCCTGATACCCGGGCATGCCCTTCAGCTCCGCCGACGGCTCCGGCAGACGCGGCGGCAGAAACAACACGTTCACCAACCCGAGCCCGCGCGCGTCGGCGAAGCCGTGCGGCTGCTCCGGCGGCACGAAAAACACGTCGCCCGCCGCGATCAGGTAGCGGCCCTGCGCGGTCACATGTGCCGCCGCTCCGGCCGTCACGATCATCAGCTCCGCAAACTCGTGCCGATGCAACGGCATCGCCTCCTGTCGCGGCATCGCCCACACCGCGACTGGCAGCTCCTTCACCGGAAAATAGTCGGACACGCACAGCCTCTGCATTGGGGCCGTAAGGTTTCACCCGCCGCCGCCGGCCCGTCAACGGACGAGCCGCTTGCCCCAGCACCGCCCGCTACCGCGGTCCTGCCCGGCCAAATCCCGCGCGCTACCGCGCCGCGCCGCCGGCCGCGCGCTCCTTTTGCGCGAGCTCGGCGTCCAGCGCCCGCATCTCCGTGTCGATTTGCGAGCCGAAGCCGCCGCCCAGCGTCTCGCGCGCCAGCGCCAGCGCCGCCCGGGCGTCGCGCCAGCGCCCGGCCGTCGCCAGCGCCCCCACGAAGGGCCGCGCCACCTCGTCCCACATCGCCGCGCCCGCCCCGCGGCCGAATTGCCGCATGAGGCTGCGGTAAAGCCGCATCTGCTCCTCCACCGGCTCGCTCGCCATCGCCCGCGTGAGCTGCCCCGCGATCTCGCGCGTGCTCAAGTCGCCGCGCTTGCCCGCGAAGCGCCGCGCCAGCTCGCGCCCCAGCCGGTCGGCCTCGGCCGTCTCGCCCCGCGCCCGGAGGCTCTCGATGGCCACGCCGAGGAAACGCGCCTGTAAATCCGGATAGCTCGTCAGCCCGGCCGCCGCCTCGCGGGCCACCGCCTCGCGCGGCTCGCCCGGCCCGGCGCGCAGCGCGAGCAGCTCCTCTCAGGCCTCCAGCGTGCGACGCTCCAGCCGGATCGCGGCGCGGGCCGCCGCCTCCGCCTCGCGCACGCGGCCCGCCTCGCGCAGCCAGCGCGCGAAGTCGGCGTGCGCCCGGGCCTCGCGGGCGTTGCGCTCGCGCCGAAAACCCTCGCTCAGAAACTTGAGCTCGTGATCGGAGATCTCGGTCCACGTCTGCGGATCGTGGGCCACGCCGGTCACGTAGTTTTGCGAGGCGTGGCGGCCGGCGTCCAACATCCACCGGCGGCCCGGCCCCAGGTAGCCGAACCAGGCGTGCCGCCCGTCGCGCCCGGCCCCGGCGAAGAGGAGCGTGGGCGCGCCCCGGGCCTTGCCGGCCTGGGTCGAGAAGTAGGCCTGGTCCACGCAGATGCCGCCCTCGCTCAGGATGTCCTCCAGCCGGTAGCCCGGGCCGGGCCACACGTAGGCGTCGGCCTCGATGCGATCTTGCCTGTATTGAATCGATGAATACGTGTCGGCCAGCTTGGCGAGGGGCGCCCGCACCCGGGCCAGGGCCCAGGCGCGCTCCTCGGCGGGCAGGGCGATGTCCACCATGAAGCGGAGTTCCGCGGCCTCCAGCCGGTCCGCGCGCCAGAGGGCGCGGCCCTCGCGCGTGAGCGCCACGAGGTGGTCGAACACCTCCTCGGCCGGCGCCAGACGGCGGGGCAGCACGTCCTGCGGCACCTGCCAGTGCGGCCAGTGCGCGGGCGGAGGCGTGTCGTGCACGAGCGAGATCGCGAGCGCGAGGGCCTTGAACTCCTCCCACGCCGCGGCGTCGCGCGCATGCAGGCGGGCGAGGATCGCGAGGCTCTCGGCGCGGCGATCAAGCGGCTTTTCCAGCGCAAAATAGTCCGCCGACCACGCGGAGTCGGCGAGCAGACGCACCCGCAGGGCGGCAGGCAAACGCTCCGCCAGGGGAGTCGAGCCGCGGGCGGGATCGACGGCTTGCGCGAAGGCCTCGCGCGCCGCGGGCCAGCCCTCCTCCAGCATGGCCGCGCGCCAGCGGGCGTCCTCCTCGGCCTCGGTGCTTCCCCAGCGCGCGGCCCAGCGCGCGGCGGCGGCCCAGGCCTCGGCGTTGGTCAGATCGCCGCGGGCGTAGGTATCGAGCGCGGCCGAACGCAGGGCGGCGGCCATCGCGGGCCAGCCGTGACGCTCTGCGCCCTGCTCGATCAACCTGGCCTCGCGCTCGCGGGGCGCGGCGCGGGTCCACTCGACCGGCACCGCGAGACCGGCGCCCGATACGACGGGCGCCGAGGCGAGCAGCGGAAGAAGCGCGGCGAGGAGTTTCGCGCGCGTCTTCATCGGAGGGCCGGGCCTTTCGTCGCGGAGCGCATCCGCCAAAAGGACTCAGGAACGGTCGGCCGGCAACACGAGCAAGAAGCGGAAGCCGATGTGGCGCGCGCGGTCGAGCTTGGGCCGCTCCTCGACCGGGAAGGTGGCGATGAACTCGGGGGTGTCGAGGTAGCTGCCGCCCGCCACGGGAGCGCGGTCGTCGCCCGCGGGCGCGGCCAGCCACTCGGCGAGGTTGCCCAGAATATCGCGGTAGCCGTTGCGATTGGGCTGGCCGGAATCGGTCGCGGCCACGCGGCCTCCGTCGGCCGAGCTGCGGATATCGCCGCCGCCCGCGCCGTGGGCGATGCGCAGCTCCTCCAGCGTGGGGAGGCGCACCTGCGTGCCCATGATCCAGCCGAGGCGGGCGCAGAATTCCTCGGCGTCGTTCCAGCTCACCGAGTCCACCGGCAGCATGCGGCCGGGGTTGCGGCTGGGGTTGGTGTTCATGACCGCCTGATAGAGGCCTTGCGGGGTCTCGCTCGAGTAGAGGAGGCGGTCGTTGACGCCGACCAGAGGCAGGAGGCGGTCGTAAACCTCGTCCTGCAGGCGACGGAGCTCGGCTCGCTTGAGTGAGAGGTAGTTGAGCTTGAGGCGGATGTTGCCATCCACCGAACGGCTGCGGGGGAAATCGGCGGCGAGCTTGGCGGTCAGCTCCATGGCCCGGGGGAGGAGCTGCTCGGCGGCCACCACGCGGCGGCGGCGCAACTCGTCGCTGATGGAGGCGTCGAGGCGGGCGAGCTCGAGGGCGAGGGGCTGGGAGCGGGCGGTTTGCAGCTTCACGTCGATGGCCTCGATGCGCGGGGAGGAGACGAAGCGGCTGCGGGAGAAGCGGTCGTTGATCTGCTGCTGGAGGGCGAGGGCCTCCGCGTAAGCGACGGCCGCGGCGGCGTGGTCGCCCGCGCGCTCGGCCTCGTCGCCGGCCTTTTCCTTCGCGTCCACCGCGGAGGCGATGCCGGCGGCGTTGAGCGAGGCGATCTCGGCCTCGAGGCGGTCGAACTCGGCGAGGTTGGCGTGGCGGGTGTTGCGGTATTCGCGGTTGATGCGGTCCTGCGCGTCGCGGGCCGAGATGTAGCCGGCGAGGGCGTCGGCCCAACGCTGGTTGGCCACGGCGGCGCGGGCGCGGGCGAGGGCGGCGTCGCGCTCGCGCACCAAGGGCAACACCTCGAGGGAGGTGAGCGACTGCTCGAGGGTGGTCACGCGGACGAAGTTTTTGAAGCGGGGCGAGGCCGAGCTGCCGTTGATCCGGTTCTGCATGTCGAGCGCCTCGCGGAAGGCCTTCGAGGCCTCGTCGAGCTGCATCGCGGCCAGGGCCTCCTCGCCGTCTCGCTGCAAGGCCTCGATGCGCGGCACCGCGCGGCGCGCCTCCAGCGTGTCCAGATCCGCCTGCAAACGCTCCAGATCGCGCTGCGCGGTGTAATCGCCGCGGGGAGAAGCGCGCACCAGGGCCCGCTGGCGCTCGACCGCCGTCTGCAGCACGGCCAGGGCCTCGTCCGAGGTGATGTTGGCCGTGGCGTAAACCTGGTATTGCTTCTCCAACTCCGCCACCTCGGCGGCCAGGCGCACCAAGGCGGGGTCGCCGGGCTTCGCGGGAGCGTCGGGGATCGGCTCGACCGCCCGCCCGGGGCCGACGTTGGCCAAAAAGAGCCAAAGCGACACCAGCGCGATCAACCCAAGCGTGGTCAGAAACCAAGGGCGGACAGTCTGCCAAGTGTGGGAGAGTCGATAGCGCGCTCGATGGGAAAGCATAGGGGGCGGATGAGAGAAAAGACCGGCCGCACGGAATGCAATGACGCACGGCCTGCGCAAATCCTTGGCGTCCCCCGGCCGCTCGGCCAAGCTCGACAAGGTCTTCCCCCCGCCCACCCTCTCGTCCCGCACCATGCCCCTCGACCACCTCGCGATCCTCGCCCCCGGCCTGCTCGGCGCCTCCGTGGCCCGCGCCGCCCGCGCCCGCGGTCTCGCGACCCGGATCTGCGTCTGGGCCCGCCGCCCCGAGGTGCGCGCCGCCCTGCGCGGCCAGCCTTGGATCGACCATGTGGCGGACACCCCCGAGCAAGCCGTCGCCCGCGCCCGGCTCGTCGTGCTCGCCGCTCCGGTGGACAAAATCATCGACCTCGACCGGCAAATCGCCCCGCACCTGCGCCACGACGCGATCGTGACGGATGTCGGCAGCGTGAAAGGCCCCATCTGCGCCGCCGCGAGCGCCCACCCGCGCCCCGCCGGGGCCGTCTTCATCGGCTCGCACCCCATGGCCGGCGGCGCCGTGACCGGCTGGGAGCACGGCTCCGCCGAGCTCTTCGAGAACCGGGTGACCTTCGTGACGCCCACCGAAGGCGCGCCCGAGGAGGCCTTGCACATCCTGTGCGATTTCTGGCGGGCCTGCGGCAGCACCGTCGTCACGCTCGCGCCCGAGCGCCACGACGAGATCGTCGCCCACATCAGCCACCTCCCCCAGGCGGCCGCCACCAGCCTCGCCTGCGCCCTCGCCGCCAAGGACGGCCAGTGGCGCCACCTCGCCGGCAACGGCCTGCGCGACACGACTCGCATCGCCGCCAGCGACGCCACGATGTGGGTGGAGATTTTCCAACACAACCGCGAGGCCGTGCTCCACGCGCTCGCCGCCTACGAAGGAGAGCTGGCCTCCTTTCGCCGCGCGCTGGAACAAGCCGACTGGGCGGACATCCGCGCCCGCCTCGAACGCGGCAAAGCCTGGCGCGACGGCTTCCGCGGCTGAAGCCCGCCGCCCCTCCCCCGACCGCCACCGTCCGGCGTGTCCTTTCGCGTTGCCTGCCGCGCCCGCGCCGCGAGGGTCTTCCGCCAAACGCCATGGACTTTCCCCTCGACCGTAGCCTGCGCTCCGAAGACTTCGCCGTCCCCGCCATCGACTTTCGCGCCGAGCTCAACGACGAGCAGTTCAACGCCGTCACCGCCGAGCCCGGCCCCCTGCTCGTCCTCGCCGGCGCCGGCTCCGGCAAGACCCGCACCCTCACCTACCGCGTCGCCTACCTGCTCTCCATGGGCGTGCGTCCCGGCGAGATCCTGCTCCTCACCTTCACCAACAAGGCCGCCAAGGAGATGCTCGCCCGCGTGGACCAGCTCACCGGCGTGGAGCCCCGCCGCTTCTGGGGCGGCACCTTCCACTCCATCGGCGCGCGCATCCTCCGCATCCACGGCGAGGCCATCGGGCTCCAGAAAAACTTCACCCTCCTCGACGCCGACGAGTCCGAGACGCTCCTCAAGCAAGCCGTCGAAGCCGACGACAAGCTCTTCTTCAAGGACAAGACCCACCCCAAGCCCGGCCCGCTCCACAGCGTGCTCTCGCTCGCCCGCAACACCCGCCTCGACCTCAAGGAGACCGTCTCGCGCCACTTCCCCCAATACACTGACCTCGCGCACCGTTTCCCCGCCTTCGCCGCCGCCTACGCCGCGGCCAAGAAGGAGCAGAACGTCCTCGACTACGACGACCTGCTCGAGCTCTGGCTCGATCTGCTCGTGAAGTGCCCCGACCTCGCCGAGTATTTCGCCGGCCGCTTCCGCCACGTGCTGGTGGACGAGTATCAGGATACCAATACGCTCCAGTCCGAGATCGTGGACCGCATGGGCTCGCACCACCGCATCATGGCCGTGGGCGACGACGCGCAGTGCATCTACTCCTGGCGCGGCGCGAACTTTGAAAACATCATGACCTTCCCCGACCGCCACGCGGGGACCGTCATCCACCGCATCGAGACCAACTACCGCTCCACCCCGCAGATCCTCGCCCTCGCCAACGGCGTGCTCGAGGCCCAGCCCGTGGGCCGCCACTTCGACAAGAAACTCGTCGCCGCCCGCGCCAATTCGCAAAAACCCATGGTCGTGCAGGCGATGGACGACCGCGAGCAGGCCGATTTCATCGTCAAACGCGTGCGCTCGCTGATCGAGGACGACGGCGTGGCGCCCGCCGAGATCGCCGTGCTCTACCGCTCGCACTTCGTCGCGCTCGAGACGCAGCTCGCCCTCTCGCGCGCCGGCATCCCCTACACCATCACCAGCGGCGTAAAGTTCTTCGAGCGCCAGCACGTCAAGGACCTCATCGCGCTGATCCAGTTCGTCTATAACCCGAGCAACACCCTCGCCTGGTCGCGCGTCGCCTGCCTGCTGCCGAAGGTCGGAGAAAAGGGCGCGCAAAAGATCCACTCGGCTGCGCTCGATCACGCGAAATTCCTCCAGCAGGACTTCGTGGACGCCCTCGCGAGCGACGACGTAAAGGCCAAGGTGCCGCCCGCCGCGAAGGACGACTGGGCTCACTTCTGCGCCTCGCTCCGCGAGGTGGCCCACGCCATGCGCGACCAGAAGCCGGCGCGCGTCATCGAGCTCGCGATCGAGGGCTGGTATGGCGACTACCTGAAGGGCGCCTTCGCCGACTACACCGACCGCTACGAGGAATTGAAGGCCCTCACCGGCTTCGCCTCGCGCTTCGACGACATGCAGGACCTGCTCGCGCAGATCGTGCTGCTCAACGGCGAGACGAGCGACAAATCCGTCGCGCCCGACCAGGAGGCGATCAAGCTCACCACCGTGCACCAGTCCAAGGGCCTCGAATACGACGCCGTGTTCGTGATCGGCCTCGCCGACGGCATGTTCCCCGGCCGCCGCGCCATCGAGGACGGCGATGTCGAGGAGGAGCGGCGGCTGTTCTACGTCGCGGTCACCCGCGCCAAAAACGAGCTCTACCTCTGCTACCCGAAGATCGCCTCCCGCGCCGGCCCGGGCGGCATGATGCTCGTGCCGAGCCGCTTCCTCACCGAGATCTCGCCCAACCTCTACGAGCCCCTGCGCATCAAGCGCCAGTTCGGCTGGTAGTTTCTCGACGGATACAGCCCTCCCCGGGAGCGGCCCAGCCCCCGGTCTGCGCGCCCTTCGATCCGCCCGAATCCCCCGGGCCGGAAGGCCTGTGCCACGCCGCGCCCGGACGCCTGCCGCCGGCCGCATGAAAATTGTTCAACGAAAATCCCCCGTTGGCATACCCCGTGCTTTTTTGGACCGCGTGAAGCCTTATCGGCGACGATAAGCCCCCTCAACGACAACAACCTACACAACACACACGCTATGAAGCTATGGTCCAAGCCCATCCTCGGGCTGCTTAAACTGACGGGTCTGCTCGCGGCGCTCGCGCTGGCCGTGCCGTCCTACGGGCAAGACGCCGCGCCGGCCGTCGAGGCGGTGGCCGAGGCCGCCGCCACCGCGACGGAAGAGGCTCCGGCCTTCGCCTCCTACGAAGCCTTCACCGAGTCCGAGGGCTTCGCGCTCTTCACGGTGAACAACCTCTGGATCCTGATCGCCGCCGCCCTGGTGTTCCTCATGCACCTCGGCTTCGCCACGGTCGAGTCCGGCCTCACCCAGTCGAAGAATACGGTGAACATTCTGTTCAAGAATCTCGCCATCGTGTGCATCGGCATCCTCGGCTACGCCTTCTGGGGCTTCAACGCGATGTATCCCGGCGAAGTCGGCACCGACTGGAACGGCTACTTCGCCCTCGGCTCCTGGTTCGGCGTGGACAACGAGGACGTCGCCATGGTGACCAGCGCCTACAATCCCTCCTACACCTGGTGGACCGACTTCATCTTCCAGGCCATGTTCGCCGCCACCGCCGCGACCATCGTCTCCGGCGCCGTCGCCGAGCGCATCAAGCTGGGCAGCTTCCTGATCTACTCGCTCATCCTCGTGACCTTCATCTACCCGCTCACCGGCTCCTGGAAGTGGGGCACCGGCTTCCTCGACGCGATGGGCTTCTATGACTTCGCCGGCTCCACGCTGGTCCACGCCTTCGGCGGTTTCGCCGCCCTCGCCGCGGTCCTCGTGCTCGGGCCCCGCAAGGGCAAGTATGTCGATGGCAAGGTCCGCCCGATCCTCGGCCACTCCATGCCCCTCGCCATGATCGGCGTCATGCTCCTCTGGCTCGGCTGGTATGGCTTCAACGGCGGCTCGGTCCTCAGCGCCGACCCCCGTGGCGTCTCCTACGTCTTCGTGACCACCACGCTCGCCGCCGCCGCCGGCTCCGTCACCGCCATGCTCGTGTCCTGGATTCTCCTCAAGAAGCCCGACCTCTCCATGGCCCTCAACGGCGTGCTCGCCGGCCTCGTCGGCATCACCGCCGGCGCCGACGTCGTCGGCGTGTTCTCCTCGCTCCTCATCGGCGTGATCGCCGGCGCCCTCGTGGTGTTCTCGATCTTCTTCTTCGAGAAGGTCAAGGTGGACGACCCGGTCGGCGCCATCTCCGTGCACGGCGTCTGCGGCGTCTGGGGCACCGTGGCCGTCGGCCTCTTCTCCGGCGACCACAGCTTCGTCACCCAGGTGATCGGCTGCCTCGCCATCGTCGCGACCGCCTTCGTCGCCTCCTTCGTCCTCGCCTCCGCCGTCAAGGCCGTCATGGGCCTGCGCGTCAGCGCCGAGGAGGAGATCGAGGGCCTCGATATCGGCGAGCACGGCAACGAAGCCTATCCCGACTTCACCGCCGCCCACAAATAAGGCCAAGGTTCCGCCAAGCGGCGCTCGGACACTATCCTTGCGCCGCTCCGGTGGCACACTAAACACTCTTACAACTTCAACCACTTACCCGCATGAAACTCATCATCGCCATCATCAAGCCCTTCAAACTCGAGGAGGTTAAGGAGGCTCTCTCCGAAATCGGCGTCGAGGGCATGACCGTCACCGAGGTCAAGGGCTTCGGCCGCCAAAAGGGCCACACCGAGATCTACCGCGGCTCCGAATACACCGTGGACTTCCTGCCCAAGGTGAAGCTCGAGATCGTCGTGCCCGACGACGTCGTCACCAAGACCGTCGAGGCCATCGTCAAAGCCGCCAAAACCGGCAAGATCGGCGACGGCAAGGTCTTCGTGGTCTCGCTCGAGGACGCGATCCGCATCCGCACCGACGAGCGCGGCGACGCCGCCATCTGATCTTTTTCGCCCACCGGCGAAAAACCAGAACCAGAACCAAACCAAGCAAACCATCCCTTCGGCCGGCCCCTTTTCCAGGGGCCGGCTTTTTTTGTGCGCGCCACCGGCGCCGTCGCGGCGTCC
>JAUWBD010000124.1 GCA_030605125.1 Verrucomicrobiota bacterium | reverse complement strand
CTCGTCGGCGACGTGCCGCTGCGCCGCTTCCAAGCACGCCTGCTCGCGCCGCCCGCGCCGCTGCCCGACTCGGCGCGCGCCACGCGTTACCCCGAGATCGCCGCCACCGCCGCGGCCTTCGGCGCGGCGGGCTCCTCGGTGGAGGGCGAGCAACCAAAGTTCCTCGTCACGCTGGCCTTTGGAGGGACGCCGTCCCCGGCGTCCGCGTCCGCGCTCGGCCCCGCCCCCACGCCCGTGCTCGTGAAGTTCACCGACCACCTCTCCACGCCCACCGGCCGCCGCTGGGGCGACCTCTATGTGGCGGAGGCGGTCGCGCAGTCGCTCCTACACGCGCACGGCGAGGTCCACGCCGCCCCGCGGCTCGTGCACGCGGGCGACCGCATCTTCCTCGAAACCCCGCGCTACGACCGCGTCGGCGCGCACGGGCGGCGCGGCGTCGTATCCCTGCGGGCACTACACGACGCCTTCGACGGGCCAGGCGCCGCCCAGTGGCCCGCCGCCACGGTCTCGTTGCACGCCCGCGGCCTGATCGACGCCGCCGCGCTGCGCTCCGTGCGCCTGCGCCACGCCTTCGGCCGCCTGATCGGCAACAGCGACATGCACTTCGGCAACCTCGCCTTCTGGTTTGGCGACGAGGCGTCCTTCCGGCTCGCGCCCGCCTACGACATGCTCCCGATGCAGTGGGCGCCGACGGTGGGCCATGCCACGCCCGATCCCGCCTTCGCGCTCGCGCTCCCCTTGCCCGCCGAGCGCGAGGTCTGGCACGAGGCGGCGGCGCTCGCGGCCGAGTTTTGGCGCGTGGTCGCGGGCAGCCCGCTGGTGTCGCCCGGCTTCGCTGCGATCGCGCGAGCGGCGGGCGAGACGCTCGCGCGGGTGCGGGCGGTGGCGTGAACGCCGCTTCTCAGCCCGGCCCGAGCACGGCGCGCGCGCGGTCCTTGGCGGGCTCGTCGTAGAGTTCGCGCGAGGGGAGGGCCAGGGCTCGTTCGAAGCTATCCCGCGCCTCCGCCGTCCGCCCCGCGGCGCGGTAGGCGAAGCCCAGCTCCACGTGGTGCGGCACGCGCTCGGGTGCGAGCGCCACGGCCTCGCGCAGGTGGCGGATGGCCTCGTCCTTCGAGGCGGCGGGCAGGCCGCCGTAAACCAAGCGCACCACGACGCGCGCCGCCACGCCCAGCTCCGCCACCTCGAGGTGCCAGCGCCCGAGCACGTGGTGCGCCCAGTCGTAGCGCGGATCGAGCGCGAGCGCCCGCTCGGCCTCGCGGCGCACGAGGCGGGAATACTCGACCTTGGTGCGCGTGTCGCTGAGCACGCCGAGCTTGCCGTAGCAGATCGCGAGCGAGAGCACGTTGACCGGATCGTCGGGCGCGAGGGCCGTGGCGCGTTTGGCAAACTCGAGGGCGCGCGCGGCCTGAGTTTTCTTCTCGGCGGCGGTGGCCTTTTCGAGGGCGAGATCGGAGAGTTGCTGCGCGATTTTTTGCAGGGTGCCGGCGTCGTCGGGCCTTAGGCGGTCGGCCTCGAGGTAGAGTTCGAGCGCGCGAGCGACCTCGAAGCGCGCCTCGGCCTCGCGGGCGGCGGCGACGATGTCGTCCCACGTTTGAGGCGAAGCGGCGGCAAATGCGGCGGCGCCGGCGAGCAATCCCGAGGCGAACAGGAGAAGGCGGCGAAGCGGCATGGACGGCGGCGAGTTCGCGCAAGAAGCGCGAAACTCGCCGAAGCGCAAGCAGCGTGGAAGGTTGCGGAAATGGAGGCACGAGGCTCCCGCCTCGTGTGTTCGCGGGCCGAGGGCGCTTCGCCCGGGGCGTCCGACGATCTGACGAGATCCGACGAGCCCGACGGGGCGGGAGCCCCGTCGCTCCTTGGTCGCGAGCGCGAATGGGTGTGGCGTCGCGCGCGGAGACTTTGATCGCTACTTCTTCGGCAAGCAGGCGCCGCAGCCGTTGGCGAAGAAGTCGTTGCCCTTGTCGTCCACGAGGATGAAGGCCGGGAAGTCCTCCACCTCGATCTTCCAGACCGCTTCCATGCCGAGCTCCGGATACTCGAGCACCTCGACCTTCTTGATGTTCTCCTTGGCCAAGATCGCGGCCGGGCCGCCGATCGAGCCGAGGTAGAAGCCGCCGTGCTTGGCACAGGAATCGGTCACGGCCTTGGAGCGGTTGCCCTTGGCGAGCATCACCATCGAGCCGCCGAGCGATTGGAAGAGGTCCACGTAGCTGTCCATGCGGCCGGCCGTGGTGGGCCCGAAACTACCGGAGGCGTAGCCGGCGGGGGTCTTGGCCGGGCCGGCGTAATAGACCGGGTGGTTCTTGAAATATTCGGGCAAGCCTTGGCCGGCATCGACTCGCTCCTTGAGCTTGGCGTGGGCGATGTCGCGCGCGACGACGAGCGGACCGGTGAGCAGCACGCGCGTGGTCACGGGGTGCTTGGAGAGTTCGGCGCGGATGGCCTCCATCGGCTGGCTCAGATCGATGCGCACGACCTTGTCGTCCTTGAGCGTGCGGAGGGCGGCGGGGATGAGGCGGCCGGGGTTGGTCTCCATCTGTTCGAGCCAGATGCCGTCCTTGTTGATCTTGGCCTTGATGTTGCGGTCGGCGGAGCAGGAGACGCCGACGCCGACGGGGCAGGAGGCGCCGTGGCGGGGGAGTCGGACGACGCGGACGTCGAGGGCGAAGTATTTGCCGCCAAACTGGGCGCCGATGCCGGTGGTCTGGGCGAGCTTGAGGACGAGTTTCTCCGCCTCGAGATCGCGGAAGGCGCGGCCGTGCTCGTTGCCGCTGGTGGGTAGCGAGTCGTAGTATTTGGTCGAGGCGAGCTTGACGGTCTTGAGGCAGGTCTCGGCCGAGGTGCCGCCGATCACGAAGACGAGGTGGTAGGGCGGGCAGGCGGCGGTGCCGAGGTAGCTCATCTTCTCGAGGAAGAATTTCTCGAGGCTCTTGGGGTTGAGCAGCGCCTTGGTCTCCTGGAAGAGGAAGGTCTTGTTGGCCGAGCCGCCGCCCTTGGCGACGAAGAGGAACTTGTAGTCGGCGCCGGTGCTGGCGTGGAGATCGATCTGGGCGGGGAGGTTGGTGCCGGTGTTGACCTCCTTATACATGTCGAGCGCGGCGGTCTGGGAGTAGCGGAGGTTCTCCTTGGTGTAGCACTCATAGACGCCCTTGGAGAGCCACTCGGCGTCGTCGGCGCCGGTCCAGACCTGCTGGCCTTTTTTGGCGAAGATGGAGGCGGTGCCGGTGTCCTGGCAGAAGGGGAGGATGCCCTGCGCGGCGATCTCGGCGTTTTTGAGGAGGGTGAGGGCGACGTAGCGGTCGTTCTCGGAGGCCTCGGGGTCGTCGAGGATGGCGGCGACCTGCGCGAGGTGTTTCGGCCGCAGCATGAAGGAGCAGTCGTGCATCGCCTGCTGCGCGAGGAAGGCGAGGGCCTCGGGGGCGACCTTGAGGATTTCGTGGCCCTCGAAGGAGGCGGTGGAGACGCCCTCTTTGCTGAGGAGGCGATACTCGGTCTCGTCGGCGCCGAGCGGGAAGGTGTCTTGGTAAACGAAGGGAGGGGTGGCCATGGCGTGAGCGGAGATAGGAGCACTTTAGCCACAATCCGCCACGGCGGGACGACGAAAAACCGGCGCGGTGCAACGAAAGGGCAAAAAACGCGGGTGCGGCTCCGCGATTCGTGCCGGCTCAAGAACCCGAGGCCGGCAGGTGGGCGGAGAGGTCGGCGGGGGCTTGGACGCGGAGGGTGAGCCGACCTTCGACAAAGCGATCCATATCGATTCCGAAAAGAGTGAGCACGACTTTCAGGCGTCGTCGGTTGGTGATCGACTGATCGGGTTGGCCGTAGCGGGCGAACACGGTCGTCTCGGTCTCGTCGTAGCGTGCGGCCCCGACCATGTTTACCTCGCTCAGCGAGAAAGGACGGGAAAGTCCGCGAACGGTGGATGAGGCCGCGTGCGTGAGCCGGGAGCGGGCTGCCTCATAGCGAGAACTGTAACGGGCGTCGCGCGCTTCGATCAGCGCGCCTTCCCAATCCAGTAGCCAGGCGGGGACGGCGACCGCGGCCTGCCCGGTCTTGATCGCATAGAAGCCGTCCAGCGAGGAGCCGCTGAGGTAGGCGAGTCGCCAACCTTTGAGTTCCGGAAGCAAGGTCGCATCGACCATGGCCTGTAGGATCTGTCGATTACCGATTCGTTCGCGCGTGGTGCCGAGCGTTGCGATGCGGGTGCTGTTTTGGCCCGCAGTGATGGCGGCTTCGTGGGCCGCGGAGGTTTTGGATTCGGTGGCCTTGGCCGGATCTTGGGAGAAGCGGACAAACTGCAGGACCGGAGTGCCGAGGGCGTTGGGCTGGGCCGAGGCGAGGGCGGGTAGGCCAACGAAGGCGGCGAAGGCAAGGAGGAGGGCGCGTGCGTGCATGGCGGAGCGAAGGGTTAGGGCTGCAAGCGGGGAAGCTCGTGCCCACCGAGACGGCTGCCCGGTGCCGGACCGGTCAATCGTCTTACCTTCCGTTGACGCGGGGGTTGGGCACAGCGCGCGAATTTGACGCGGTGTTTGCGAGCCGGCCCGCACGACGCGCTCGCCCTACACGATCTTCAGCTTGGGCAGGTCTTGGCCGTCCACGAGGCCGACGGGGCGGCCCTTGGCGTCGATCACGATCAGGTCGTCGATCTTGTGCGCTTCAAAAATCCGCAGCGCGTCCACGCCCAGCGCGTCGGCCGAGATGGTCTTGGGCCCGCGCGTCATGAAGGCGGAGACGGGGCGGGCGAGAAAATCGGCGCCGGTGAGCGCGGCGCGGCGGAAGTCGCCGTCGGTGAGGATGCCGGTCAACTTGCCGCCGCGCGGGGCGACGAGGGCGATGCTGCCGCTCTTGGCCTTCGTCATGCGCAGGATGGCGTCCTGCAGCGGGATGTTCTCCGGCGCGATCGGCAGGCGGTCGCCGGTGCGCATGATGTCGCCGACCCTGAGCAGGAGCACGCGGCCGAGGTTGCCGGCCGGGTGGTAGCGCGCGAAGTCGTCGCGCGTGAGGCCGCGCGCCTCGAGCAGCACCATCGCGAGGGCGTCGCCGAGCGCGAGCGCGGCCGTGGTGCTGGCGGTGGGCGCGAGGGCGAGCGGGCAGGCCTCGCGCGGCGCGGTGTAGAGCAGTTGCAGGTCGCAGCCGCGGGCGAGGTCGGAATCGGGCTTGGCGGTGAAGGCGACGAGCGTGAGCCCGAAGCGGCGGAGCACGGGCACGAGTTTCAAGACCTCGTCGGTCTGGCCGCTGTTGGAGAGGATGAGGGCGACGTCGCCCTCGCGCACCATGCCGAGGTCGCCGTGCAGCGCTTGGGTGGCGTCGAGGAAACAGGAGGGCGCGCCGGTGCTGTTGAAGGTGCCGGTGAGCTTTTGGGCGATATGCGCGGATTTCCCTACGCCGGTGAAAACGAGTTTTTTGCCGTCCACCACGGCCGCGTGCACGGCGCGGGCCACCGCCACAAAGCCCGCGCCCAGCGCTTCACGGGTGGCCTCGAGGGCCTCCTGTTCGATGCGGAGCGCCTGGCGCGCGCGCTTGAGGACGAAGGTCGAGTCGAGGGCCATTTCGGGTTTGTGTCCTTGGGGGAGTCGCGAGACTTGGACTGCGTTTTTTCGCGTTCAACACCCATTTCCGCTCGTATCTTGCCACGCGCCATGCGCCGTCGCCTCCCGACCCTGGTTTTGCTCTCCGCGCTCGCCCTCGCCGGCCTCGTGACGACCGGTTGCGCACCGCAGACGAACATGCCCTTCACCGCCGAGGTGGACGACCCCGACTTCCGCCGCGCGAAAGACCTGCTCCGCATGGGCCGCGAGCAGGAGGCGCTGACCACGTTTCTCCGCTTGATCGACCAGCGTGGCGGGGCCGCCGCGGAGTCCCACCTTGAAGTCGCCATCCTCTACCACCGGCACATCAAGGACCCGATCGCGGCGATCTACCATTACCGGCGTTACCGCGAACTGCGGCCCAACACCGAGCAGGCCCGCCTCGTGCTCCAGAGCATCGAGGCCTGCATCCGCGATTTCGCGCGCACCCTCCCCGCGCAACCCCTCGACCAGCAGGCGGGCGCCGACCGCACGAACCTCATGGACGCGGTGGACCGCCTCAATCGTGAGAACCTGCAACTCAAGGAGCAGCTCGCCGCCTCCCGCGCCGCCCTGCTCGACGCCTCGCGCCGCTCCGCCGCCGCCTCAGGAGGGGACAACTTTGGCGCGCCTTTTGGCGAGCCCTCGCAGGGTTTCGTGACCGACGCCGGCCCCGGCGGGGCCCGTGGCGGCGTGCCCGCGCCCGAATTTGCCCCGCCGGTCGGCGTGGTGCCGGTGCCGAATCAGCCGCCCGTCGCGCCGCCCCAGCCGCCCGTTCAGCAGCCGGCCGTGCAACCACCCGCCCCGCCGGTGCAACAGTCGCCCGCCGGGATGCGCCGCCACATCGTCGAGCGCGGCGACACCTTGATGAGCATCTCGCTGCGCTACTACGGCAACCGCTCGCGCTGGCGCGATATCTACGCGGCCAACCGCGACAAGCTGCCCACCGAGACCTCGCTCCAGATCGGCATGGAGCTGCGGATCCCGCAGTAGCGCCCGCTGCGCGGGAATGCCCAATGGCCAATGTCCAATGACCAATGAATAGCGCGATCGGTGCGTTTTTGGTTATTCCCTCTCGCGCATGCCCGCCACCTCCCGCCGCACCGCCGTCTTCACCGAGTCGCTGATCCGCGAGATGTCGCGCGTCGCCGCGCAACATGGAGCGATCAACCTCGCCCAAGGCTTTCCCGACGGCGATCCGCCCCCGGCTCTCGTCGAGGCGGCGCGCGCGGCGATGGGCGCCGGCCGCCACCAATACGCCGTCACCTGGGGCTCGCCCGAGCTGCGCGAGGCGCTCGCCGCCAAGCTCACGCGCTTCACCGGTCTGGCCGTGGATCCGCAACGCGAGCTCGTCGTCACCTGCGGCGCCACCGAGGCGATGATGGTCGCGATGATGACCGTCTGCGATCCGGGCGACCGCGTCGGCCTCTTCTCGCCGTTCTACGAAAACTACAACGCCGACGCCATCCTCACCGGCGCCACCCCGGTCCACGTGCGGCTGCACCCGCCCGGCTACGGCTTTGATCCGGCGGAGCTGCGCGCGGCCTTCGCGAGCGGCGGCGGGCTCAAGGCCTTCATCCTCTGCAATCCGAGCAACCCTTGCGGCCGTGTCTTCACCCGCGCCGAGCTGCTTCAGATCGCGGCGCTCGCGGAGGAGTTCGACACCTTCGTCATCACCGACGAGGTCTATGAGCACCTCGTCTTCGACGGGCGGGAGCACGTTTACTTCGCCGCGTTGCCCGGCATGGCGAAGCGCACGCTTTCCTGCTCCTCGCTTTCGAAGACCTTTTCCATCACCGGCTGGCGGCTCGGCTACGTCCACGCGCCGGCCGAGGTGATCGCGCAGGCGCGCAAGGTGCACGATTTCCTCACCGTGGGCGCCGCCGCGCCGCTGCAACACGCGGTGGTCACGGCGCTCGGCTGGGGGCCGGACTACTACGCGGGCCTCGCCGCCGAATATCAGGCGCGGCGCGACCTGTTGCTGGGGTATCTGGATCGCACGGGCCTCGGCTACTCGAGGCCGGAGGGCGCCTACTTCGTGATGCTCGACGTCTCGCCGCTGGGTTTCGCGAGCGACGTCGAGTGCGCGCACTGGATGGCGCGCGAGATCGGCGTGGCGCCGGTGCCGGGCTCCTCGTTTTTCCCGTATCCGGAAAATCGCTACGTGCGGCTCAACTTCGCCAAGAGCGCGCCGATCCTGCGCGAGGCGGGCGAGCGCTTGCTCAAGTTGCGGCGCGCCTGAGCTGAGCGCCGGATACGTGGTTTCGCGTAAATCGGGCTCGCCGCGCCGGGGTGCGGCGGCTAGGTGGTCGGCGACTCGCAATCCCGCACAACCCACACCATCCCACCATGAGCTACGACAATCCCTTCGTGACCGTCGCCGACGCCGAGGCCGACGAGCGCGCCACGTTTATCCGCCGCACCTATCTCCACCTCGGCATGGCGCTGCTGAGCTTCGTGCTGCTCGAGACCGTGCTTCTGCAGCTCCCCGTCGCCGAGCGTCTCGTGACCACGATGATCAGCGGCTATGGCTGGCTGGTCACGCTCGGCCTCTTCATGGGCGTGTCGTGGATCGCCGACAAGTGGGCGCGCTCCGACGCCTCGCAAGGCATGCAATACCTCGGCCTCGGGCTCTACGTGGTGGCGGAGGCGATTCTCTTCCTTCCCTTGCTCTACATCGCCGCCTTCCACTCCGGCGATCCGAAGCTGATCCCGATGGCGGGCATCATCACCGCGCTCCTGTTCGCGGGTCTCACCGCGACGGCCTTCATGACCCGCACGGATTTTTCGTTCCTGAAGGGCATCCTGACCATTGGCGGCTTCGTGGCGCTGGGCGTGATCGTGTGCAGCATCGTCTTCAGCTTCACGCTCGGCCTGGTGTTCTCCGCGATTATGGTGCTCTTCGCGGCGGGCTCGATCCTCTACACGACCTCCAACATCATCCACCACTACCGCCCCAACCAATACGTGGCGGCCTCGCTCGCGCTCTTCGCCGGCGTGATGCTGCTGCTCTGGTATGTGCTCCGCATCCTGATGGCGGCGCGCAAGTGATGCGGCCCCGGGGGGGCGGCCGCCCCGCCCCATGCCGCGGGATCAAGCCTGCGGCTGCCTGACCGGGACTCGCAGGAGGAACGACGCCCCCTTGCCCGGCCCGTCGCTTCGGACGGTGAGCGAGCCGCCAAGCTCTTTGGCGGCGAGCGCGCTGCTGTGGAGCCCGAAGCCGTGGCCTTCCTTTCGGGTGGTAAAGCCGTGGGCGAAGATTTGAACGAGGTGGTCGGCGGAGATCCCCACGCCGTTGTCCGTCACCTCGATCAGGATATCGTCTCCGGCCCGGGAGCAGGCGACGACGACCTCCTTGTCCGGGCGCCCCGAATCGGAGCAGGCGTGGCGCGCGTTGCTGAGCAGGTTCACGAGGATCTGGATCAGCTTGTTTTTCTCGACCGTGAGGTGGAGCTGATCGCGATCGAGGCGGCGAACGAGCGCGACGCCGTGGCGCATCAGCGAATCGGCGTTCATCTGGATGGCGTCCTCGATGAGGTCTTGCACGCAGACCAGCTCCTCCAGCCCCGAGAACCGCGCGTGGCGCTGCTGCATCGCGACGATGTCTTTGATGTGCTCGATGTTTTTCCGCAGGTGCCCGAGCTCGGTGAGCAAGCCCTGGTGCTCCTCCGTGAGGGACGTGGCGAGCGAGCGGACGTAGGCGGGCACCACCCGCCCCCGCGGGTCGTTTGTGAGGAAGGAGGCGAGGTCGGATTGGTGCGTTTCGAGCAGGGTCGCCAGCTTGGCGAGATTGTGCACCTTGGTCTGGCGGATCGTATCGGAGATCAAGGTCGCCGAGACGTTCACGCTGTTGAGCACGTTGCCCACGTTGTGCAGCACGTTGGTGGCGACCTCCGCCATGCCGGCGAGACGCGAGGCTTGGACCAGGCGCTTGTTTGTCGCCTCGAGCCGGGCCTCGGCCGTCTTGATGGCGGTCAAGTCCGTGGCGACCATGAAGGTGCCGATGATTCGCGCATGGTTGCGCCAGGGCATCTTCGTGGTGAGCGCCCACAGATGGCGACCGTCGCGGTATTCCACCTTCTCGATCTTGCCCACGATCGGGCGTCCGGTGCGGATGATCTCGGCTTCGTCCCGTGCCGTCTCCCTGGCGAAGGCCTCCGTGAAGAAGTCGCCGTCGGTCTTGCCGCGCAGCGCCTTGAGGTCGGGCAGGTTCAGCGCGGCGAGCACGGAGCGGCTGCATCGCACGAAGCGCGAGCGCCTGTCCTTGAAGGCGATGTAGGTGGGCGAGTTTTCCATCAGCACCTCCCACAACGCGTTCGACTGGCGCAGCTCGTTGCTTGCCCGCTCCAGCTTTCGGTTCTGCACCTCGAGCTCCAGGGTCTTGCGCTCGACCACGTGCTGCAGCTCCGCGTTCTCCTCGATCATGCGGTAGGCGGAGTGCCGGTTGTTGGCGCGGTCCCGCTCGCGCTGCACGAGCGCCGCGATGGTTTTGTCGCGCGCGCGCAAAGCCTGCTCCGCCGCGAGCAGCCGCGCTCGCAGCTCCTCCACCGCGGGATTCGCGGCGCCGGGATCAGGAACGTCCGTGGCCATGGCCAAAGGCGATGCCGGTGAAGGTCTGGTTCATGTGCAGCCCGTCGAACTGTTCGCCGTAGGTGCTGAAGCCGAAGACCCGGTTTTCCCCCAGAAGCGCGCCCATCGTCTCGAGAAGCCCGCTGTTCTCGAACTCGATGCGGCGCTGGATGCAGTCGCAGCCGATGACGAGGGCCGGTTCGCCGATCTTGCGGCGCACCTGCCGGAAGGCCGCGCGGGCGGCCTCGGCCTGGTCGGTCACGCGGCCGACGGAGAGGATGGTCCCGTATTCGATCGCGCAGTAGGTGGCGAGGGCGCCATCCTCGTGGGCTTTGTCGATGGCGCGCAGATAATGCTGGCCGCCCAGCTCGAGCACGAGCGGATGGCGGGCAAAGAGCTCGGGGCCGAGGGCGGTGATCGGCGCACCGACCGCTTCGGCGTAAACTTTCGCCGCGGGCTCGCCGTTGATCTCGCGCACGAGGCGCCTGGGCGGCTCCGCGTCCGTCACGACCAAGGCCTGCTCGCCGGGCACGAAATGGTGGAACCGAAACGCGTGAAACGGAACGGGCGTGAGGAAGAGCGTGAACACCGCGCGGCCCGCCCGGAACTCGCCGTCAACGTAAACCTGGGTTTGCCGGAAGGCCCGGTCATCCGCGGCGGAACCGCCGACCGTCGGCACCTGCGGCAGATGCCGGTAGAGGAGCGAGGAGAGCTGCTCCTCCTTCTTCGCGAGGCCGTCCACCAGCAACAGCCCGAAAGGTCGCGCCTGCGGTTGCGCGCCCAGCAGGTTCTCCGCCCGCCGCGCCACCGCCGAGACCCCGCGCTCCATGTCCGCGAGATCGATCGCGACGGGATGCGCCTCGACCGGGCCGGCGATGCTGATGGCGCTGATCCCGCAGGAGAGATAGCCCGCCTCGCCGATCTGGCCCGCCGCCGTGCAGCCGACGACGGGCACGCCGTCGAAGGCGCGCCGCAGCTCGCCCGCGAGACGATCCAGATCGTAGCGATTGGAGCAGAAGAACACCACCAGCCGCGGTTGCTCCTGCTCGAGCTGCTGCCGGATCTCGGCGATGGCCGTGTGTTCGGCGGTCGCGTGGGAGAGGCCGCGCCGGAGGCGAAGCGAAGGGGATGAGATCATGGTGTGCGGGCCGGGGCGAACCCCGGCAGGTGGGGGCTTCAACAGGTTGTGCGCAGGTCGAATGGCCTGATTTTTTGGTGTGCGAAAAAACTGCGAAAGTCAGTCCGGAAGCTGGGCGGAAAAACCCTAGGACGACGCCGCGCAAGGCCTAGTCACCCTAGGCGTGCTGGCCGCAAGGCGGAGATGGCGGCGGCGCCGAGCCGGTCTGGATGGCGAATCGCAAAAAGCGTGACGCAAGGGCGGCGGTGCGTTGCTTGGCGGCATGTCGCACGAGGCTCCCGCCCCCACCACCGCCGCCGATGCCGCCGCCGCGCATCCGTCTTTTCGCGAGGCGTTTCGCTTTTGGCTGAAGCTCGGCCTGATCAGCTTTGGCGGACCCGCCGGGCAGATCGCGATCATGCAGCACGAGCTGGTGGAGCGGAAACGCTGGATCGGGCAGGAGCGCTTTCTCCACGCGCTCAACTACTGCATGCTCCTGCCCGGCCCGGAGGCGCAGCAGCTCGCGATCTATTGCGGCTGGCTGCTGCACCGCACCTGGGGCGGCATCGTGGCCGGCGCGCTCTTCGTGCTGCCGGGCGCGCTCGTCATCTGGGCGCTGAGCTGGATCTACGTCGCGCATGGCGACGTCGCGTGGGTGGCGGCGATTTTCAACGGCCTCAAACCCGCCGTCGTGGCGATCGTGGCGGCGGCCGTGCTCCGCATCGGAAGCAAGGCCCTCAAGACCCCCGCGCTCTGGGCGACGGCGGCGGCGGCCTTCGTGGCGATCTTTGCGCTCGGCGTGGGCTTCCCCTGGATCGTGGCGGGCGCGGCGCTGCTCGGCTGGGCGGGGCACCGCGCGCGGCCGGCGTGGTTTCCGATCGGCGGCGGGCACGGCGCGACGAAGACCCCCGGCGGCGGCGCGGCCTCCGGCCACGCTCCGCGGGCGGTGATCGACGACGCGGCCGGGGCGCACGACGCGGTGGCGCCGAGCTGGGCGCGCGCGGCGAAGGTCACGCTGGCCTGCGGCGCCCTCTGGGCGGCGCCCATCGTGGCGGCCGGCCTCGCCTTCGGCTGGGGCTCGACGCTCGTCGCGCAGGGCGCGTTTTTCAGCAAGGCGGCGATGGTGACCTTCGGCGGCGCCTACGCGGTGTTGCCCTACGTGGCGCAGCAGGCGGTGGAGACGCACGGCTGGCTGACGGGGCCCGAGATGCTCGCCGGCCTCGCCTTCGCCGAGACCACGCCCGGGCCGCTCATCCTCGTGCTGCAACACGTGGGCTTCCTTGGCGGCTGGGCGCAGCCCGACGGCGCGCTCGCGCCGCTGCTCGCCGCGACGCTCTGCGCGGGCATGACCACCTGGACCACGTTCGTGCCGTGTTTCCTGTGGATCTTTCTCGGCGCGCCGCACATCGAGCGGCTGCGCGGTCAGGCGGGCCTCGGCGCCGCGCTCTCGGCCGTGACGGCGGCGGTGGTGGGCGTGATCCTCAACCTCGCGGTGTGGTTTGGCTGGCAGGTGTGGTTCCCGAAGCACGAGGGCGCGGCGCAGGCGGACTGGTTTGCCCTCGCGGTGAGCGCGGCGGCCTTCGTGGCGCTGCACCGTTTCAAGGCCAACCTCATGCTCGTGATCGCGGCGGCGGGCGTGGCCGGCCTGCTGCGGAGCTTCGTGTGACGACACTTCCGTCACGGCCGCGAATTTGGTGAACAACTTGCGCACAAGCGGGGCAAGTTGACCTTGTCGGACCGCCGCCCGGTCCCACCTTAGCCCTCCTTCCGCGCCGTGACCGCCGATCCATGCAAGACCCCTTCACCGGACAAGCGACCGTCCTCCATGGCGGGAGCCGTCCCGGCCCCGAGCTCCAAGCCGCTCTTCAACACGATCACGAGCGAAGATTGGAAGCGTTCGCTCGCCTCGGCGCGGCAGCGACGAAAGTCGGAATCGGAGCGGATCCGGACGATTCGCTCGTCCTCTGGGAAGACGACGAGCTGAGCCTGCTCACCGGCGCGGACGCGCTCTGGCACGAGCTCGACGAGGCGGGGCGCGCCTTTCGCCGCACGCTGCCGATCGTGCCGCTGGAGGCCTTCGGGTTTCCGGACCATGAACACGAGGACCCGATGGGCGAGGGCAGCCCCTTCCTGCACCGCATCGGCAGCGGCGTGGAGGCGAGCGCCTTCCAATCGATCCACGACGGCGCGATCTACAAATTCTACCTGCCGCGCGAGGAGGGGCGCATCGGCGGCACCTTCCACTTCGCCCGCGCCGCGTCGGCCGACGGGCTCGACGCGCCCGCCATCCAGGCCGACGCCTGCCTCGGCAGCTACCGCGATCTCCTGGAAAAACTCGCGCTCATCCAGGCGCTCGAGGGCATGCCCACCGAGCTCGTGGCCGTGACGCCCGAAGGGGTGCTCGTGGCGAAGCAGGTGCTCGGCGAGCGGCTGCCCGAGGGCGCGGACGTGAGCGGGCTGCTGCCGCCGGCCTTGATCCCGATCCCCTCGCGTTTCCTGCGCGCGCACCGCGACCACCCGCGGCTCGCGTTTCTGCGCGGGCGGCCCTGGTTCATCGCCGACACGCACGCGAAGAACCTCGTGCGCGACCACGAGGACCGTCTGCGCGTCATCGACTTGTTGGCGGCGCCTTTTCCGGTGGAGCTCGCCGCGCAGGATCCGTTGATGCGCGACTGGCTGGCGCGCGTGGAGCTCGATCCCGGCGCGGGCCTGCTGGCCGAGACCCACGACGACGAGCTGTGATCTCGGAGCGGTTCAAGTCGAGGCCGCTCAATAATGCGGCGGGCGCTCGTCGGCCGGAGTCTCGGGGGTGGCGGAGGCGCCGCTCGCGGCGCGTTCGCGCAGGAGGCGCAGCTCGGCGAGCGCGCGATCGAGGCGGCGCGATTGTTCGAGCATGACCTTGTCCTGCTCGGTGACATGACGTTCGAGCCAGGCGAGGCGCTCCTCGAGGCGATCAATGCGTGCGTCGGACATGAGGGTGCAGGCGGACCGGGGCGGAGGGCGCGGGCGCCTCCGGAGCGGACGCGGCCCTCGCCGTCTTGTCGAGCTCGACGCCGAGAGTTTCCAGCTCGGGGATGATGACGTTGGTGTAGCAGTCCGGGCAGACGGAGTGGCTGAAGTCCGTGCCGGTGCGGGCGTTGATGTAGCTCTCGATCTGCTGCCAGTAGTTTTTGTCGTCGCGGATCTTTTTGCAGTAGCCGCAGATCGGCAGGAAAGTCTCGAGCTGCCGGACCTGCGTGGCGAAACGCAGGATGCGCTCGGCGACGTGGAGGCGCATCCAGATTTCCTGCGTGACGAGCGGCTTGCGGAGAAAGTCGTCCACGCCGGCCTCGATCGCCTCGCGCTGGTTGTCCTCCGAGGGGAGCTGGC
>JAUWBD010000228.1 GCA_030605125.1 Verrucomicrobiota bacterium | reverse complement strand
CGGAGCGCGGTAGCGCGAAGATGGCATCGCCGCAGGCGATGGCCCGGAGGGCCGCCCGGACTCGGGTGCCCGCGCAGCGGGCGGAGCCGGGCGCAACGGCCCCACCGAAAGGTGCCGCCAGATCGCCTCGATGCGACCCGGGCAACTGAAAGATCCCGGCTTAGTGGCGGCCGGCCATCTCTGCGCGTGCGGCCCGGGCCATCGCTTCGACGGGCACGGGGCCGCCGGTCCAGATCTCCAGCGAGCGCGCGCCCTGGTGCACGAGCATGGAGAGGCCGTTGGCGCGGGGCAGGCCCAAGGCGCGGGCGGCGGCCAGGAGGCGTGTCTCGGGCGGGTTGTAGATCATGTCATACACGGCAGCGGGCGCCGGGAGCGCGGCGAGATCAACCGGCAGCGGATCGTCCGGCTTCAGGCCGGCGCTGGTGGCGTTGATCACGAGCGCGCCGCGGGGCAGGGCCGGCGGCGGTGTGCGGGGATCGAAGCCGTGCACGGGAATCTCTCCGGCGAAAGGGGCTAGCTGGGTGAGCAGGCCGTCGAGATTTTCGCGCGTGCGGTTGGCGATCCAGAGCGAGGCGACGCCTTGTTGCAGGCACTCGATGGCGGCGCCGCGGGCGGCTCCGCCCGCGCCAAGGAGAATCACGTGCGCTCCGGCGAGAGCGCGGCCGAGGTCCTCGTGGAGTCCGGTGGCGAGCCCGTGGCCGTCGGTGTTGAAGCCCTCCCAGCCCGCGGCGCTCCAGCGGAGGGTGTTGATCGCGCCGACCGGCTGCGCGGCGGGATCGATGGCGGCCACGCGCGGCGAGGTGAAGGCGAGGATCTTGTGCGGCACGGTGAGGTTGACGCCGAGAAAGCGTTTCGCGTGCAGCAGCTCGAGCGCGCGGGGCAGCTCCTCGGGCGGCACCTCGAAGCGGAAGTAGCGCCAGTCGGCGAAGCGGGCGTCGGCGCGCGCCAGCTCGGCGAGCGCGGCGTTGTGCATCGCCGGGCTGATCGAGTGCTTGATCGGGTGCCCGAGCACGGCGAGCGACACGCCGGGGCGGGACCAGGTTTCGAGATCGGCGAGCGAGTAGGTGCGGGCGGCGTCCATGCTTCGCCGATGCAAACGCGGCCGGGCGCGGCTTGCAAAGCGCGGACTTCGCCCCGCGGGCGCCGCGGCGCCGTTTCGCGGGGCGAGCGGCGGCGTGGTTACGAGGCGGTGTGGCGCTCGTAGCTGGCCTCGAAGTCGCCGACGAAGGTCTCGAACATGCGGGCGCGGTTCACGTGGCCGGCCGCGTTGTAGTGGGCGACAAGATTGCGGCAGCAGCGCGCCAGCACCTCGCGCACCGGGGACGGGGTGAGATCGGCCGGCGTGGGCTCGAAGCCGCGGGCGCGCAGGTAGAGCAACAGCTCGCCCTGGGTGCGGAAGGCGCCGCGCTCGAAGGGGTCGATGAAGAAGGGCGTGTTGTCCGTGTAAGAGCCGACGAGGAAGTGTCCCGGCAGCGCCACCGGCTCCAGTTCCAGGCCGATGCGCTGCGCCACGAGCAGATAGACGATCGAGAGCGTGATCGGCAGGCCGCAACGGCGCTCGAGCACGCTGGGCAGGAAGCTGTTGAGCGGGTCCTCGTAGTGCTCGACGTTGCCGTGAAAGCCGGCCTCGTGAAACAGCACGCGGTTGAGCACGCGGCAGCGCTCGCGGGTGGTCGAGGGCTCGGCGATCAGCTCGCGGCAACGCGCGGCGAGGCGGTCGAGCTCCTCGGTGACGAGCGTGGCGTCGGCCTTGGGCAGGGCGGTGCGGGCGAGCAGCAGGCAACCCGTCTCGAGCTCGTAATGGAGCGAGCGGATGAAGCCGCGAAACTCCGCCACCGGGTCGGTGAAGCGCAGGTCCGCGAGCACGCGCCGCGCGTGCCAGGCGAGCATGCGATCAGGGCCGGTCGCGAGGGAGTGGAGAAACTCGCGCGCGGCCTCGGGCCGGGCGCCAAAAAAAGACACGAGCCCGGAGCGAACGGTCGGGCTGCTGTCGTCGAGCAAGGCAGAAAAGGCCTCGCGTTCCCTGGGGGAAAAGATCGGGGTTTTCACGGCACCGCCACCAGAGTTCTCCCCGCGCCCTCCCGCAATTCAGAAGCAGGAGCAGCAGCGGGGAAATGCTGCGTAGGGGATGCGTGGGAACCCGGATGCGCCGGCCCCGGTCCATAACCCTTTCGCCCCGTGGGAGATTCCCCGGCAGGCGAGGGTGGGGACGCGGGGAGGCGCTTCAACGCGTGCCGTAGAGCGCGGTGCCCACGCGCACGCAGGTGGAGCCCGCGGCGACGGCGAGTTCGAGGTCGCCGCTCATGCCCATCGAGAGCTCGGGCAAGGCCACGCCGAAGCGGCCGGCCAGCTCGTCGCGCAGCCCGCGCAGCGCGGAAAAGGTGCGCCGCGCGTGCTCCGCGGTCCCGGCCTCGTTGGCGCCGAGCGGAGCGATGGTCATGAACCCCTCCACGCGCAGATGCGGCGCGGCGAGCGCGGCTTCCAGCAGGCGGGGCGCGTCCTCGAGCTCGCAGCCGAATTTGGCGGGATCGCGGCCGGCGTTTACCTGGAGCAGCACGGAGAGCGGCCGGCCGAGCTCGCCCGCGGCGCGGTCGAGGTGGCGCACGAGTTTTTCCGTATCGACGCTCTGGATACGATCGAAGGTCTCGGCGGCGAGGCGGACCTTGTTGCTTTGGAGGTGCCCGATGAGTTCCCAGCGCGGCGCGGGCGCGGTCTCGCCGGCGAGCAGCGCGGCGGTCTCGGGCCGCTTTGCGGCACCCTCTTGCACGCGGTTTTCACCGACCGCGCCTAGGCCGCGACGCGCGGCGAACACGGCGGCGAGCGCGGGATGGGTTTTCGTCACCGGCAGCAGCCGCACCTCGCGCGGATCCCGCCCCGCGGCCCGCGCGGCGGCCTCGATCCGCGCCTCGACGGCCGCGACTCGGAAACAGAATTCTTCATAGGGGATATTCATTATCGCGGGTTTTCTCGGTTGCGTGGTGATAAGAAACTTTTATGCAAGGCACGAACGTCCCACCCCAATCGCGCTATGCAAATCGAGAATTTCAAGATCTTCGCCGATCTCGTCGAGACGAAGAGCTTTTCCAAGGCCGCCAAGATCAACGGCATCACCCAATCGGCCGTGAGCCAGCAGGCGAGGGCGATGGAGAAGCACTTCAAGGCGCTGCTCATCGACCGCAGCCAGAAGCAGTTTCAGCTCACGCGCGAGGGCTATCAGGTTTACGAGTCGGCGAAGGAGATCCTGCACGTTTACGACAAGCTCGATTCGGATCTGCAGGAGTTGAAGAAGGTGATCAGCGGCACCATCCGCATCTCCACGATCTACTCGATCGGCCTGCACGAGCTGCCGCCCTACATCAAAAAGTTCCTGCACGACTATCCCTCGGTGAACGTGCGCGTCGAGTATCGCCGCTCGAACCTCGTGTATGAGGACATCCTGCACAACTCGGTGGACTTCGGCCTGGTGGCTTTCCCGCTCAAGCAGCGCCAGATCGAGGTGATCCCCTTCCGCAATGATCGCCTCGTGTTGATCACCCCTCCCTCCCATCCGCTGGCGAAGAAGGGCGAGGTGTCGGTGGCGGAGCTGCAGGGGCAGAAGTTCATCGGTTTCGATCCCGACATCCCGACGCGCAAGGCGGTGGACCACATCTTCCGCGAGCACAAGCTGGAGAGCGAGCCGGTGATGGAGTTCGACAACATCGAGACGGTGAAGCGCGCGGTGGAGATCGACCACGGCATCGCGATCGTGCCGCAGGCGACGGTGCAGCAGGAGGTGAAGGCGGGCACGCTCGCCATGCTCACCCTCAAGGGCAAGGAGTTCACCCGGCCGCTCGCCATCCTGCATCGCAAGGGCCGCGTGCTCACGCCGGCGATGCGCAAGTTTGTCGAGACGCTCGGCCTCGAGCTCGGCGCCGTCGGCGGCTGAGGCCGCCGCGCGGCGGGGGGGGGACGGGGCGCTCAAAACCGCAGGGCGCCCCGGGCCTCGGCGGTGAAGCGCATGTAGCGCAGGCCGGTCGCGAAGTCGGTGCGCCGCACCGGCGCGCCTTCGCGGATGCCCGCCACGAAATCGGCCTCGACTCGCCAGGCGTCGGGGCGCGCGGCGGCGAGCTCGGTCTCGCGCCCGCTCGCGTCGCGCAGCGCGAGGCGATTCGCCCGTCCATCCCAGAGCAGCTCGCCCGCGTCGCCGCGGACGATGATTTGCAGGCGCGGCTCGCCCGCCTGGATCGCGCTCAAGTCCATGCGCAGGCCCGCTCCGGCCAGTGTGGAAAACTCACCGCGCAGGCGCAGCGCCTCGGGCAGGTCCGCGCCGCGCGCGGCGGTGGCGGCGCGCAGCTCGCCCTCCGCGTCGAGCACGCGGGCGTCGGCCTCGAGCCAGCGCAGCAGCACCTCGTAGAAGATCCCGAGCGTGAGCATGTTCACGCCGCTGAACCGGCTTTGCAGGCGCCACGAGAGCGGGGCGGCGGTTTCGAGAAACTCGCCGTGGTGGTGCACGACCTCCACTTCGCGCAGGCGACCGAGGCGGCCCGTGCGGATTGCGTCGCGCGCGTCGTCGTCGTAGGCGAGCGTGTGCGGAGCGGGGACGAGCTGCGCCACCAGGTCGGGCCGCGCGGCGGCGGCCGCGGCCATGCGCTCGGCGCCGGCGAGATCGGCGGCCATGCGCGCCTCGCAGAGCACGTGTTTGCCGGCGGCGAGCGCGGCGCAGGCGATGTCGGCGTGCGAGTCGGGCCAGGTGCCGATGCAGACCGCGTCGATATCGGGCGCGGCGACGGCCGCGCGCCAGTCGCTCTCGACGCGGTCGATCCCCCACGCGGCGGCGACGCGACGCGAGGATTCGGGCGAGCGGTTGCAGACCGAGCGCAGCTCGACGCCGGCCTGCGCGCGCAGGCCGGGCAGGTGGCGCTGCTCGGGGTTGCGCCCCGCGCCGACGAAGGCGACGCGCAGCGGGGCGGGGGCGGAGGCCGGTCGGGAGGCGGGAGTGCTCGTCGTCATTTGCGCGAAAGGAAAGGCGCGGAGAGGGCGGGCAGACAAGCGCGCCGGGATTTGCCCGATGCGACCACTCCGGCGCGGGCCGGTTCGTGGGGCCCGAACCGCCAAGCCCGCTCGCGGGCGCGCTCCGCCTTCGCCCAAGCTGCCGGCCGATGCGCGACCTCCTGCTCATCCTTTACCTGCTCACTCTCGGCGGCCTGCTCGCTTTCGCCGCACATCGCCTGAAGCTGATGTGGCTCTACGCGCGCGCCGTGCGCCGGCCGCCGCCCGAGGCGCCGCCGCTCGCCGGGCCGCTGCCGCGCGTGTGCGTGCAGTTGCCGCTCTTCAACGAGCCGCTCGTGGTGGAGGGGCTCTTGGAAAAAGTCGCCGCGATCCGCTGGCCGGCCGATCGGCTGGAGATCCAGGTGCTCGACGACTCGACCGACGACACCACCGCGCGCATCGCGCGCTGGCTCGCCGCGCACCCCGGGGAGGCGGGGCGCATCCGCCACCTGCGCCGGCCCGAGCGCCGCGGCTACAAGGCGGGCGCGCTCAACTACGGCGCGGCGCTCAGCCAGGCGCAGTTCTTCGCGATCTTCGACGCGGACTTTTTGCCCGAGCCGGATTTTTTGGAGAAGCTCATGCCGCACTTCGGCGACCCGGCGGTGGGCGTGGTGCAGGCGCGGTGGGAGTTTGCGAATCGGCGCGCGAGCCTGCTCACGCGGTTCCAGGCCGTGTTTCTCGACGCGCACTTCGTGGTCGAGCAGGCGGCGCGGCATGGCGCGGGATTGTTTTTCAACTTCAACGGCACGGCCGGCATCTGGCGGCGCGCGGCGCTGGAGCACGCGGGCGGCTGGAGCGACGACACCGTGACGGAGGATCTCGACCTCAGCTACCGCGCGCAGATGCGCGGCTGGCGCTTCGTGTATCGCGGCGACTACGCCGTGCCCTCGGAGCTGCCCGAGAGCGTGACGGCCTTCAAGAGCCAGCAGCGCCGCTGGACGAAGGGCGGCATCCAGGTGGCGCGCAAGCAGCTCGGGCTGATCCTTTGCTCGGGGCTGCCGGCGCGGGTGAAGCGCGAGGCGGCGTGGCACCTGATGGTCGGCTGCGTGCATCCCTTGCTCGTCGTGTTCAGCCTGCTCTTCGTGCCCTACCTGGTCGTGCTCGGGCCGGCGCAGCAGGGCTGGTTCTGGGCGCTGCTCAACCCGGTGAACATGCTGCTGCTCGGCGGCGGCTCGGTGGTCTTCTACGTGACGGGACAATACTTTCGCCAACGCGAGTGGCGCGAGGGCCTGCTCTGGCTCGTCTTCGCGCCCTTCGTGATGACCTTCGGCCTGGCGATGAGCGTCACCTGCACGGCGGCGGTGATCGAGGGCCTCCTGACGCGCGGCGGCGAGTTCGTGCGCACGCCCAAGGGCGGCGCGGCGGCGGACGCGCGCGGGCTCGTGCGGCGGCGGCGCAGCCGCACGCTTTTCGCGGG
>JAUWBD010000041.1 GCA_030605125.1 Verrucomicrobiota bacterium | reverse complement strand
GATCAGGTAATTTCGCTCCTCCTCGATCACCACCGAGGGGACGTCGAGGAGGGCGGAGCGCTTCGACCGGGCCCAAGTGGTGCCGAGGCCGATGCTGACCTTGCCGGGCGGTTGCGCTTCCCAGCCGATCAGTTCATCGGCGGCGACGATGTCCTCGATGCGCAGTCGGGCGGCGAAGACGTCAGCAGGGACTTCGATGCGCACGAGATAGCGATTGAGCGGCAAGGTCGGATAGCCGAGATGCACCACGGTCTCCAGGCACGCCAGGGCGACGCTTTCCGATGCGTAGATCATGGGCGTGTCGCGCGCGTTCCATCGGCCTCCGCTCGCCTTGGCGCCGGCGCCGCTCAGATCGTCCGCGGTGAAGTCGGGCGTGTCGGTGGCGATGCGCCACAGACTTGCCGTCACGCGTAGGCCCCCGACTCCATCTGCGCGAGCAACTGGCGCACGATCTGCACGCCTTCATGCGTGTCGAGATAGGTCGAGGGCAGTTGCCCGCCCAGGGCCGGATTGGGCGTCTCGAGCCACTGCCCGAGCCATCTGCCGGCATCGAACGCCTGCGAATCGCCGGATCGCTCGACGATTCTGCGCGCCAGCTCGATCAACTCGAGAACGCCCAGCAGTCGCTCGGAGTTCGGCGTGTCCAGGGGTTTGTCGTGGCGCAGCTTGTCGTTCACCGTCGAGCGGGACAGTTGCAGGACCCGGATCGCGTGCTCGCGCGACCATCCCATCTCGTCGGCGACGACGAGAATCGTTTTCGCCGGGAGGCCATGCCGCAGCGCCTGGATGCGCTCGCTGGGCGGGAAGTTCACGAGCTGAAAGAGCGCATCGACGGTCCCGGCCGGGTAACGCCCCAGGCGTTCTCCCGCGGAAAGGGTTCTGGCGGTCCCGCTCATGGGCTGCTCCTCGGTAGGCTGGTTTTAGCCTAATGATAGGCCGAAATCAGCCTCAGCGCATCGGCAGCGGCTCGCGCGGGTAGCCGACGCGGTCGAGCACGGCGTTCCAGTTTCCCGCCTCGAAGCCGCGCAGACGCTGCGAGCCGACGGTCGCGGCCGGCACCTCGTCGGGCTCGCCGAAGACGCGGCGGTAGGCGGCCACGTCGTCTTCGGTTGCGATCCGGGTCTCGGCGAACGGGACGCCGCGCGTCTCGAGCAGGCCGCGCGCGCGCTCGCACGGGTCGCCACAGTTCTCGGCGGTGTAGAGATGCACCGGGAAGTCGGCGGCGAGCTTGCGAAGGGTGTCGGGCAGGGTGGGGTCGGGCGCGCCGGCTGCCACCCGCCGCTCGACCAGGCGCGAGGCGGTGCCCGGCGGGGGTGGCAGGTCGGAGTAGTTGACGCGGCCCGAGGCGTCGATCCACTCGTACACCTTGTCGGCCGCAACCGCGGCCGGCGGCAGGGCGGCGAAGGCCGCAGCGAGGACGAAGGTCAGAATGCGGTTCATGCGGTCACCATCCCGTTGTGGCGCAGCAGCGCGTCGACCCGCGGCTCGCGGCCGCGGAAGGCCTTGAACGACTCGATCGCCGGGCGGCTGCCGCCGACCGCCAGGATCTCGCGCCAGAAGCGCTCCCCGGTCACCGGATCGAGCAGTGACCCCTTGCCGGCGCCGGCCTCCTCGAAGGCCTCGAACGCGTCGGCCGAGAGCACCTCGGCCCACTTGTAGCTGTAGTAGCCCGCGGCGTAGCCGCCGGCGAAGATGTGCGAGAAGCTGTTGGGGAAGCGGTGCCAGGCGGGCGGCACGATCACCGCGACCTCGCGCCGGACCTCGTCGAGCAGCGCCAGCACCTGCTCCATCGGCACCGGCCCGGCGGAGGCATCGATCTCGCTGTGCAGGCGCAGGTCGAACATCGCGAACTCGAGCTGGCGCACCGTCTGCATGCCGCTCTGGAAGTTCTTCGCCGCGATCATCTTGTCGAAGAGTTCGCGCGGCAGCGGCGCGCCGGTGTCGACGTGGGCGCTCATCGCCGAGATCACGTCCCACTCCCAGCAGAAGTTTTCCATGAACTGGCTGGGCAGCTCGACCGCGTCCCACTCGACGCCGTGGATGCCCGAGAGCGCGAGCTCGTCGACCTGGGTGAGCAGGTGGTGCAGGCCGTGGCCGCACTCGTGGAAGAGGGTGAGCACGTCGTCGTGGGTGAAGGTCGCGGGCCGTCCGCCGACCGGGCCGGGGAAGTTGCAGACCAGATAGGCGACCGGCGTCTGCACCCCGCGCGCGGTGAGCTGGCGGCTGCGCGCCGAGTCCATCCAGGCGCCGCCGCGCTTGGTCTCGCGCGCGTGCAGGTCGAGGTAGAAGTGGCCGATGGTCGCGCCGTCGCGCTCGATGCGGAAGAAGTGGGCGCTCGCGTCCCAGCGCGGCGCGTCCTCGGCGACGATGTCGACGCGGTAGAGGCTGCGGATCAGGTTGAAGAGGCCTTCGAGCACGCGCGGCTCGGGGAAGTACTGCTTCACCTCCTGCTCGGAGAAGGCGTAGCGGCGCTGGCGCAGCTTCTCGGAGGCGAAGGCGACGTCCCAGGGTTCGAGGTTTTCGAGGCCGAGCTCGACGCGCGCGAAGGCGCGCAGCTCGGCGAGATCCTGCTCGGCGAAGGGCTTGGCCTTGGCCGCGAGCTCGCGCAGGAAGGCGAGCACCTCGTCGGCCGACTCGGCCATCTTCGCGACCAGCGACACCTCGGCGTAGTCGGCGTAACCCAGGAGCTTCGCCTCCTCGGCGCGCAGCGCCAGGATGCGGCCTATCAGCGGGCCGTTGTCGAGCTCGGCCGGGCCGCACTCCGAGGCGCGCGTCGCGTAGGCGCGGTACATGCGTGCGCGCAGCGCGCGGTCCTCGGCGTACTGCATCACCGGCAGGTAGCTCGGCATCTGCAGCGTGAGCTTCCAGCCGGGCCGGCCGTCGCGCTCGGCGGCGGCGTGCGCGGCCTCGCGTTCCGCCAAGGTGCGCCGGGTGGGCGGTGCGCCCGCGAGCGCGGCCTGCAATTCGCGGATGGCGGCGGCGAGCTGCGTGTCCTCGGCGGGGGGCACGCCGAAGCGCTCGCGAAACTCCTCCGGATCCGTGATGTCCGGCCGCAAACGGCTCAGGAAAACCGCCTTCTCCTCCTCGGGAGTCAGCACCTCGCGGATGTCGGGCAGGATGCCTTTCTCGTGGATCACCACGCCGGACGGCGTGTAGTAACGCGCCGTGGTGAGGCGAAGGGCGGAGCCGGCGCGCAGGGGATAGATCGTCTGCACCGAGCCTTTGCCAAAGGTCTTTTCGCCGATGAGCACGGCGCGCTCGGTATCCTGCAGGGCGCCGGCGACGATTTCGGCCGCGCTCGCGCTGCCGTTGTTGATCAACACCGCGAGCGGCAGGCGCAGCGGCTCGCGATCCCCTTTGGAGCGCAGCTCCATGCGGTCCTCGCGCCGGCGGCCTTGGGTATAGACGACGAGCTCGCCGCGCGGAAAAAAGGGCTCCACCACCTCGGCCGCGGCGGTGAGCAGACCGCCGGGATTGTTGCGCAGATCGACGATCAAGGCCTTAGCGCCCTGCTCGCGCAGGCGGGCGACGGCGGCCTTGAAATCGCGCCCGGTGCGCTCGGCGAAGAGGCTCACGCGCACGTAACCAATGCCTCCGGCGAGCAGCTCCACGTCGCGCACGCTGTCCACCTTGATGACTTCGCGCTTGAGGGTGAACTCGACCTCGCGGGCGGGATCGCCGCGCTCGACCTTCACCGTGACGCTCGTGCCGGGTTTTCCACGGAGCTGGGAGACGAACTCCTCGAGCTTCAGCCCGCCCACGTCGGTCCCGTTGACCGAAAGAAACACATCTCCGCGCAAGATGCCCGCGCGCTCGCCCGGCGTGCCGGCGATCGGCGTGACGACCAGGATGCGGCCGTTCAGCTCCTCCACCTGCACGCCGATGCCGCCGAAGGAGCCGTCCACCTCTTCCTCGAGGTGTTTGTAGGCCTGGGGCGGCAGGAACTGCGAATACGGATCGAGCGAACCGAGCATGCTCTCGATCGCGTGCTCGGCGAGTTTGGCGGGGGCGACCTCGCTCTCCTCCACGTAGTGACGGTTCAGCAGACGCATGACCTGCGAGACCTGATCGGCGGCGCGATTGACCTGACGATCGGGCCACACGCCCCAGGCATTGACCACCTGCATGACGCCGAGGGTCATGAGGTAGCCGGCGATCACGCCCACTCCGATGCTGACAATCCGCTTGAACATGCGGCGGACTGTGCCCAAGCGCCCCCGCTTGTAAATGGCTTCGTCCACTCCGTCTCCCGCCCCGCTCGATCCCGCCTTCGCCGCCGCCTTTTTGCGCGCGGCCGGGGCCCCGACGGGCGCGACCGGCGCCACGCTGCGTTTCGATGCCTTCATGCGCCTCGCGCTCTACGACCCCGCGCTCGGCTACTACCGCCGGGGCCGCCTGCGCGTGGGCCGTGATCGCGGGGCCGATTTCTACACCGCCACCAGCCTCGGCCCCATTTTTGGCGAACTCGTCGCCGCCGCCGCGGCGAAACTCCTGCGCGACGCCGGCCTCGAGCCCGCCGCGCACACCTTTGTCGAGATCGGCGCCGAGCCCTCGGGCGGCGTGATCGAAGGCGTGACGGGACACCCCTTCGCGGCGGCCCGCACGATCCGCGTCGGCGAAGCCATCGCGCTCGCCGGCGCCTGCGTCGTGTTTTCCAACGAGTTGTTCGACGCGCAGCCGCTGCGCCGCTTCGTGCGTCGCGGCGAGGCCTGGCACGAACTCGGCGTCGCCCTCGCATCGGGCGGTGACGCGCTCCACGAGGCCGACCTCGGCCCCGCCCCGGCCGAGGCCGCGGCCTTTCTCCCCCCCCTCGCGGAGACGCCGGAGGGCTATGTCTTCGACGCCCCGCGCGAAGCCGCGGCGCTCGCCGCCCGCATCGCCGCCCAGCCCTGGCACGGGCTCTTCATCGCCTTCGATTACGGAAAACGCTTCGCCGAGCTCGCCCACTCCGTGCCCGCCGGCACCGCCCGCGCCTACCACCGGCACACGCAGTCCAACGACCTCCTCGCCCACCCGGGCGAACAGGACCTCACCGCCCACGTTTGCTGGGACTGGCTGCTGGAGGCGCTTGCGCCCCGTTCCCCGGCCGACCGCCCGCCCGAAGTGCAGTCCCAGGAGGCGTTTCTGGTGCACCATGCCGGCGACGCCATCGCCGCCGCGATGACTCGCGGCACCGCGTCGCTCGCCGATCCCCGCCGCCGCGCACTCCTCCACCTCCTCCACCCCGCGCAGATGGGCCAAAAGTTCCAGGTCCTTCACGCGCTACGGAAGAGAGTCGAGGAGTCGAGTGCTCGAGGAGCCGCGTAGCTAGGCGACAACTCTGCGTAATCCGTCATTCCTCATTAGTCGTTGGTCATTGGTCATTGGTCATTGGTCATTCCGCCGCGTAGCGGCGGCGACGCTTTTCCCTTGCACCCCCTCACCCCACCCCCCTTTCTCTGACCCTTTTAACTCAACCCACGCATCACCATGGCTCGCATCTGCGCTATCACCGGCAAACGCCCCACCAAGGGTTCCATCATTCATCGCAAGGGTCAGTCCAAGAAGAGCGGCGGTATCGGCACGCACGTGACCAAGAAGACCTCCCGCACCTTCAAGCCGAACCTCCAGCGCATCCGCGTGAAGCTCGCCAACGGCGGCGTGAAGCGCATGCTCGTCTCGGTCAAGGCCATCAAGGCCGGCCTCGTCGAGAAGGCCTGAGTCCTCGCGACAAGCCCCTCTTTCCTCGCCCGCAGCCTCTTCCGGCTGCGGGTTTTTCGTTTCTCGGGTTTGCCCTCTCCCCCGGGCGCCCCACCCTAAGCGCCTTTCCCGCTTCGCCTTGGCCGCCGCCACCCCCAGCCTCCCGTCCGTCACGCCCCCACCGCCCGCGATCCGCCTCCGCGAGGTATCCAAACGCTTCGATGCCTCTGCGACGCCCGTGCTCGCCCCCCTCGACCTCGAGATCGCGGCCGGAGAATTCGTCGCCGTGCTTGGCCCCTCCGGCTGCGGCAAATCCACCCTCCTCCGGCTCCTCTCCGGCCTCTCGGAGCCCGCCTCGGGCCACATCACCATCGACGGGCACCCGCCCGCCCAAGGCGACGACCTCGCCTACGTTTTCCAGGACGCCACCCTGCTCCCTTGGCTCGATGTCGGGGCCAACGTGGAAACGCTCCTCCGCCTCCGCCGCGTGCCCGCCGCCGAGCGCGGCCGCCGGCGCGACGCCGCCCTCGCCCTCGTCGGCCTCGCCGACCGCGCCCGGGCCTATCCGCGCCAGCTCTCCGGCGGACAAAAGATGCGCGTCTCCCTCGCCCGCGCCCTCGCCACCGAGCCGCGCGTGCTCCTGCTCGACGAGCCCTTCGGCGCGCTCGACGAGATGACCCGCGACCGCCTCGGCGAGGAGCTGCTCGCCATCCACGCGCGCCAGCGCTGGACCGCCGTCTTCGTCACGCACTCCGTCGCCGAGGCTGTCTTTCTCGCCACGCGCATCCTCGTGCTCGCGCCCCGCCCGGGCCGCCTGGCGCACGATCTGCGCGTCGATCTCCCGTATCCAAGAAATCACGACACGCGGCGCGATCCCGCCTACCTCCGCCTCGTCGCCGACGTCTCCGGCCGCCTCCGCGCCGTCGATCCCGCCGCCGCATGAACCCGCGCGTCCTCCGCTGGCTCCTCCCGCTCGTCCTCGCCGCGCTGCTCCTCGCCGGCTGGCAGACGCTGCACCATTCGCTGTCGCCCTCGCGCCGCTTCCTCCTGCCCAGCCTGCCCCAGCTCGCCGAGGCCTTCCGCGTGCACGGCCCCGCGCTGCTCCTAGCCGCGCGCCACACCGCGCTCGCCGCCCTCGGCGGCTTCGCCTTGGCCGCGTTCGTCGCGGCCGGCGCATCCCTCCTCCTCGCCAGCTCCAATCTCGTCCGCGCCACGCTCTACCCCTACCTCATGGGCCTGCAAATGGTGCCGATCATCATCATCGCGCCCATCCTCATCCTCTGGGTCGGCCCCGGCGCGCCGAGCGTCATCCTGGTGACTTTCCTGATCACGTTTTTCCCGCTCGTGGTAAACACCACCCAGGGCCTGCTCTCGGTCGATCGCGCCCACCTCGACCTCTTCCGCATGGGGCGCGCCGCGCGCTGGCAGGAGTTGCTGCTCCTCCGCGCGCCCGCCGCCCTGCCCTACTTCTTCACCGGCCTGCGCATCTCGGCCATCCTCGCGCCGATCGGCGCCCTCACCGCCGACTACCTCGTCGGCACGAGCAGCGGCGGCCGCCTCGGCCTCGGCATGTCGGCCCTGCTCTTTAGCGCACGCAACGAGATCCCGGCGCTCTACGCCACCGCGCTCGTCGGCTGCGTGCTCGGCTTCGCGCTCGTCGCCGCCGTCTCCGGGCTTTCCTGGCTCGTGCTGCATCGCTGGCACGACAGCTACTCGCCCGGCGACTCCGACAAATGACCGTTCGCGCTCCGCGCGAATAACGCCCATCCCTCCGTAACGTTTTTCGATCCTTCCCGAAGAACTCTGGTGAACAGCCACCATGTCTTCGCCCACTCCACCTCCCGGCCAACCCGATCCCGCCGCCTTGCTGGCCCTCGGCCTCGCCACGCAAACGACCGAGGCTAGCCCGCACGCCACGCCTCCGCCGTCCCCCGCCGAACTCGCCGCCGAATTCCCGCAACTCGAGATCCTCGAGCTTCTCGGCCGCGGCGGCATGGGTGCGGTTTACAAAGCCCGCCAGCGCGACCTCGACCGCTTCGTCGCGCTCAAGATCCTCCGCCCCGGCCTCGACACCGACCCCGGCTTCGCCGAGCGCTTCGCCCGCGAGGCGCGCGCCCTCGCCCAGCTCAACCACCCGGGCATCGTCACGCTCTACGAATACGGCCGCAGCCCCGCCGGCCGCTACTTCATCCTCATGGAGTTCGTGGACGGCGTGAACCTCCGCGGCTTGCTCGCCGCCGGCCGCATCGCGCCGCGCGAGGCACTCGCCATCGTGCCGCCGCTCTGCGACGCCCTCCAATACGCGCACGACCGCGGCATCATCCACCGCGACATCAAGCCGGAGAACATCCTCGTAGACCGCCTCGGTCGCGTGAAAATCGCCGACTTCGGCATCGCCAAACTCACCACCGCCACTCCCGAGGCCTCCGATATTAGCATTCGTCATTCGTCATTGGTCATTGGTCATTCCGCCGAAGGCGGCGGCACCCCCGCCTACATGGCGCCCGAGCAACGCGACCGCCCCGCCGCGGTGGACCACCGCGCCGACCTCTACGCGCTCGGCGTCGTGCTCTACCAGATGCTCACCGGCGAGCTCCCCGAGCCCGGCCAACTCCAGCCGCCCTCGCGCCACGTGCAAATCGACGTGCGCCTCGACGAGATCGTGCTTCGCGCCCTCGAGCGCGAACCCGACCGTCGCTACTCCGCTGCGAGCGAGCTGAAAACCCACGTCGAAACCGTCGCCAGCACTCCCGCTCCCGCGTCGCCAGCATCCCCGTCGCCTTCCGCCGCGAGCGCCCGCGCGCCGTGGCTGGGCTACGCCTGCTGCTACGCCGCGTTCGGTGCCCTGCTCTGGTTTTCCTCCCGGGATCTTCCAGCCCGCGTGGCCACGCACTTCGATTCGGAAGGCCGAGCCAACGGCTGGATGTCTCGCGGCGGATATCTCGCCTTTTCGTGCCTGTTGCCTCTCGCCCTCGGAGTGATACTCTCCTTCACCGCCCGCCTGACGCGCCACCTGCCCACTCGGTGGGCAAGCCTTCCCAACCGCGAGTATTGGTTCGTCCCCGCACGCCGCGCAGAGAGTTCCCTGCTGCTATCTCGCTGGATGGCAGGATTGTCATGCCTGCTCCTTGGGTTCTTCGCGCACCTTCACCTGCTCACCGTCACGGCCAACCAAACCTGGCCGGCGGCGCTTCCCGCCGGGCCCTTCATCGCCGTGCTGATCGGCTTCTTTCTCGCGCTGAGCGTATGGACTTCCGGCCTCCTGCTGCGTTTCGCCGAACCGGAAGCGCAGGCCACGAAAATCCGCCGACAAACCCTCACGATCTCCTTCGTCGCCGGCCTCGCGCTCGCACTCCCGCTGCTTCCCCGTTTTCACACACCTTCCCAGTCCGCCACGCCAGCCGTTTGGAACCTCGACGTCATCGTCATCGACCGGCGCGACTGGCCGCCCCGCGCGCTCCACGGCCCCCAAGCCATCCAGGTCGGCGGCTCCGTCCTCGGCCTGATGGCCTCCGCCCAAAAACGCAGCACCACCACCGCCGCCCTGTGGCACGAAACCCTCGCCTCGCCCCACCTCCGCCTCGACTACCCCCGAGCGGACGAGGGCCGCATGCCCAACGAGATCGTCCTGCCCCACCCCTTCGACCGCGGCCTCATCCTTTCCCGCAAGGGCGACACCATCACCGCGCACACCGGCCTCTCGCCCGAACGCCTCCGCGATCTGCTCGCCCAGCCCTATTTCTCGGTCGGCGAACTCCGCCTGCCCGCGCTGATCAAGGATCGCTCGCCCTGGCACGCCCTCGACGCGCTCGAGATGCGCCTCGTCTCCGCCCCGGCCGAAAATCCCGCGCCCGTCTTTTCGCGCCCGCACCCCTTCTTCTACCTGCCCCCCGAAGAACCCCCGGGCCCCGACATTCCCGCCGGCCACTACCTCGCCACCTTCGGCGCCGCCGAGCTGCGCTACGCTCCATCGCCGATCGCACTCACCGAGCACCCACTCGCAACCGCCTCGCTGCCCTCCGCCGACGATTTCGAACGCCTCGCTCGCGCCGCCCGCGCCGGTCGCTCCGCCCTGCCGGATCCGACCTCCCCCTCGCGCCTCATCCCGCTCGATGCGTCGGCCCCCGCCCAATGGCAGGCCTTCGTGCTCACCTCCGCCCGGGACGGCCACGAGCTGCGCGGCGCCTTTCGCGCCGAGTTGCACAACGAAGCCGCCCACACGCTCCGCCTTGCCCTCATCATCGACCCCTCCAGCCGCCCGCTCCTCTCGCTGCCCGGAGCCGACGGACAAACTACGCCCACCACCGCCGCCACCGTTTCTCGCCCGACTCACCACTTTGGGCCTGAACGCGAGATCGCCTTCCCGCGTGGCATCGACCATGGACACGACCTCGACCACGCTCGCGACCACGCCTACTCGCCGCATCACGACGCCATCCACGGTATCGAGACGGCCACCGACTGGCGCCGCTCACGCGGCATCGACCTCTTCCGCGAAAGGCGCAGCCTACCCAGCCTCAACATCGAAGGCACCCGCTCGCTCAAGCTCCCCGACCTGGCCTGGCACGAGACGGCCGCTCAGCTCGTAGCCCGGGTGCGCCCACTCCTGACTCAGGGCCGCCCCGGCCTCTACACCTCCCTCCCCGCACCCCTGCCCGGCGCGGCCCCCTCGGTCCATGCCGTCATCACCCTCCAAGGCGGCATCCACCTCCTGCAAGTCCTCCCTCCCTCCGACAACGGCACCGTCCTCGTCCGCTCCCGCTCCGTCACCCTTCCGCTCGTGCCCATTCTCGCCGAACTCGACCCGCTCGGCTCCGAGACCGAAGCCGTCGTCCTCAATCTGGACACCGGCCTCACCGCCGCCTCCGGCACCGCCGCGCACCCGGTCGCCCTGGATTCGCTGCCCCCCTTCCACCTCCTCTACGCGCCAAAACCCGCCGCCGACTCCTCCTCGCCCTCCACGCACGTCCTCGCCTCCCGCGCCGAGCACTTCCGCCTCGTTCGCGTCGAGCCCGTCATCACTCCCGCCGCGCTCGATGATCCTGCCAGCTTGCTAAAACCCATCGTCGAACTCCTCACCGAGACCCCCGCCGCCACACCCGACGGCCCGCTCTTGCTCCACCCCCTGCGCGACCTAGATACGCCCCGCGCGATTGGAGGCGAGTGGTTCGCCTTTTCCCTTCAACCCACCGCGCAATCCGACCTGCGCGTCGGCATCCTCCGCGCGACCCCGATCTCTGAAGGCCGGCTGCGCATCGAAGTTCGCCTGCTTCCGCCGCCATCGAAGACACCCCTCGCCTCCGGCACCTCCTCCGCGCCGGCCGACAACCGCGCCCAACCCATCCAGCTCGCCGCCATCGACTGGCTCGACCACGCCGAGACCCGCATCGGCCGCCCCTGGTTGCCCTCGGGCGAGGACGCCCCGCCCTCTCCCGGCGGCCGCCCCGCCCCCTCCGGCGTCCAGCACGACTCCCCGCCCGACTCCACGCCCCGCTACCTCAGCCTCTGGTTCACCCATCCTCGCCTCGACCGCCAAAGCTTCATCAGCCTCAGCTTCCACGACCCCGCCGACAACCGCCCCTTGGTTGGCCTCGACTCCCATTCAGCCGCCGGCTTCAGCCCCGCCCAAGATCCCCGTGCCCCCTGGCTCACCGTCACCCAATCCCCCGGCACCTTCGACACGCTCCCCGAGCGGGTGCGCATCGCCTTGCGCTACGCGGTCGATCCTTGGGAGCCCTGGGACAATCTCCCCGCCGCCGGCCCTCGCCTCACCATGGAAAACGGCGCCTATTTTGAAGCGCCTGAAAACGACCCCGACGGTCGCGCCCTCGTCAAACTCGTCCGCGACCTTCGACACGATCCACTTACCCACCAGTTTGACGTGATCGCCGTCACCCACGCCGGCCGACGTCTCGAATCCCGGCGCGGCAGCGTCACCAACCCGCATCTGCGCACCGAACACTTCCGCTTCGAAATCCCGCTGTCCCAGATCGAGTCGTTCGAAATCCGCCGCCGCCCCACCCGCTACCAAACCTGGGATGCCACCCTCCGCCCCGAGCGCCTTATCACCGAGGACCGCGCCTTCCTCTTCGACCACGCCGGCGATGCGATGAACGCCATCGTCGCCCAAGAGCCCGACGACAAGTGGCGGACCATCGGCTACTTCATTCGATGAGCGCCGCCGCCTTCCACACCACGCGCTGGACCCTCGTCGTCGCCGCCGCCCACGGCACCCAAGACACCGAGGGCGCCGCCCGCGCCCTCGGCGAGCTGCTCACCCTCTACCGCGCTCCACTCCTCGACCACGCGCGCCGTCGCGGCCTCGCCCCCGCCGACGCCGAGGACTCCGTGCAATCCTTCCTCGCCCGCCTCCTCCGCCCCGGCGCCATCGCCGGCGCCCAACGTGAACGCGGCCGCTTCCGCTCCTTCCTCCTCGGCGCCTTCACCCACCATCTCGCCGACCTCCGCGACCACGCCCGCGCCGCCCGCCGCGACGCCCGCCTCACCGAGCCCCTCGACCTCGACACCCATCCGCTCACCTGCCCCGCCCCCGCGCCCGACGCCGCCTTCGACCGCGCCTGGGCCCTCGCCCTCCTCGCCGACGTCACCACCCGCTTCCGCGCCGAGCTCGCCGCCGAAGGCCGCGCCGACCACGCCGACGCCCTGCTCCCCCTCCTCGCCGGCCGCAGCTCCGAGGCTCCCCACGCCGCGGCCGCCGCCCGCCTCGGCCTCACCGAGCCCGCCCTCCGCGTCGCCCTCCACCGCCTCCGCCAACGCTACCGCCGCCTCCTCCGCGCCGCCGTCGCCGAAACCGTCGCCAACCCCGAAGAGATCGACCACGAACTCCGCCACCTGCTCGCCGCCCTCGCCTGAACAATGCCCCGCCCCAAGCTCCTCCTCGCCCTCCTGCCCCTCGCCCTCCTCCTCGGCGCACCCGCACCCGTCGCCGCCTCGCTCGAACATCTGCCCGAAGCCCACCCCTACCGGGCCGTCCTCCTCCGTCATAAAGCCCTTCCCGAGGAAACCCGCGATCGGATCGAAGCGTTGCACCACACCGACGCGCCCCTCCGACCCGAAGACGCCGCCCATATCATCGCGCTTGCCGCCGAGGTCCGCGCCGCCGCCCGCCAAAACGGCCACGCCTCCGTCGAATGGCCCATGCTCCACAACCCCTCCCTGCCCGACAACCCCTTCGCCAACCTCATCGTCGGCATGGAGGAGTCTTTCGCGCTCATCCGGCAGCTCCGCAACGCCGCCGAGCGTTTGCCCGCCGCCGAGGCCGCCCCGGTTTACGCCGCGCTCCTTCGCTTCGGCCGCGATCACCGCAACGGCCCCGTGACCATGAACTACCTGCTCTGGGCCACGACCGAACAACTCTGCGCGCGCGGCGTCTGCGCCCGGCTCGCCGAGTTTTCTCCGGAGGAACTCCGCCTGCTCGACGAAGCCTGGGCCGACCTGCCTCCCGCCCAGTCAGCCGCCGAGGCCATGCTCCGCGAGACCGAGGATTTTATCCGCCCGTTCATGCGGGACAAAATCCTCCCCTTCCTCCTCGCCCGCCAAGCGGCCGCGTCTTCCAGCGTCACCGACGACGAACCGCCGCCCGACGCCCCGCCGTCTCTCGCCCGCGACTTCCGGCTGTCCGGGCTGGTGGACTATGGCGACGGCGAAAGGCGCATCCACCTCGAATCCCGCCACGACCGCACCACCATCGCCCTTCGCGAAGGCGGCCCGGCGCAGCTCGGCGTCCGCCTCGTCTCCATCGACTTCGAGACACGCCGCGCGCTCCTTCGCCGCGGCGACCAGGATGCGATCGTCGAACTCGAATCACGCACCATCATCGACCGCGCCCCCATCAGCGACGAAGAGCTGCTCACGGCGCTCGGCATGGTTTCCGACACCGAGGCGGCCCGCCTCACCCTCGACCAACTCTCCGCGATGTTCGCTTCCTGGCCGGGTTCACCCGACAGCTTTGCCGAGCACCTCGGCAACCTCCACGCCGCCCAGCTCCGCACCTTCCTCGCCGACGCCGAGCTGCCACCTCGCCCTCCGGGCGAAGAACGCGTTCACGAGGTCCACCTCATCCACGACTTCACCCACTTCTTCGAACAAACCACCCGTCGGTTCCGCGCCGCCGAGATCGCCACCACCGCGGCGCCCGCCGCGCTTCGCCACCGCCTCCGCGAGCTCGGTCACGACGCGCCGACCCCGCCCTTCGATCCCGCCGCGCCCGAAGCCGACACCCCCTTCGTCATCGAGACCACCCCGGCCGGCCACCGCGTTTTGCGCTCGAGTTATCAATTCAACCACGCGACCCCGCTCACCTTCCCGCTCGAACGCCTCTGAGCCGCCGCGAGCCGCCACGCCTTCGCCATCCTCACCGTGTGGCGCGCGGCGACCCGATTCCGGGACCTTGCCAGAACCTGCGAAGCGCGTTCCTCTCCGCCGATGCGCCCGCGCGTCCTCGCTTCGCTCGCCTTCGCCCTCCTCGCCCCCCTCGTCTTCCCCGGCTGCGGCCGTAAAGACTCCACCGCCTCCGCCGACGCCGGCTCCGCTCCCGACCTCACCAAGATCACCGTGCAGCTCGACTGGTTTCCCGAGCCCGAGCACGGCGGCTTTTATCAGGCGCAGGCCCGCGGCTGGTTCCGAGAGGCCGGGCTCGACGTCACGCTCCTCGCCGGCGGCCAACAAGGCCTCAACGTCAACCAAGCCATCGCCACCGGCCGCGCCCAGATCGGCCAAGGCGAGAGCGTCACCACGCTCCTCGACACCCACAAAGGCTTCCCGCTCCTCCAGGTCGCCGCCGTGTTTCAGAACGACCCATCGGTCTTCCTGCTCCACGCCGACAACCCGGTGCGCGATTTCAAGGACCTCAACGGCCGCAAGATCATGGCCCGCCCCGGCTGGGTGTTTCTCGATTTCCTGAAGCAGAAATACGCCATCGATTTCACCATCATCCCCTTCAACCCCTCCCTTTCCAACTTCATCGCCGATCCGGAGTTCATCCAACAGGGCTTCTACATCGCCGAGCCCTTCTTCATCACCCAAGGCGGCGCGCCCGCTCCGCGTTACCTCAAGGCTTGGGATGCCGGCTACGATTCCTACGGCGTGCTCATCGCCAACAAGGAGTGGGCCGAGAAAAAACCCGCCGCGCTCCGCGCATTCCTCGCCGCCTACATCCGCGGCTGGGACGACTACCTTCACGGCGACCCGACTCCCGCGCACGAGGCGATGAAGGCCGCCAATCCCAAAAACTCCGACGAGTTCATGGCCTTCTCGCGCCAGATGATCATCGACGAAAAACTCGTCGTCGGCCGCGACGCCGCCGACTCCTCTCGCATCGGCCGTCTCGACCCCGCCCGCTTCGCCGCGCAGATCAAAATCCTCGAGGACCTGAAACTCACCCCGCCCGCCGCACTCCAAGTCGAGCAGGTGATGAGCACCGCCTACCTGCCGGAGTAATACCTTTTCAACGCGAAGGACGCGAAGAGCGCCAAGAACGAGCCACAGAACATCGACCTCGCGCCTTCCTTCTCTTCTTCGCGCCCTTCGCGCTCTTCGCGTTAAAGATCTCCGTGCCCTCCGTGTTCTCCGTGGTTGAAACCTTCCCCTGCCGCGGCCTCGCGCTCGATCTCTCCGCGCCGCGCATCATGGGCATCGTCAACACGAGCCCCGATTCCTTCCACGCCGACAGCCGCCTGCCCTCGCACGACGCCGCCCTCGCCCACGCCCGCCGTCTCGTCGCCGAGGGCGCCGATCTCCTCGACATCGGCGGCCAGTCCACCCGCCCCGGCTACGTCGAGATCAGCGAAGCCGAAGAGATCGCCCGCACCGCGCCTTTGCTCCGCGCCCTCGCCGCCGAGTTCCCGCGCCTGCCGCTCTCGATCGACACCTACAAACCGGCCGTCGCCGCCGCCGCGCTCGAGGCCGGCGCGCATATCCTCAACGACATTCACGGCCTCCAAGGCCCCGGCGGCCCCGAGCTCGCCCGCCTCGCCGCCTCCTCCGGCGCCGCGCTCGTCGTCATGCACAACGACCCCGCGCTCCGCCACGCCGCTCCGGAGAACGCCCCCCTCCCCGCCGTCCTCGCCTTCCTCCGCCGCTCCCTCGAACTCGCCGCCGCCGCCGGCGTCCCCCGCGACCGCATCGTCCTCGATCCCGGCATCGGCTTCGGCAAAACCCAGCCGCAAAACGTCGCCCTCCTCCGCCACCTCGACGCCCTCCACGCGCTCGGTTGCCCGATCCTCCTCGGCGTCTCCCGCAAAAGCGTCTTCGGCTACCTCGTCCCCGAGCTAGCCACCCCCGCCGACCGCCTCGAAGCCACGCTCGCCGCCACCGCCCTCGCCGTCGCCCAAGGCGTGCAACTCCACCGCGTGCACGACGTCGCCCCCGCCCGCCGCGCCGCCCTCGTCGCCGCCGCCCTGCGCCCCGGCGCTTAACCTCTCGCCCGCCGCCCCTGCCTCTACGCTCCGCTCTTTTCGGCTTCTGGCTCCGCGAATTCACCGCGACTTCATCCGGACTTCATGCATAGCCTGTAGCGTAGGGCATGCGCTTCAAATTCATCCTCCCCGCGCTGACCGAGGCGACCTCGCCTTTTTTCCGCCCGATCAAGTATTCGCTCTTCCCCCCGCTCGGGCTCGCCACCCTCGCCGGCTATCTCTCGCCGGACGACGAAGCCGAAATCGTGGACGAGCACGTCGAGCGACTACGCCTCGACGACGACGCCACCCCGCCCGACGTCGTGGTCATCCAGGTTTACATCACCTCCGCCCGGCGCGCCTACGAGATCGCCGACCACTACCGGGCGCGCGGCGTGTTCGTGGCCCTCGGCGGCCTGCACGTCACCTCCCTGCCCGACGAAGCCGCCGCCCACGCCGACGCGATCTTCCTCGGTCCGGGCGAGGACATCTGGCCGCTCTTCCTCGCCGACCACCGCGCGGGCGCGGCCAAGAAGCGCTACGTCTCCACCGTCCGCACCCTGGTCGGCATCCCGCCGGTGCGGCGCGACCTCATCAAGCGCGCCCTCTACCTCGTCCCCAACTCCATCGTCGTCTCGCGCGGCTGCCCACACACCTGCGACTTCTGCTACAAGGAGGCCTTCTTCGAGGGAGGGGCCTCCTTCTACACCCAGACCGTGGACGCCGCGCTCGCCGAGATCGAGCGCCTGCCCGGCCGCCACCTCTACTTCCTCGACGACCACCTCTTCGGCAACCGCCGCTTCGCCTCCGCACTCTTCGACGGCATGAAAGGCATGGGGCGCCTTTGGCAGGCCGCCGGCACCGTGCAGGCGGTCCTCGCGCCGGGCCTCCTTGAAAAAGCGGTCGAAGCCGGCCTGCGCAGTCTCTTCGTCGGCTTCGAGACCCTCGACCCCGCAAACCTGCGCGAGCAGGGCAAAACCCAGAACCTCGGCCGCGATTACGACGCCGCCATCCGCCGCCTCCACTCGCTGGGCGTGATGATCAACGGCAGTTTCGTGTATGGCATGGACGGCGACGCCGCCTCGGTCTTCGACCGCACCGTGGACTGGGCGGTGTCGCGCGGCATTGAGACGGCGACCTTCCACATCCTCACGCCCTACCCCGGCACCGCGCTCTACCAACGCATGCACGAGGCCGGCCGCCTCCTGCACTCGGATTGGGATCTCTACGACACCCGTCACGTCGTGCACCGCCCCGCGCGCATGAGCGCGACCGAGCTGGAAGAGGGTTACTGGCGCTCCTACGAACGCTTCTACCAATGGAGCTCGATCTGGCGCGGCGCCGCGACCAAGCCGGGCCTCGCCGCCGGCGCGCGCCATTTCGCCTATGCCGCGGGCTGGAAAAAGTTCGAGCCGATGTGGGACCTCGTGATCCGCGCGCGCCGCGTCATGCACCTGCGCCCGGCCCTCGAACGCGTGCTCGCCGGCTTCGCGCCCACGGAGCCATCCCGAAGCTTCTGCTTGGAACCGACCTGACTCCACGCCACTCCCGGCCGGAAAGCGCCCCCTCCGTTTCTTTTTGCGCCTTTTGCGCCTCTTTGCGGCCATTGCCGCATGCTCGCCACCATCCGCCTCAAACAAATGCGCTTCCACGCCCGCCACGGCGTCGCGCCCGAGGAAGCCGCCCTCGGCCAGCTCTGGATCATCGACCTCGACCTCGTCGTGGACATCGCCCAGGCCGCAGCCACCGACGAGCTCGAACACACCGTCAACTACGCCGACGTGTATTCGCTTTGTCAGGACATCGTGGTCAACGAGCGCTTCGCCCTCGTCGAAACCCTCGCCAACCACCTCCTCTCCTCCGTGCTCTCCGCCCACCCGCGCGTAAAGTCCGCCACCGTCACGATCCACAAACCCCAGGCTCCCATCCCCGGCGTCCACGACGGCATCTCGATCACCGCCACCCTCGCGCGCACCTGAGCCCTACCGGTCCCGACCTTCGCGCCCTTCGCGATCTTCGCGCCAAAAAAACTCCGTGTCCGCCCCCGCTTCCGTCACCGCTTTCGTCGCCCTCGGCTCCAACCTCGGCGACCGCCGCGCCCACCTCGAGGCCGCCTTCGTCGCGCTCGGCGCGCTGCCCGGCACCCGCCTGATCGCCCGCTCCGCCCTCTTCGAGACGCCGCCCCTCGGCCCCGCCGGACAACAGGACTACCTCAACGCCGCCGCCGCCCTCGCCACCACGCTCGCGCCCGAGCCGCTGCTCGACGCCCTCCTCGCCATCGAGATCGCCCGCGGCCGCGTGCGCCGCGAACGCTGGGGCCCGCGCACGCTCGACCTCGACCTGCTCCTCCACGGCGACACCGCGCTCAAGACTCCGCGCCTCACACTCCCCCACCCCGCCATGCTCGGCCGCGCCTTCGTCCTCGCCCCGCTCGCCGACATCGCGCCCGGGCTCGTCGTCGCCGGCCGCACGATCTCGCAACACCTCGCCCTCCTCGACCAATCCGGCATCCGCCGCCTCGACGCCTGATCGCGCCATGGACCCGCTCGCCGCCCTCCAGTCCCGCCTCGGCCACACGTGGACCAGCCCGGCCCTGCTCCTCGAGGCACTCACCCACCCCTCGTTCCTCAACGAGAATCCCGGTGCCGGTGCGCACAACCAGCGGCTCGAATTTCTCGGCGACGCCGTGCTCCAGCTCATCGTCACCGACGCTCTCTTCGTCCTCTTCCCCGCCGAGCCCGAGGGCGCCCTGAGCCGCCGCCGCTCCATCCTCACCAAAGGCCGTTGCCTCACCCAGCTCGCCCTCGAACTGGGGCTCGACGCCGCCCTCCGCCTCGGCGGCAGCGAAAACACCCCCGCCGGTCGCTCCCGCCCCTCCAACCTCGAGGACGCATTCGAGGCGCTCGTCGGCGCGCTCTATCTCGACGCCGGCCTCGAGCGCACCCGCGCCCTCGTGCTCGCCGCCTACGGCCCCCTGGAGCCGCGCCTGCTCGCCGGCGGCGCGACCGACAACCCGAAAGGACGTCTGCAAGAGCTCGTGCAAACCCTGCCCGCGCGCGGCACCCTCCGCTACGAGACCGTGCAAAGCGGGGGCCCCGATCACGACCGCGAATACACCTCGCGAGTGCACCTCGGCGATCTACTGCTCGGCGAGGGGCGCGGTCCCTCAAAAAAAGCCGCGGAGGAGGCCGCCGCGCGCGAAGGTTTGGAAAAAGTGAACACCCCCGCCTCGGATTAGGCATTTCCAACAGAGTTATGGCCGCAAAAAGGCGCAAAAGTTCTTGCTGCCGTCGCGGCCCTCCCGCGCGCCCGCCTGCAACGCTTCATGCACTCGATGATGTCTTGCGACTTTTGCGGCCAATCTCCTCAGCGGTTCGACCTCGGGTAAGAGGGACGGCTTTCTCTGTTTGAAGCTCTTCGGAATCCGCAATGGTCGCGGAATCCGGGTATAAGCCCGCCCCAACCCTTCGCTGGCCGCCCGTGAATCCGCTGCGATTTGGACAGCAAAAAACCGCCTGCGTTACCACAGGCGGTTTTTAAATCCTTCGCTTGAAGGGAGAATATCAGTTCGGGCTGACGCCGAGCTGGGTCACGTCGGCCGGAACCACGATCAGACCACGACCACGGCCGCGGGGCGTGGTGCCGGTGATGCCACCGACCGCGGCGCTGATCGCGTTGCGAACTTCGAGGGGGAGATCCCGAACGGTGGGTCCCACGAGACGGGCGCGGCCGTTGGGGAGGATTTCCAGGAGGGCAACGAACTGCTGACCATCGGCCACCGGGGTGTCGGTGCCATCGCTCGAGAACACCACCAGACCTTCGGCGGTGGAGATGCTGAACTCGCGGGTTTCTTCGCTATAGAAAACATTGAACGTGGTGCCACGCACGCCGGCGGCGCCGACAGGGGTATTGACCGTATAGGAGGAACCCTTCTTGAGCTTCGCCACCTTGGAGGTGACGCCACCGTTGATCAGGCGAATCTCGGTGTTCGAAATCGAAGGCTCGGAATTCACGGGGATCGGGCCGGAGAACTGCTCCTGCTCGAACTTGGTGAGCTCGACCTCGGAGTTGGCCGGGATCGCGACGATCGAGCCGCTGCCAAACACCAACACGGCCGTCGCGTTCGCGCCGGTCTTGATCGTGGCGCCCTGCGGAAGGGCGACACCCGGAGCGAGCGTCTGGTAGTCGGAAGAGCCCGCGAGCTTGTAGCTCACGTCACCGCGCACGGTGCCGGCGGAGTAGGCGCCGGGGGCCAAATCAGCCGCCTGGGCGGCAACAGCGAAAAACGCGGCGAAGATGCCGCCAGTCAGCAAGCGAAGGATATTTTTCATACAGCAGGGGATAAGCAAAGGTTTGGCAAAAGAATGGTCAACGACTTTTACTTTGGGTTACCAACCCGTGCATGCAAGCGCCGTTCTCTGGCGGCAGCATTTTCTCCACCTGTCCGTCCCGCAGAACCCAGACGGACCTCGGGATCGTAAAAATCAGCCTTTCGCCCCGCGCATCGGGCCGCACACTCGCCGATTCCGCATGCTGCGCCTCCTTCTCCCGCCCAACCTCCCCGCCGCCGCCGCACGGGACGCGATCCCGCTCAAGGTCCAGCTCGACGCTTCCGCCCCGCCATCTCCTTCTCAAGTCCCTGCTCTAGCGATTCTTTCACGTCTCTGCAACGGCGCCCCCACCCCGCCGCCTTTCCTCCAAGTCACCCGCGCCCAACTGCGCGAACTCGTCACCGCCCTCGCCGGACAACCCGCCTTCGCCGCCCTCACCGAGCCGCAAAAGCCCCTCCTCTGGATCGGCCCCCGCCTGCGCGGCGTGAGCGAACACCTCACTCCCGCCACCCCGCCCCCCTCCGCCGCACCCGCCGCCACCCCGCCGCCCCGCCCCGGTCCGCGCTCGCTCTCAATGCGCGAGCCGCGCCTCGCCCCGCGCGACGAACCCGTCACCCCGCTCACCGTCGATGGCAGCGAGCACTACCTCGCCATCGCCCTGCCCTCGCGCGAACACCCCGCCTACGCCGCCGCCCGCGAACTCCTATCGAGCAACGGCTTCGTCCTCGATCCCTCCACCAAGAAGTGGTGGCTGCGCGATCGCCACAAGGTCCTCAACTTCCTCGCCGCCCACGGGGACACCCTGCGCTCGCGCTTCCACGCCGACTACACGGCCAACTTCGAGAAACACTCGGCGGTCTTCGCCACCGCCGAGGTGCGCGCCGAGGTCGAGGAGGCCGGCGCGGGCGAGTTCACCGTCTCGGTCGGCCTCTCCGCCGGCAAGGTCGGCGACGAGGAGCTGCGCGCCGCCGTCGCCGCCGGCCGCCGCTTCGTCGAGGACGGCAAAAAGATCTACCTCCTCCCGCCCGACCAGCTCGAGCGCCTCTCCAAGGCCCAGGCCGCCCTCGCCGGCGGCACCGCCGCGCCCGTCACCGCCCGCCGCACCCAGCGCGTATCCTCGGCACGGATACCCGAGCTGCAGGACATGCTCGAGACGCTCTCGCCCGACTACCAGCCGCCCGCCGCCTGGCGCCGCCGCGCCGAGGCCCTGAAAAACCTCGAGCGGCTCGAGCCCGCCCCCATCCCGCCGACCTTCGCCGCCACGCTCCGCCCCTACCAGCAGATCGGCGCGGCCTGGCTCTGGCACCTCCACCGCCACGAGCTCGGCGGCATCCTCGCCGACGAGATGGGCCTCGGCAAAACCGCCCAGGCCCTCGCCTTGCTCTCCGCCATCGCCGCCGCCACGCCGGAGAAAAAGCGCCGCCCCTCGCTCGTCGTCTGCCCCGCCTCGCTGGTGGAGAACTGGCGCCGCGAGGCCGCCCGCTTCGCGCCCACGCTCCGCGTCTTCGTGCACCACGGCGCGCAACGCCTCGCCTCCGCCGAGGCCGCCTCCGCGCACGACCTGCTCATCACCTCCTACGGCACGCTCACGCGCGACGCCGAGACGCTCGCCGAGATCGACCTCGCCACGCTCATCGCCGACGAGGCCCAACACGCCAAAAACCGCCGCTCGCTCAACGCCCGCAGCCTCCGCTCCCTCCACTCCCAGAGCCGCCTCTTCCTCACCGGCACCCCGGTCGAAAACTCGCTCGAGGACCTGCGCACGCTTTTCGAGATCATCCTGCCCGGCTACGTGGACGCCAAGCTGCCCGCCGTCGCCGGCTCGGGCGTGAAAAGCGCCGACCGCGACTGGCAGGACGAGCGCCTGCAAAAACAGACCGCGCCCTACATCCTGCGCCGCACCAAGGCCGCCGTCGCCACCGAGCTGCCGCCCAAGATCGAGCAGATCATCTACTGCGCGCCCACCTCCGAGCAGCAGGCGCTCTACGCCGAGTATCAACGCAAGTCCGAGCAGGAGCTCGACGCGCTCGCCGGCTCCGGTGCCTCCGAGGGCGCGATGCGCATTGCCACGCTCACCCAGCTGCTCCGCCTACGCCAGATCTGCTGCGATCCGCGCCTCGTCGAGCAGATGGCCGAGGCCTCCGCGTCGTCCAAGCTCGACGCCTTCCGCGAGCTCCTCTCCGAGGCGATCGACGACGGCCACCGCCTGCTCGTGTTTTCCCAGTTCACCAGCCTGCTCGCGCTGCTGCGCGACGAGCTCGACCGGCAGGAGATCGCCTACTGCTACCTCGACGGCTCCACGCCGACCAAACAACGCCAGGCCGAGGTGGACCGGTATCAACAAAACCCCGACATCCCGGTCTTCCTCATCTCGCTCAAGGCCGGCGGCACCGGCCTCAACCTCACCGGCGCCGACACCGTCGTGCACTTCGACCCGTGGTGGAACCCCGCGGCCGAGGCGCAAGCCACCGACCGCGCCCACCGCATCGGCCAGACCAAGGTCGTCACCACCTACAAGCTCATCTGCACCGGCACGGTGGAAGAGAAGGTGATGGTCCTGCAGGACGAGAAACGCCGCCTGCTCGCGGACGTCTTCGAGGCCAGCGACGCGGTGAACGCCAAGCTCAGCCTCAGCGACCTCCGCGGCCTGCTGGCATGATGCGATCAATCTTTGACCGCGGATGACGCGGATTGGCGCGGATGGCTGAGCAGAAGCTCTCGACCACGGATGGCACGGATAAAATCCCCGACAGCGCCACGACATCACGAATCCGTGCCCATCCGTGCCATCCGTGGTTGATCCCGTTCTTCTGTATCCGCGCCCATCCGCGCCATCCGCGGTCGAAAAAAACGGCTTTCGCCCGCGCCGCGGCCCTAGCAGCGTCGCGCCCATGCCCGACGCTCCCGCTTTGCTCACCGTCCGCGAGTTAAAGTCACCCGACCTCAATCCCGGCGCGCCTTTCGCCGCCGTGCTCGTCGTCAAAAAGCTCCAGGTCAAAACCGCCAGCAACGGCAACCCCTTCCTCTCGCTCGAGCTCGGCGACCGCGGCGGCTCCTTCAACTGCACGCTCTTCGCCGACAGTCCGCTTTTCGACGCGGTCAAGGCCGCTGGCGAGGGCGGCGTGCTCCGCGTCGAGGGCCGGGCCGACACCTTCCAGGGCCGCTTCTCGCCCAGGCTCTCCAAGGCCACCGCGCTCTCCGAGGAGCAGCTCGCCGCCGAGCCCGGCCTGGTGGACGCGCTCGTCGAGCTGCCCCCCGAAAACGGCGAGGAGATGTGGACGGAGTTCCAGGGCTTCATCGACGCGATCAAACACGACGAGCTGCGCATGACGGTGCGCGGCGTCTTCGAGGAGATCGGCGAGGTGTTTCGCTACTCGCCGGCCGCCGTCGCCATGCACCACGCCTACCGGCACGGTCTGCTCGAGCACACGCTCCACATGGCCCGCGCCTGCCGCGCGCTCCTCCCCCTTTACCCCGAGGTGGACGGCGACCTCGCCATGGCCGGCATCCTCCTGCACGACACCGGCAAGACCATCGAATACGAGGGCACGCTCGCCACCAAGCGCAGCCGCCGCGGCATCCTGCAAGGCCACGTCGTCCTCGGCTACCAGCTCGCGCGCAAACACGGCATCAAGGCGCGCCTCGACGCCGACCGCCTCGAGCGACTCGAGCACATCGTGCTCAGCCACCAGGGCGAGCCCGAGTGGGGCGCGGCCGTCTATGCCGCCACGCCCGAGGCGGTGTTTGTGAGCATGATCGACAACCTCGACGCCAAGATGGGCATGGTGCAGCGCGCCCTCCGCCAGGCCGACCCGGCGGGCGAGTTTTCCGAGCGCCTCCCCGGCCTCAACACCGCCCTCCTCACCCGCCCGATCACGCCGGCGTAGCCGCTCGCTCCGCAGGCCTTATCGCGTGAAAACCTCGACGCCCGCGGGCACGGTGTCGGTGATCTCCCGAATATAGATTTTGCCATAGCCGCGGGTCGATGCGGTGTGTCCGACTATGCGGCAAAAGTAAGCCGTGCCCGCCTTGGCGGCGAGTTTTGGGGCGCCACAGGCGCCATGATGCACATAACCCGTGGTCGGGGCTTTTTGCATCTGCGCCAAGTTCGAGGTTCGCGACATCACGATTCCGTTCTCCGCGGTGCCCCGGTGGAAATCCAACAGAAGCGTGTCGCCCCACAAAGAGATGGACTTCGCATCGCCCTGCCAGACCTGCCAGTCGTGTCTGAATCCCGGGAGCGCCCCCCAATGCCCGAGCGCCGCCACCCCGCTGTGGAGCGGCTCGCGCCCCTCGAAGTTCGGATCATCGCCGGGATAGAATGCATACTCGACGACCAGGTATTTCTTTCGGTGGAGCTTCAACCGGTCGTTGCGCTGCAAACTCAGCTTGTCGCCCGACCGGGTGAGGTAATGCCATTGGGAAGCATAGTCCTGCGACTCGATGTAGAGGTAGATCGCGTCGCTCTTGGCGTAGCCCTTTTTCGGCTCCTCATTGAAGTCGGTGTCCACATGGATGGGCACGTCGATAAAAGCTCCCGAGTTCGCGGAGCCCGCCCAGACCTCCCGGTGGTTGTAATTGATGCGAAGCCGCAACTCCTGCGGCCTCGAATCTGCGGTGGTGACGATAAAGCGGCCGAGCCTGAAATTCGGCGAAGGAGCGGGCGGATTGGCGGCGGGCGCGATCTTGGTCGTCTGAGCAATAAAGTCCCGATCCTCCTGCGACAGCACCTCGAGCGAGATCGAGAAGACCTGCTGGTCGCTCAGACGTCTGATCTTCACCGTGGCGCCGCTGCTTTCGATCAATTCACCCTCGAAACTGCGTCCGTTTCGATCCGTGAACACGCGGGCGCCAAGAAAGGAAGTTGAGAGGAGAACGAAAGCGAGGAACGAGGCGATAGCACGCATGACGAGAGGGGCAGATCGGAAAACTTGTTGCGATTAACTCGCGGGGTCGGCCATGGCGACAGTTTTGAGCACCGCCCTCCTCACCCGCCCGATCACACCGGTCCTCTCGCGGTCGGTCGCTCGTGGCTGACTCACAAGCCGCCCCGGCGCAGCACCCAGTCCGCCGCCGTGCCGGCCGCGGGCTGGCGCAGGATCGCCTTCAGCTTCTCGCACTGCTCGCGGGTGCGCCCGATCCGGCCCGTATCCTCCAAGCAACTACGAAGCTCGTCCGCCAACGCCCGCGGCGACGCCGCGCCCTGCAGATATTCCGGATACATCGGCTCCTTGAGCAGGAGGTTGTTGATGCCGAGATACGGGATTTTCACCAGCATCCGCCCAAGCAGGTAGGTGAGCGGATTTGCCCGGTAGGCGATGGCGCCAGGCAGGCCCGCGATCGCGCAGTGCAGCGACATCGTGCCGCTGGAGGTGAGCACGGCCGAGGCCGCCACCGGCTCGCCCGTGTTGGCGACCAGCTCCACGCCGGCGGGCACGCCGCCCGACTCGATCACTTCCCGGATCACCGGGCTCGGATAAATGACGCGCGCCGGGCGCTTGCCGTAGGCCAAAAAACCTTCGCGCAAGACCGGCCAGATGCGCGCCACGGCCTGTTTTCGGCTGCCGGGCAACAGAAGCACCGGCGCGGCGGGGTCGTGGACGACCGGCGCCGCGTAGTCCTCGGCGAGGAAGGGGTGGCCGACGAACTCCACCGGCAGATCGGTGTCGGCATAGCAGCCAACCTCGAAGGGGAAAATGCAGGCGAGCGCGTCGAGATGGCGCGCCATCTTAAAGCGCCGCTTCGCCTTCCAAGCCCAGATCTGCGGCGAGATGTAGAAGAGCAGTTTTACCGGCCCGCCGGCCTTGGCCGCGACCCCGCGTTCATGCAGGGCGGCGGCGAGGCGAAGATTAAAGCCGGGATAATCGACAAAACACACCGCGCGAGGCTTGTGCTCCTCGATCCAGCGCAGCGTCTCGTCGAAGAGCGCCTTGAAGAACGAGTAGTTTTTCAGGACCTCGACGAGACCGACGACCGAGGACGCGGTGAGATCGTGGAGCAACTGCGCGCCGGCGGCGGCGAGGTGTTTGCCGCCGAGGGCGCAGACCGCGAGCCCCGGCTGCTTCGCGCGCAGCTCGGCGACCATCCGCGCCGCATGCTCGTCGCCCGAGTGCTCGCCCGCAACGACCAACAGGTCCACGCGACCGGCGGCGGGCGCATCGAATCGAAACGGCAACGCCTCAGCCATGATTCGATCCCTTCGCTTCTCCTCCGCGTCTCTGCGCCTCTGCGTTGAAAGCCTTCACCGTTTCGCGTTCTTGATCTGCTCCGAAATCTGGATCGCCACCTCGAGCGCGGTCTTGCCGAGGCCGGCGCCGACCTTGGGCTGCTGGCGCGCGGCCACGCTCTCGGTGAAGTGCAGCAGCTCGAGCTTCAAGGGCTCGTCTTTCTCGATCGGAATCTCCGCCACCGGGATCTCGCTCGCGTCGCCGGGCTTGGCGAGGCCGACCTTGAGCTTCAGGCCGTAGGCGACGACGTCGCTCTTCTTCACGAGGTGGCCCTTCTGGTTCATGAAATCGAGCGAGAGGTAGGCGTTGTCCTGGAAGACGCGGATCTCGCGGTTTTTCTTCAGGCTCATGCGCGAGGCGCTGAGGTTGGCCACGCAGCCGTTCTCGAACTCGATACGGGCGTTCGCGATGTCCTCGGTCTTGGAGAGCACGCTGATGCCCACGCTGTCGATCTTGCGGATGGGCGACTTCACCAGCGCGAGCACGATGCCGATATCGTGTATCATCAGATCCAATACCACGCCGACCTCGGTGCCGCGCGGGGTATAGGGCGCGAGCCGCTCGGTGGTGATGTAGCCCGGGCGGTCGATCTGCTTCTCGAGGTAGCTCATCACCGGGTTGAAGTGCTCGATGTGGCCGACCTGCACGATGCAGCCGCTCTCTTTCGCGGCGGCGAGCACGCGCTCGGCCTCCTCGAGCGTGGCGGTGATGGGCTTCTCGATCAGCAGATGGGTCTTCCGCTTCAGGAGCGGCAGGGCGACCAGCTCGTGCTTGTCGGTGGGCACGACGACCGACACGGCGTCGCAAGCCTCGCCGAGCTCCTCGATGGAGGCGAAACGGCGGCAGTTGTGGCGGGCGCAGATCTCCTTCGCGCGGTCGTCGTTCGCCTCAAATATCCCCATGAACTCGACGTTGGGCAGCGAGGCGTAGATGCGCGCGTGGTGCTGGCCGAGCGAGCCTACGCCGGCCACGCCGCACTTCACCTTGGGCTTCGGGGAGGAGAACAGGTTCATGGAATGGAAGATCAAGCGGCTCGATCAACCGAGCGGCAACACGCGAACTCGCTGCCTCGCCTCGTCCACCGTTACGAGCGCTCCCGCTTCCAAGTCGCGCTGGAAGCTCTTCAACACGCGAATCAGGAGCCCGCCCAGCGCCTCGGGAGCCAAGTCCTGTGTTCGCACCTGCACGACGCTCGGACTGCGCGTCTGCGTGTGGGCAAGCAGGGTCCCGAAATCGAGATCGTGCGTCAAAATCACCCACGCCCCGGAGCGCGCGAAATCGAAAATAACCCGATCTTGGGCGCCCGGCTCTCCAAGCGCCGACCAATGCGCGGCCTCGAATCCGGCATCACGCAAAACCTCCGCCCATATCGGGCTGAGGTTCATGTCCACCAGCACCTTCACGCGGCCGGCACGATGACTTCCGTCTCCTCGGCACGCCACGCGGCATAGCTCAGCGCGGCGTCGATGTCGGCGGCCTCGAGGTAAGGATAGAGCTCGAGTATCCGCTCACGCGAATGGCCGGTGGCGACCAGCCCGACGACCGTGCCCACCGTCACGCGCAGCCCGCGGATGCAAGGCTTCCCGCCCATGACCGCGGGGTCGAAGGTGATACGATCCAATTTCGGCATACGATCACCATGACGCCGCGCACCCGCGGAGGCAAGGCGGGCCTCACTCCGCGTGGAAGCCGCCCTCGCGCAGGAAGAGGCGGCGGGCGCAGCGGGCGGCGTGGGCGGCGTTGTGGGTGACAAGCACCAACGTGCAGCCTTCCTCGCGGCAGAGGGAGAGCAGGAGGTCGATGATCGAGTCGCCGCTGCCCTCGTCGAGGTTGCCGGTGGGTTCGTCGGCGAGGATGAGCTTGGGGCGGTTCATCAGCGCGCGGGCGATGGCCACGCGCTGGCGCTCGCCACCGGAGAGCTTGGCGGGCGTGTGGTGGCCGCGTTCGCCGAGGCCCACGCGGCGCAGAAGCTCGCGGGCGCGCTCGCGCTCGGGCGCGCCGACCTTGCCGAGCAGGCGCGCGGCGAGGAGCACGTTGGCCTCGGCGTCGAGTTCGGGGACGAGATAAAATGCCTGAAACACGAGCCCGAGCAGGCGACCGCGGCGGAGCGGGTCGATGGTCGCCTCACCTTCCCAGCGCAGCTCGCCGCGATCGGGCGCGTCGAGGCCCGAGAGCAGGTTGAGCAGGGTGGATTTACCCGAGCCCGACTCGCCGCGGATGGACACGCTCTCGCCGGCCGAGACGGCAAGGTCCACGCCGCGCAGCACCTCGATGCGCCGCTCGCCGCTGAGGTAGCTTTTGTGGAGGGCTTTCGCCTCCAGCAGCGCCGCCGCTACCGACGTCATTGGACATTGGTCATTGGACATTGGTCATTCCGCGCGCAGCGCGGCCACGGGTTTGAGTTTGGCCGCGCGCCAGGCCGGCAGCAGGCCGGCGAGGGTCGAGACGAGGAGCGCGCTGCACACGATGAGCGCAAGGTCCTGGCCCGAAAGATGGGCGGGCAGTTGGCTGAATTGATAGAAACGCTCCAGCGCCTCCTGGCTGCCGGTCAGACGGGTGAACCCGGCCACGAGGTGGTTGCGGAAGTGCACCACCGTGAAGCCGAGCACGAGGCCGAGCGCGGTGCCGGTGACGCCGATGATGACGCCTTGATAACAGAAGCACGCCGCCACCTGGCGCGGGCTCGCGCCGAGCGCGCCGAGCAAGCCGATCTCGCGGGTCTTGCGCACCACGGCGATGAGGAGCGAGGAAGCCACGGAGAAGGCGGCCACGACGATGATGAAGAGCAGGAGAAAGAAGATCATGTTCTTCTCGAGCTGGAGCACG
>JAUWBD010000178.1 GCA_030605125.1 Verrucomicrobiota bacterium | reverse complement strand
AGCAGGTGCACGTTGAGGATCGCGTAGCGCGTGCCGCCCTCCTCCACCGTGACCAGCAGGTGCTTGGAGAGCGACTCCAGCTCGCGCACGCGAGTCGAGCCGCGGACCACAAGGCCCGGCCGCTCCTGGACGAGCGTGGCCACATCCTGCCCGGTGTAGGTGTCCTTGCCCTGCACGAAGCGGGATTGCATGCCCGCGCGCTGCGCCAGCGCCTTGGCCTCGATCTCGCTGCCCACCTCCTGCAGGCCCACGACGTCGAGGCCCTTCAACATGCCGGAGAGGTTGTCGAGTTTGGCGACATAGACCTCGGGCGCGGGCGCCTTGTCCGCGAGCCGCCCCTCGGGCGGACGCGCCGGGTCCACGAGGAAGTAACAGTTCAAAGTCCCGACCCGCAGCGCCGCCTCCAGCGCCGAGGCGATCAGGGCAAACAAAAGCAAACCGCGGACGACACGAGAGACGGATCGAGTCATCTCCCGATCCTGCACCGGGCCCCGGCCCGCGCCGAGAGAAGGTGCCTGCGCTCCTTCCGGGGCGTAGTGCTACGCCGAGGATTTTCCTGCTCCGTTTCGGGAAACCAACGGCGCTATCGCGCGTCCACGCCTGCTTCGCGTTCGCCCGCGCCGCCCCACTCCAGCCAGAACCGCAGCGCCACCTGCGCGTCGGGCGCGGCGCGATTCAGCCCGCCGTAGCCGGCGAGGTCGATCCCCCAGGAGCCCTCGCGGCTTCCCGCCCAGACCAGTCCCGCGCCCAGCATGGCGGAAAAATCACCGCTGTCTCCGTTTCGTGGATACAGGTCCGCGAGCGCCTCGCCGTAGATCGTCCAGCGCGAGCCCAGCGCCCGGCCGGCCGCCAGCGCGGCGCCGAGGCCCTGATCCCGCCCCCGCGCGCCGTCGCCGTAATCTTCCCATCCGAGCTGCGCGTTGAAGAAGCCGCTTTCCCCAAGGGGCCGGCCGTGGATCAGCAGCAGGCCCGCATCGAGCGTGTCGTCGGCCCACCGCGCGCCCGCGGTAGGCAGCTTTACAAAGGGCATCACGCCCCAGGCCGGCCCCTCGCTCTCGTCGCCCACGAGGCCGATTTTCGCCATCAACCACACATCGCCCGCGCCCTCGGTGGTCTCGCCCCCGATGCGTTCGCGCTGATAAGCCTGCCACCCCGCCCGGACCTCGATCCGCTCGCCCACCCCCACGCCGAGCTGCATCCATCCCCAGCCTTCGGCACGCAGGCGCTCCCCGTCTCGTTCCGGCCGGGCGCGGTCTTCGACCCGCGTGTAGGCGTCCACATCCAGCCGCCAATCACCACGAGCCAGCGGTGTCGCGCCCTCAGTCACCTGCGCGCCGGCCTCGCCGGCCATGCTCCCCAGCACCCCTGCCGCCACCACCATCCAGCGTCGGCACCCTGCGTGTTTTTTCTCCGCGATCATCCGCGCAAGGCACCGGGAGCAGGCGCCCGACGCAAGGAAAAATTAGCCTATCCTAATTTTGATTCTATGACCTAATTCAACATTCCGGACACGTCGGAGATTTTTCGTGGCCACCCTTGGCGGGGCTTGGGCAGCGTCGCGGCCGATGTCGCAGACCTTCGCGCGCTCCGTCTTCATCTTCACGCTGCTCTTTTTCGCCGCGTTTTTCTTTTGGCCGATTTTCCAGATTCTGCGCGGCGGCTTCATCGACGCGGACGGACATTTTACGTTGCGAACCTTCGGCGCGCTGCTGGCCGATCCGCTCTACCGCGAAGGCCTGCGCAACTCGTTTTTCCTCGGGCTCGCCACCACCGCGCTCTGTTTCGCGATCGGTCTGCCGCTCGCCTTCATCAGCGATCGCTTCGAGTTTCCCGGCAAGGCCGCCCTGGCCTCCGTCGTGCTCGTGCCGATGATCCTGCCGCCCTTCGTCGGCGCGATCGGCATCAAGCAGATCTTCGGTCAATACGGGGCGCTCAACGCCCTGCTCATCCAGCTCGGCCTGCGCCCCGAGGGCTGGACCTTCGACTGGTTCGCCGTGGCGCCGTTTTGGGGCGTCGCCGGCGTGAGCGCGCTCTCGCTCTACCCCATCGTCTATCTCAACTGCGCCGCCGCCCTCGCCAACGTGGACCCTGCGATGGAGGAGGCCGCGCAAAACCTCGGTTGCACCGGGCTGCGCCGCTTCCGCCGCGTCACGCTGCCGCTCATCAAGCCCGGCCTCTTCGCCGGCGGCACCATCGTCTTCATCGCCGGCTTCACCGAGCTCGGCGTGCCCTTGGTCTTCGACTACCCGCGCGTCACCTCCGTGCAGATTTTCTACGGTCTGAAGGATATCGGCGGGAATCCCGCGCCCTATGCCCTGGTCACGATCCTTCTGCTCGCCACCACCACGCTCTACATCCTCGGCAAGGGGCTCTTCGGCCGCCACGCCTACGCGATGATGGCCAAGGCCTCGCACGCGGGCGGGGCGCGCCGCCTGCCGCTCGGCCCGGCCCTGCTTTGCACCGCGGCCTTCGGCGGCGTCTTCGCGCTCGCCGTGCTGCCCCACCTCGGCGTCGTGCTCACCGCCTTCGCCAGCGACTGGTATGCCTCGATCCTGCCGCAGGGCTACACGCTGGAGAACTTCGCCCTAGCGCTCGGCCACCCGCTCACCGTCTCCGCCATCGCCAATTCCCTCAAGTTTGCCGCCGCCAGCACCGTCATCGACATCATCCTCGGCATCGCCATCGCATACGTCGTCGTGCGCTCCAAGCTGCCCTACCGCGGCGTGCTCGACGTGCTCGCCATGCTGCCGCTCGCCGTGCCCGGCCTCGTGATCGCCTTCGGCTACCTCGCGATGAGCCAGGAGGGCCGCCTCTTCTCCTTCGTCAACCCGGTCGAAAATCCGACCGTGCTCCTCATCATCGCCTACTCCGTGCGCCGCCTGCCCTACGTGGTGCGTTCCGCCGTGGCGGGCTTCCAGCAGACCAGCGAGACGCTCGAGGAGGCCGCGCAAAACCTCGGCTGCCCCCCGCTGCGCGCCCTGCGCAAGATCACGCTCCCCCTCATCGCGGCCAACCTGATCGCGGGCGGCCTGCTCGCCTTCGCCTTCGCCATGCTGGAGGTATCCGATTCGCTGATCCTTGCGCAAAAGCAGGCCTACTACCCGATCACCAAGGCCATCCTCGAGCTCTTCCAGCTCCTCGGCGACGGCCAGTTCATCGCCAGCGCGCTCGGCGTCTGGGCGATGGCCTTCCTCGGCATCTGCATCGTCGGCCTCAGCCTCGTGCTCGGCAAAAAGCTTGGCGCCATCTTCAGGGTCTAGCCGCGCTCCCGGCCGGCCCTGCCGCGCCGGGCCGGGTTTCGCCGGCAAACGCCGATCCCGGCGCCGTTTCCGCGCCGCCTCCGGGGCGGGATTCGGGGAAATCCCCGATAAGGCGCCGCGTGACAGCCGCCCCCTCGCCCTCAGGATGGCGCGGTGATTCCTATGCGCCGGATCGCTTTCCCGCACGTCCCCGCGGACCCGAGATCGCCCCGATGGCGGCTTTGGGTGACGCTTGCATGCCTGGGCGCCGCCCTCGCGCAACGCGCCGCGCTGGAGCCTTGGATCGGGGACCGCGCTCCCTACGTCACGCTGTTCGCCTGCGTGACGCTCGCCGGCTGGTTCGGCGGCTCCGCCTCCGGGCTGGCGGTCGCCCTGCTCGGCGTGCCGCTCTGCGCCTGGATCTTCGTCGCCCTGCCCCAGGACCGCATCCTCGACGCGGGCGACATGCTGGTCTCCGCGATCGTCCTTGTGCAATGCGCCGCCATCGGCGCCTTCTGCGGCTACATCCGGCGCTCCCTCCGCGGCTGGCGCCGCGCCAAGGCCCAGGCCACGCTCGATTTCCAAAACATGGCCGACCACGCGCCAGGCTTCGTCTGGTCCACCGACGGCGCCGGCGGCACCGGCTTCGTCAACCAAGCCTGGCGCACCTTCACCGGCGTCAGCCCCAACGTCCGCTCCATCGACCGTCTCCAGCTCGTCCACCCGGCGGACCTGCCCCGCGTGCGCTCGCTCATCGCCGATGCCCAGGCCGCCGGCGTGCCCTACCAGGTCGAGTATCGGCTGCGCCGCTCCGACGGCGTCTATCGCTGGATACTCGAGCACGCCGTGCCCCGCCTCAGCCGCGAGGGCCGCTTCGAGGGCTTCACCGGCTCGGGCACCGACATCACCCCCTCCCACCAGGAACGCGATGAGCTGCGCTTTATCGGCGAGCTCCACCGCGGCCTCGCCGCCTCGCTCGATCTGCACCGCACCGCCGAGACCCTCACCCGCGCCATCGTCCCCGCCCTCGCCGACTGGTGCGCCATCCACCTGCTCGACGAGCACGACGGCGTGCTCCGGCCCGCCCACCTCTACCACCTCGACCCGGAAAAGGTCCTCCGCGCCAACGAGGCCTCGCGGCCCCGCACCGGCGAATCCCCCACGACCTCCGCCTGCTATCAGCGCCTCCTGCGCGACGGCGAGCCGCGCGTGGTCGCCCGCATCGATGACGCCTTTCTCGCCGAGCTCGCCGCCGACGAGGACCACCTCGCCTTCCTCCGCACCCTCGGCCTCGTCTCCTTCGTCGCCATCCCGCTCCGTGTCGCGGGGCGCGTTATCGGTGTCCTCGCCTTCGCCACCGCCGAGTCCTGCCGCCCCCTCGGGCACGAGTTCGCCCAGCTCGCCCTGAAGATCGGAGGCATCGCCGCCTTCGCCCTCGAAAACGCCCGCCTGCACCGCGGCGTGCGCGAGGCCCTCGCCGCCGAGGAGCGCGCCCGCCGCGACCGCGAGCACAGCGAGCGCCAGTTCCGCTCCGCCTGGGAGGCCGACATCTTCGGCATCTGCGTCGTGGACCGCGCCGGCAACATCCGCGCCGGCAACGACACCTTCCTCCGCCTCGCCGGCCACACGCGCGAGGATCTCGTCGCCGGCCGTGTCGAGCTTCGCTCCCGCCTCGGCGACCGCGTGCACCGCTTCGGCGCCTTCCTCTGGGAAAACCTGCCCGACGGCCGCCGCTGCGAGGCCTTTGAAAAGACCTGCATCCGCGCCGACGGCACCGAGTTCCCCGTGCTCGTCGGCGGCAACGTCAACCCCGACGGCGCCACCGCCATCGTCTTCCTCCTCGACCTCACCGCCCGCCGCGCCGCCGAAAACGAGGTCCAGCGCCAGCGCGGCCTGCTCAAGACCATCATCGACGCCGTGCCCGCCATGGTCGCCTACCTCGACCCGAAGGAACGCGTCGTCCTCCACAACCTCCAGTTCCAGCAGTGGCTCGGCCTCGACGCGCAGGCGATCCAGGGATCTTCGCTCCTCGATCTGCTCGGCGACAAGACCCACGGCCAGGCCCGCGCCCACCTCCGCGAAGCCTACGCCGGCCGCCACGTCAGCCACGAGGCCGTCATCCACGGCCCCGACCGCCGCCGCGACGTCATGCTCAGCTATCGCCCCCACCACGACCCCTCGGGCGCGGTCGGCGGCCTCGTCCTCCACGCCTACGACATCACCGAGCCCCGCCGCCTCGCCGCCGACCTCGCCCGCAGCGAGCGCCGCCACCGCACGCTCATCACCCACAGCGCCGCCATCGTCTGGACCGCCGACGCCCGCGGCGCCATCCAGGAGGTCAACGGCTGGGAGGCCTTCACCGGCATCCCGGTCAGCCCCGGCACCTGCCCCCTCTGGTTTCGCCTCATCCATCCCTCCGACCGCGAGCGCGTGCGCTCGGAGTGGCTGCGGGTCGCCGAAGGCGTCCACGCCTGGGAGGCCGGCTACCGCATGCTCGCCGCCGACGGCCGCTACCACCATGTCCACGCCCGCGCCGCCGCCATCACCCGCCCCGACGGCGCCGTCGAGGAATGGATCGGCACCATCACCGACGTCACGCAGCGCGTCGAGGCCGAGCACTCCCTCCGCCGCAAGGAGGCCGAGCTCAAGCTCATCGTGGACAAGATGCCGGCGCTCGTCTCCTACATCGATCGCGACCTCCGCTACGGCCTCGTCAACCCCGCCTACCAAAAATGGTTCGGTCTCGCCCCCGAGGCGATCCGCGGCCGGCCCGTCGTGGAAATCCTCGGCGAGTCCGCCTTCGCCCGCATCGCCCCCCGCTTCGCCCGCGTGATGCGCGGCGAGGAGGTCGCCTTCGAGGAACACATCGATTACAAGCACGGCGGCTCCCGCTGGATCAACGCCCTCTACACTCCGCACCACGACGAAAACGGGGAGGTCCTCGGATGCTTCGTCCTCGTCCTCGACATCACCTCGCGCAAGGCCGCGGAACACGAGATGGCCGAGCTCGCCGAGCGCTACCGCTTCCTCGCCGACGCCATGCCGCAAAACGTCTGGACCGCCGACGCGCAAGGCCGCCTCGAATACGTCAACCAGCGCTGGTGCGACTACACCGGCATCGTCGCCAACCAGGCCCGCCAGGGCCGCTGGGCCGACATCATCCATCCCGACGACGCCCCCGAGACCGCCCGCCGCTGGCGCCAGGCCGTCGCCACCGGCGAGCGCTTCGCGGCCGAGCATCGCCTGCGCGACGCCTCCGGCCGCTACCACTGGTTCCTCAGCCTCGCCCTCGCCCGCCGCGATCACGACGGCCACGTCGTGCAATGGGTCGGCACCGCGACCAACATCGACGCCCAGCGCCGCGCCTACCTCGAACTCGCCGAGGCCCGCGCCGAACTCCGCCGCCACGCCGACCACCTCGAGAGCGAGGTCCGCCAGCGCACCGCCCGGCTCCAAGAGGTCAACGAGGAGCTCGAGGCCTTCACCTACTCCGCCTCGCACGATCTCCGCGTCCCCCTCCACCACATCCACGGCTTCGCCGAGGCCATCCTCGAGGACCGCGAGGCCCGCCTCTCCCCCTCGGGCCACGCCAACATGCGCCTCATCCTCAATTCGGCCCAGCGCATGGACACGCTCATCATGGACCTGCTCGCCTACAGCAGGCTCTCCCGCGCCGAGATCGTCGTCGTGCCCACGCCTCTGGAGCCCATCCTCACCGACGTGCTCGCCCAGCACCGCGGCACCATCCAGGCGAAACACGCCCTCGTGGAAATCGACCGCCCCCTGCCCGACGTGCCCGCGGACCGCGTCGGCCTGCAGCAGATCCTCTTCAACCTCGTCGGCAACGCCCTCAAATTTGTCCCCGCCGGCCGTCGCCCCGAGATCCGCGTGCGCGTCGAGCGCCGCGAAGACCGCCTCCGCCTCTGGGTCGAGGACAACGGCATCGGCATCGACAAGCGCCACCACGCGGGCGTCTTCAAGCTCTTCCAACGCCTCCACGGCGCCCGCGACTACGCCGGCACCGGCATCGGCCTCTCCTTGGTCAAGCGTGCCGCGGAGCGCATGGGCGGCTCCTGCGGCGTCGAGTCCGAGCCCGGCCAGGGCAGCCGATTCTGGATCGAGTTTCAGCCGGTGATCGCCTCGGCCCCGGCCCTGCCGGCCGGCACGTCCCCGGCCTCCGAGTCCCTAGACCTCACGGCGCGCGTCGCCTGATACGGCGAGCACCCCCGCCGTGTTAGGCTGGCGCCGCTATGAAAACCCGCCAAGCCACCCTCTCCCTCGCCGTCGTCCTCCTCGGCGGCAGCCTCGTGCTCGCCCAGGAACGCGTCATCCCCTCCGATCCCGGCGCCCAGTCCGGCAACACCGGCGCCGCCGGCGCCCACGGCGAAGCCCGCGATCCCATCGCGCCCCGCATGGGCGACCGCCTCCCCTCCGACCGGGCCACCTTGCCCCGCGACACCGAGGCCGGCGAAGCCGCCGAGCCCGCGGTCGGCGCCACCACCTCCGTGGATCGCGACGACCGCAAGACCCTCCAAAAACTCGCCCGCCTCAACCAGCGCGAGGTCTCCCATTCCCGCCTCGCGAGCGAAAACGCCTCCGACCCGCAGGTGCGCGCCTTCGCCGCCGAGATGGTCCGCGAGCACGAGCAGGCCGGGCAGGAGCTCGCCCGCCTCGCCGCCCGCAGAGGCGCCACCCAGGACGCCCGCGATCTCGACGAGGCGAGCGACGACCGCACCGACCTCGCCCGCAAAACCGGACGCGATTTCGACGAGGCCTACGTCAAGGCCATGAAGAAATCGCACGCCGACCACGTCGAGGCCCTCGAAAAAGCCTCGCGCTCCGACGACGCCGAGCTCGCCGCCTTCGCCAACCGCATGCTCCCCAAGGTCCGCGACCACCACGAACGCGCCAAGGGCTTGAAACGCGCCGACCAATAAACCCGCCGCATCGCCCGCCCCGAGGCCCTCGCTCCCGAGGGCCTCTTTTTTGAACCTCGCCCATCCGCCCTCGCGCCCCGCGCCTCCCGGCTCGCGTCCGCGCCCATGCCCTCCCTCACCGCCTTCACGATCCTCGGTTACACGGTCGCGCTCATCGCCGTCGTCCACCTCCTCTCCCTCCGCAAGCACCCCGCCTCCACCCTTGCCTGGGCTTGGGGCATCCTCCTCTTCCCCTATTTCGGCGCCCTCCTCTACTGGGGCATCGGCGCCGACCGCCTCCGCCGCAAACGCCTGCGCCGCCGCGCCGCCTTCGCGCCCTTCCGCCGCGACCGGCACGAACACAAACGCCACCGCGCCGCCCTCTCGCTCGTGCCGCCCGACGACGCCGGCCTCGCGCGCGTGCTCGCCCGGCTCAACCGCATCCCGCCCACCGGCGTGGATCGCTTCCGCCTCCTCCACACCGCCGACGTCTTCTACGACGCCCTGGTCGAGCGCATCGAGGGCGCACGCCACCACATCCACGTGCAGTTTTTCATCTGGCGCGACGACGCGCCCGGGCGCCGCCTCCGCGACGCCCTCGTCGCCGCCGCCCGCCGCGGCGTGCAAGTGCGCGTGCTGCTCGACGAGATCGGCTCCGTCCTCCTCGCCTCCTCCCACTTCCGCGAACTCGTCGAGGCCGGCGGCGAGTTCTCCTGGTTCCAGACCATCAGCCCCCTGCGCCGCCGCTTCCTCTTCAACCTCCGCAACCACCGGAAAATCCAGATCATCGACGGCGAGTTCGCCTTTGTCGGCGGCATGAACGTCGGCCGCGAATACCAGGGCCTCGACCCGAAATTTGGCGCCTGGCGCGACCTCCAGGCCGAGCTCACCGGCCCCGTCGCCTGCGCCCTCCAGGAAAGCTTCGCCGACGACTGGTTCTTCGCCACGGGCCGCAAAGTCATCGAGCCCTGCTTCTACCCCGACACCGAGGGCCCCGGCCTCCACCCCGCGCTCGTGCTCGCCGGCGGCCCCGACGATCCCTCCGAGCCCACGCAGAAAAGCATCATCTCGCTCTTCAACCACGCCCGCCGCCGCGCCTGGTTCACCACCGGCTACTTCGTGCCCAACGGCGTCACCCTCGTCGCCCTCCAGCTCTGCGCCGCCCGCGGAGTGGACGTGCGCCTGCTCATCACCGAAAAGACCGACCACCCCGGCCTGCTCCGCATCGGCCGCTCCTTCTACGACGAGCTCATGGCCTCCGGCGTAAGGATTTTTGAATACTCCCGCGCCCTCAACCACACCAAGGCCGCCGTGGTGGACGAGGACTGGCTGCTCGTCGGCTCGGCCAACCTCGACAACCGCTCCATGCGGGTGAACTTCGAGCTCGGCGTCTTCGCCCGCGAGCCCGACGCCGCCGCCGAGCTCGCCGCCCGGCTCGAGGAGGACTTCGCCGAGTCCACCGAGATCACGCCCTCCAATTTCGCCCGCCGCCCTTGGTATGAAAAGGCGGCCGAGGCCGCGCTCCGCCCCTTCGCCCCCTTACTCTGACGCCGCGGCCCGGCCGCGAAAAAGCCCGCCCCGATGGCCACGGGGCGGGCGGATGTTTTTAGCCAAACCAACGGCGGGGATCAGGGCGCGTTCGGCGCCGGCAGCAGTCGCCCCGGCTCGCGGGCCTGGGCGCCGCCCCGGGCGGCGGCCGCCCGCGCCTCGTCGATCGCGCCCATGTAGTCCACGTAGCGGTTCACGACGTCGCGCCGCAGCTCCT
>JAUWBD010000146.1 GCA_030605125.1 Verrucomicrobiota bacterium | reverse complement strand
GGGGAACGGTGGCGGGTGGCGGCGGCCGACGCGACCGTGGTGCTCGGCGAGGGCGTGTGGTTGTTGACCGCGGTGGACAACGAGGGGCTGAAGATCGTGGCGCTGGACGGCGGCGGGGCGGAGATCGCGGGCGCGGGGGATGGCGCCCCTCCGCGGTTGCGGTTGCGGGCGGGCGAGGCGGTGTTCGCGCTGCCGGGCGGGCGCGGCTTCGGGCCGATCGTGACGATCTTTTTGGACGAGTTGCTGGTCTCGAGCCGGCTGCTCACGCGTTTCGCGGAGGAGTTGCCGCAAATGGAGCGGCTGCGGCAGCAGGGGACGGCGCAACGCGAGCGGCTGTCGCTCGTGAGCAACGCCCACCTCGGCGGGGCGAAAGACGCGGAGGGCTTTCAGGTGATCGTGCCGGGGCGGCGAAAGGCGAGGTAGCGAGGCGAGGGCGGCGGCTTGTCAACGAGCGGCCGGCGGGCTTGGGTGGCGGCATGGCCGACCCGAAATTGCTGGAAACCTTCCCGAATCCCGCGCCGCAGCGCGACTACCTCATCGAGCACACGCACCACGAGTTCACCTCGCTGTGCCCGATGACGGGGCATCCGGATTTCGCGAACATCCTGGTGCGCTACGTGCCGGACAAGACCTGCGTGGAGCTGAAGTCGCTGAAGATCTATTTCCACGCCTTCCGCAACGAGGGCATTTTCTTCGAGGCGGTGACCAACAAGATCTGCGACGAGCTCGGCGCCGCGTTGAAACCGCGCAGCCTGGAGATCGTGGCCGACTGGAAGGCGCGCGGCGGCTTCACGTCGAAGGTGACGGCGCGGTGGGCGCCGGCCAAGGCGGCGAAGCGCGGCGCGCGGCGCTGAGGGGTGCGGCTTCGCTTGCGGCATCCGCAAGCGAACGCCCTGCGTCGGAGCGCCCTGCGCGCGTTCAGCCGAGGCGGGCGCGGATCTCGGCGAGGAGGGCGTCGTGGGCGAGGGGGCGTTTTTGCACGATGTTCTCCACGCAGGCGCGGAGGTAGGCGCGCTCGTCGTCGGTCAATTCCTTCGCGGTCACGACCACCACCGGGACCTCGCGGCCGTCCTCGCGGGCGCGCAGGGCGCGGAGGAACTCGAAGCCGTCCATCACCGGCATCATCAGGTCGAGCAGGATGAGCGCGGGCTGGTGTTTGGCGAAAGTCTCGAGGGCGACCTGACCATCCTCGGCCTCGACCACCTCCCAGCCCTCGCGCTCAAGCGTGGCGCGGAGCATGGCGCGGTTGTCGCGCAGGTCGTCCACCACGAGCGCGAGGCGGCGGGTGTCGTGCGGGACCTGGCGGGCGAGGATGTCGGCGAGGCGGGCGCGGTCCACGGGCTTGGTGAGGTAGTCGGCGGCGCCGAGGGTGAAGCCGAGCTGCCGGTCCTCGATGATCGAGACCATGACGACGGGGATGTCGTGGGTGGCGGGATCGGCCTTGAGCGCGGTGAGCACCGACCAGCCGTCCATGCTGGGCATCATGACGTCGAGGGTGATGAGGCGGGGGCGCAGCTGCTTGGCGAGGTTGATGGCGTCGCGGCCGTTGGTCGCGGTGCGCACGGAGTAGCCCTCGCGGTGGAGGTTGCGGGTGAGCAGCTCGAGCACGGCGGGGTCGTCGTCCACGGCGAGGATGAGCGGGCCGGCGCCGGTGGTGTCGGGCGAGGAGGCGGGAGGGACGGAGGTGGAGGCGGGCGCGGACGCCGGGGACGGCGTCCCTCCAAAGGGCGGGTTGGACTTGGAGGGATCCTCGACGCGGGCCGGTATCGACGCGGTGAATACGGTGCCCTTGCCGGGCTCGCTCTCGACGATGATGTCGCCGCCCATGAGCTGGCAGAACTTTTTGGAGATCGCGAGGCCGAGGCCGGTGCCGCCGTATTTGCGGGTGGTGGAGGCGTCGGCCTGGACGAAGGCCTGGAAGAGCTTGCCGAGCTGCTCCTTGGTCATGCCGATGCCGGTGTCGGCGACGCGGAAGTGGATGAAGTCGCGCCCGTCGGGGCCTGGGGCTCGGGTGACGGTGAGGGTGACACGGCCTTCGTGGGTGAACTTGGCGGCGTTGCTGAGGAGGTTGAAGAGGGTTTGGCGGACCTTGGTGACGTCGGCGTGGAGCACGCCGAGATCGGGCGCGGGCTCGAGGACGAGGGTGTTGTTGTTTTTGGCGACGAGGGGGCGGATGGTGGAGGCGACCTCGTCGAGCAGAGCGGGGAGCGGGGCGTCCTCGAGGAAGAGGGTCATCTTGCCGGCCTCGATCTTGGAGATGTCGAGGACGTCGTTGATGAGGCCGAGGAGGTGTTTGCCGGCGGAGTGGATCTTTTTGAGGTCGGGGACGGCCTCGTCGTGGCCCGAGTCCTCGGCGTCCTCGATGAGCATCTCGGAGTAACCGATGATGGCGTTCATCGGCGTGCGGAGCTCGTGGGACATGTTGGCGAGGAAGGCGGACTTGGTGCGGTTGGCCTCCTCGGCGGCCTCGCGGGCGAGGAGGAGGGCGGCCTCGTCCTGCTTGCGCTTGGTGATGTCCACCTGAACGACGATGTAGGCCTCGACGTTGCCTTCGGCGTCGAGGATGGGCTGGCCGTCGAGGAGGAACCAGAGCGGCGAGCCGTCCTTGCGGTAGTTGAGGAGCTCGAGCTGGAAGGGTTTTTTCTCGGCGCGGGCCTTGCGCTTGATCTCGAGGAGGGCGGGGTCGGTGTCGGGGCCGAGGAGAAACTCGTCGGGGTGGCGGCCGACGGCCTCGGCGAGGGTGTAGCCGGTGAGGCGGGTGAAGGAGGGGTTCACCCAGGTGATCTTGCCGTGGGTGTCGGTGATGATGACGCCGTTGTAGGTGTGGGCGGCGACGAGGGCGAGGCGGCGGGCCTCGGCCGGGAGGCGCTCGGCCTCGGCGAGGGCGGTGGAGAGGCGGCGGGCGAGCACGTAGCCGAGGGCGAGGGCGGCGACGATGAGGGGCACCATGAAGCCGAAGACGGGGAGCACGCGGTTCCAGGTCTCGCGATGGACCTCGTCGGGGCGATAGGCGGAGAGGAGGGTGAAGCGCCAGAGGGGGAAGGGCTCGGCGCGCCAGGACCAGCCGGAGTCGTCGTCCCAGGCGAGGGAGGCGGAGCGCGCGGCGGCGGAGCGGATGAGGTCGGGATCGGCGTCCTTGGTGTGGAAGAGCGGCTGGCCCTGGCGGTCCACGAGGGCGAAGAAGCCGGAGCCAAGGAGGCGGGCGTCGGCGAGGTGGTCGCCGATGCGGTCGAGCTCCTCGATGAGGTAGCCGACGTAGTGGATGGCGACGATCTCGCCGGAGGCGTCGGCGGCGGGGGCGTAGCCGGTGAGGTAGGGCCGGCCGAGGATGTCCACGACGCCGTAGTAGGCCTCACCGCAGCGGATGGCGGCGATGGCGGGGCCGGAGGGGTCGAGGATGGTGCCGACGGCGCGGCCGCCCTCGGGGCGTAGGACGTTGGTGGATACGCGCACGAAGTCGTCGCCGGAGCGGACGAAGATGGTGGCGGTGCCGCCGACGAGGGAGACGGCGTGGTCCACGACGGTGAAGTCGTTGGCGACGGGGGTGAGGCCGAAGCGGAGCACGGGGACCTCGCGCCCGCCGACGCGATCGGTGGCGTCGCCCGGGGCGATGTTGGCCGAGCCGAGCTGGTCGGTGGCGTCGCGCAGGACGCGCATAGCGGTGTGGACGCGCTCGAGGTAGAGGGCGTGGGTGGTGACGAGGTCGCGGCGGACCTGGGCGGTGCGCTGGGCGATGTCGCCCTCGAGGTCGGCCTCGACGGTCTGGCGGAGATTGCGGTAACCGCCGAGAAGGGCGAGGCCGACGAGGGCGGCGACGAGGAGGAACCAGCCGAGGAGGCGGAGTTGGAGGGAGCGGTGCACCGGGGGAAATTTATGATTTATGATTTGTGATTTATGATTGGGGGCGGGAGCGGGGCGTCAGTTAAAGGTCGAAGCGGACGATGGTGAAGTCGTCGTCGAGGGGGCCGGGGCCGTGGAGGGCGCGGACCTGGGCGTGGAGCGAGTCGAGATCGCTCGTGTCGGAGGCGCGGGGGCGGCCGAGGAACTCGCGCAGCTCGTCGAGGCTCCACATGCCGCCGGTGTCGGCGCGGGTGATCTCATAGACGCCGTCGCTCAGCAGGTAGAGGCGCGCGGGGCCGGGGATGTGGCGCGTGAAGGTCTTGTAGAACATGCCCTCGAGGCCGCCGATCACCATGCCGGCGCCGGCGAGGGGCTCGGCGGGGGTGGCAGCGTCGGCGGCGGGCGCCGGGGACGGCGCCCCTCCCACGAGGAGGGCGGGGGGATGGCCGCCGGCGGCGAAGCGGAGCGTGCGCGTGGAGGGCTGCCAGACGCCATACCAGAGGGTGAAATACATCTCGTTCTGGCGCTCCATGAGGAAGGCGTTGTTGAGCGAGGCGAGGACGAGGCCGGGATCGCGGAAGTCCACGTCGGGGAGTGAGGAGCCGCGGAGGACGTTGATCGCGGCGGCGGAGAGCAAGGCGGCGCCGACGCCGTGGCCGCAGACGTCGAGCAGGTAGAGCGCGAAGTGGTCGTCGTCGATCCAGTGGTAGCCGAAGGAGTCGCCGCCGAGCTCGGTGGAGGGCACGAGGCGCCAGTCCACGGGAATCGTGCGGCAGAGGCCGGGCGCGGGGAGGAGCGAGCGGATGTAGTTTTCCGCCTCGGTGAGTTCGGCACGGAGGCGCGTCTGCGTCTCCTCGATGGTGCGGAGGTAGGCGGCCTCTTGGTCGCGGAAATGTTTCTTTTGGAGGCCGGCGCCGATGCGGGCGCGGAGCAGGGTGGGGTTGAAGGGCTTTGGGAGAAAATCTTCCGCGCCGTGCTCGATGCACTTCACGACGGCGGCGAGCTCGTCGAGGGCGGAGATCATGATGACGGGCAGGTGGCGGAGGGCGCGGTCGGCCTTGAGGGCGCGGAGGGTGGAGAAGCCGTCGAGGACGGGCATCATCATGTCGAGGAGCACGAGGTCGAAGGGCTCGGCGCGGAGGCGGGCGATGGCGGCTTCGCCGTGCTCGGCGGCGGCGGTGGTGTGGCCCTGGCGGGCGAGCTGGCGGGAGAGCACGTCGCGGTTGGCGGGGTCGTCGTCCACCACGAGGATGCGGCCGGGCTCGGCGGCGGGGGCGTCGGCGGAGGCTTCGTCGGCGGAGGCGGCGAGGAGCGCGGCGACATCGAGCGCGGGGGCGGCTGGGGCGGCGTCCGCGGCGACGAGGGCGGGGGTGCCGCGGGAGAAGGCGAAGGGCGCGGCGGTGCCGGAGCCGGCGGCGAGGGGCGCGGCGTGGAGCGAGACGCGCTCGTCGGTGAGGTTTTGGTTGATGAGGTTGAGGAGCTGCTTGGCGGCGTGGCGGATCTTTTGCAGATCGTCGCCGTAGGCCGCGGCGTGGCCGGCGTCGGCCGCCTCTTCGAGGAGCAGCTCGCTGTAGCCGAGGATCTGGTTGATCGGGGTGCGCAGGTCGTGGCGAAGGTGGGCGAGGGGAGTGGGCGCGGAGGACATCGTGGTGGCGGAGCTGGAGGCGGGCCGGGGACGGAGCAGGAAGCGGACGCGGGGCGTTATTGAGGGTTGGCGGCGTTTCGCCAATAGCGCACATGAAAAAGCCCACCGCGGGTTTTGCGGCGGGCCGGGGCGGGGGCGGGTCGGGCAAAGGTTATGAATGCCGGGCTGGGGCTCGGCGTTCCCCGGGCGTGTAGGTGGTTTGCTTGAGGCTTTTGGCGAGCAGGGCGCGGAAGGCGGGCAAGTTTTTCACCCCACCGAGGGCGATGAGCTGGCGGGCCATGTTGCCGACGGCCGTGCCCTCGAGGGCGAAGCTGACGACCGGGATGCCGCAGGCGTCGGCCGTCTCCTGGCAGAGAAGGCGGTTTTTCGAGCCGCCGCCGACGATGAGGATGCGCTTGAAGGTGCGGCCGCTCATGCGCTCGAAGGCGGCCTTGGCGTCGGCGTGGCCGCGGCCGAGGGAGGCGCAGATGAGGCGCACGTAGCCGGCGAGGTTTTTCGGCGCGGCGAGGCGGCGCTTCTTCAGGTGCGCGTCGATCGCGGCCTTCATCGACTTCGGGTTGGCAAAGGACGGGTCGGTGACGTCGAGGAGCGCGGTGGGCGCGGGGAGTTTTTCCGCGGCGGAGATGAGCTTGGCCCACTCGTCGTCGGATTTCGGGCGCGAGGCGAAGTCCTTGAGCGTGCCCTCGAGCAGCCAGAGGCCGATGACGTTGGTGAGGGGGCGGTAGCGGCCGTCGCCGATGCGCTCGTTGGAGATGCGGGCGGCGAGGGCGTCGGGGCCGAGCACGGGTGCGTCGCTCTCGAAGCCGACCAGCGACCAGGTGCCGGAGCTGAGGAAGAGATCGGTGCCGTCGGGCGAGGCCGGCATGGCGTCGTAGGCGCAGGCGGTGTCGTGGCCGGGCACGGCGACGACCTGGGTCTTTTCGAGGCCGGGGAAATTTTTCACGCGGCCGAGTTTCGCGCCGGCGAGGACGGGCTTGGTGAACCACTGCGCGGGCACGCGGAAATGGTCGAGCGCGGCGCGCGACCAGTCGGCGGAGTGGACGTCGAGCAGCTGCGAGGTGCTGGCGATGGTGAGCTCGTTGGCCATGCGGCCGCTGAGGAGGAAGTTGAAGTAGTCGGGCAGGAAGAGGCAGCGCGTGGCGAGGTCGGTGACGGCGGGGCAGGAGGCGACCGTCTCCTCGAGCTGGAGCGAGGCATTGTAGAAAACATTCGGGATGCCGGTGGCGGCGTAAACGCGCTCCAGCGCGGCGCGGGTGTTGCCGAGGCGTTTCAGGCCGGCCTGGGTGCGCGAGTCGCGGTAGGCGTGGACTGGATACACGATGCGCCCGGTGTCGTTGACCAGCACGTGATCGACACCCCAGGTGTCCACGCCGACCGAGGCGAGGGTGGCGCCCTTCGGCAACGCGGCTGCGGCGGCGCGGAGACCGGTCTGGATCTGCTCCCAGAGGCCGGCGATGTTCCAGTAATCGTGCGCGCCGATCGACTGGAAGGCGTTCGGGAAACGGTGCACCTCGCGGAGCGAGAGCTTTTGGTTTTTCCAAGTGCCGAGGATGACGCGGCCACTGGTGGCGCCGAGATCGACGGCGGCGAGGTAAAGGGCGGAGGGCATGGCGGGAGAAAGGGCGAAGATGGGCGAAGGCCTAGGAAAAACGACCGGAAGCCGAAATCTACCAAAATCTACCAAAAGGCGTCAGGTTCTCTCAAGTTGAGAGTTGCCGAGCGGGCGCGGGAGCGGGCATGGTGCGGCTTTACGCCTCCTCCATGGCCCACGCCCAATCCGCCCTGATCACCCCGTCTTCGCGTCCCGCCGGCAAACGCGTGCAAATGATGGCCACCTGCCTGTGCGACGCCTTTTACGACGACGTGGCGCGCGCGACGGTGGAGGTGCTCGAACACCTCGGCTGCACGGTGGAGTTTCCCGAGGGGCAGACCTGCTGCGGGCAACCGGCTTTCAACGGCGGCGACTGGGAGGCCTCGCGGCGCGTGGTGCGCCACACGGCGAAGGTGTTTGCCGGCGACCTGCCGATCATCGTGCCGAGCGGCTCCTGCGCCGCGATGATGTTTCATGGCGCGCCGCTCGAGTTCGAGAAGCAGCCCGACCTGCCGGAGATCGAGGCCTTGGGCAAACGCGCGTGGGAGCTGGTGGATTTCATCGTGCACGGTCTCGGCGTGAAGACCTGGCCGGGCCGCTATCAGGCGAAGGTCGCCTTTCACCGGTCTTGCCACTCGCGCGGCACCTGCACCGGCCCGGCCGCGCTCGCGCTCCTCTCCAGCATCGCGGGCATCGAGGTGGTGCCCTTCGGCGAAGGTGAACAATGCTGCGGCTTCGGCGGCACCTTCTCCGTGTCATTTCCCAACGTCTCGAAAGGCATGGGCACGCTTAAGCTCGAACACATCCGCGCCGCGCAGCCCGACGTGCTCGCCTCGATCGACATGAGCTGCATGATGCACCTCGGCGGCCTCGCCGAGAAAGACGGCAAGCCGATCAAAACCCTCCACGTCGCCCAGATACTCCGCGACGCCCTGAAAAACGCCTGACTCTTCGCCTCGTTCGCCCCGTCGCCATGGCCCTCCAGCAAATCGACCAGTTCGCCGCCAAGCTCCGCCCCGACACGCGCGCCGCCGTGTATGACGGCTCGAAGAAAGGCCACGAGAAACGCACCGCCGTCCTCTTCGACCACTATCCGGACCCCGACCACCTGCGCCGCCTCGCGGGCAACATCAAGCAGCACGTCGTGGAAAACCTCGACACGCTGCTCCCCGCCGCCGCCGCCGCCCTCGAGCGCAACGGCGTGAAAGTCCACTGGGCCTCCACCGCCGAGGAGGCCAACGCCGCCGTGCTCGCCATCATGCAGGCCCGCGGCGCGAAGAAGATGGTCAAGGCCAAGACCATGGTCTCCGAGGAGACGCACCTCGCCGACTACCTCGGCAAAAACGGCGTCGAGTGCGTCGAGACCGACCTCGGCGAGTTCATCATCCAGATCGATGGCGACCACCCCTCGCACATCGTAAAACCGATCATCCACAAAAACCGTCGCGAGATCGCCACCTCCTTCGAGAAGCACGGCCTCGGCGCCTACAACGACGACCCGCAGACGATCACGCGCCGCGCCCGCGCCCACCTGCGCCGCAAATACCTCGAGGCCGACGTCGGCCTCACCGGGGCCAACTTCGTCACCGCCGACACCGGCCGCCTCGTGCTCGTGACCAACGAGGGCAACTCCCGCTTCTGCCTCGCCGCCACCAAGTGCCACATCGCGATGGTCGGCATCGAAAAACTCCTCCCGCGCGAGACCGATCTCGGCCTCTACCTCAACCTCCTCGCGCGCTCCGGCACCGGCCAGCAGCTCACCGTCTATACCGAGTTCATCTCCGGCCCGCGCTCGCCCGCCCAGCCCGACGGCCCCGAGGAGATGCACGTCATTTTTGTCGATAACGGCCGCACCGAGGCGCTCGCCAGCGAGTGCCGCGAGATCCTGCGCTGCATCCGCTGCGGCGCCTGCCTCAACGTCTGCCCCGTTTACCGCCAGGCCTCCGGCCACGCCTACCGCAGCGTTTACCCCGGCCCCGTCGGTGCCGTGCTCTCGCCGCTCCTCGCCGGCGAGCGTTTTCCCGAACTCGCCGACCTGCCCAAGGCCTCCTCGCTCTGCGGCGCGTGCAACGAGGTCTGCCCGGTCAACATTCCCATCCCCGACCTGCTCCTCCGCCTGCGCGCCCGCGGCAAGGAGGCCGGCGCGAAAAACGCCGCCGCCGGCACGCCGCCGATGGGCGCGTGGTCGCTGCTCGCCACGCAGCCCTTCGCCTGGCGCACCTCGCTCACCGCCGGCCACACGCTCAACTACGTGCCGAAGAGCCTGATCCCCGTGCCGCCGATGCAGACCTGGCTGCGCGACCGCACGCTCCCCGCGTGGCGTGGCGGCGCCTTCCGGAAGTGGATGAAAGACCGCGCCAAAAAATAATCCTTTTGTTCAACGCAGAGACGCAGAGACGCGGAGAAGCCGATCCTAGAAAAACGCCCTCCTTGGTTTCTCCTCTCTGCGCCTCCGCGCCTCTGCGTTAAAAACCTAAAGCCTCCGCTTCATGTCCTCCGCCCGCGACACCCTTCTTGCCCGCGTAAAAGCCGCCCTCGCGCCGCTGCCCGAGCGCGCGCCGTTGCCCGATTGGGAACGCGAGCTCGTCGTCATGCGCGAGGCCCGCGGCGCGGTGGACGCGTGGACGCTTTTCTCCGCGCGCCTCGCCGGCGTGAACGGCACCCCGCTCACCTCCGTCGCCGAGCTCATCGCGCTGCTCACCAAGAGCGACTGGCGTCGCGGCTACTGCGACCCCGCGCTCTGGGCCGAGCTGCGCCCCGCTTTCGACGCCGCGGGCGGTTTCACGGTCGAGACGACCTTCGACCGCGCCCGCGTGGACGACTACCAATTCGGCATCACCGCCGCCGTCGGCGCCATCGCCGAGACCGGCACGGTGGTGCTTTCCGACGCCGCGACCTCGAGCCGTCTCGCCGCGCTCGCGCCCTGGACGCACATCGCGGTGCTGCGCCGCGCGCAGATCCATCTCGACCTGCCGGCCGCCATCGCCGCGCTGCCGAAGGATCCGAACGTCGTCTGGTGCACCGGCCCGTCCAAGACCGCCGACGTCGAGGGCATCCTGATCGAGGGCGTGCACGGTCCCGGCATCCAGGTGGCGCTGTTGTTGGGTTGAAGGTAGGGCGGGGGCTTTGGGCCCGCCGCGTGGTGACCGTGAGTCGTCAAGCACCGCTCGCCACCCACCCGCCCTCCCTCACCCCCGTTTCCGCCTCCGCCCCGGTCCTTTACGCCGGTGGCTTGCGCCCCCGCCGCGCTTGACCCGCCGCCGCGCGCCCCGCTTTCCTACGCTGCAACCATGAGCGACCGTCCGGCCACGCCTTCCACCGTCAAATACAAGCGCATCGTGCTGAAACTCAGCGGCGAGGTGCTCCGCGGCAAAGGCGTCGATCCGATCGACCCGCAAATCCTCGAGGACATCTGCCGCCAGGTGAAGGTGGTCCACGATCTCGGCATCGAGGTCTGCGTCGTCATCGGTGGCGGCAACATCTTCCGCGGCCTCACCGGCTCGCAGCGCGGCGTGGATCGCACCACCGGCGACTACATGGGTATGCTCGCCACGGTGATCAACTCCCTCGCGATCATGGACTGCCTCGAAAAGATGGGCGTCAACGTGCGCGTGCAGTCCGCCATCCCGATGAACCAGGTGGCCGAGCCCTTCATCCTTCGCCGCGCCGTGCGCCACCTCGAGAAGGGCCGCGTCGTCGTCTTCGCCGCCGGCACCGGCAACCCGTATTTCTCCACGGATACGACCGCCGCCCTCCGCGCCTCCGAGATCCGCGCCGACATCATCATGAAGGCCACCAAGGTGGACGGCATCTACAACAAGGACCCGAAGAAGCACGCCGACGCCGTCCGCTACGACAGCCTCACCTTCCTCGACTGCCTCAAGCAGCGGCTCAACGTCATGGACAGCACCGCGTTCTCGCTCTGTCTCGACAACAACATGCCCATCCTCGTGTTCGATCTCCACGCGCCCGACGCCATCACCCGCGCCGTGCACGGCGAGCCGGTCGGCACGCTTGTGCACAGTTAGAGCATTTTAGACAGAGTCACGACTTCGTGCAGGGACGGACCGCTCTGGGCCGAAGACGACCTTTGCGTTGAAAAGTCCGAAGCCATCGGGTGACGGGTATCAGCCGTTGGTATTACTCGAGCCAGAATCGCAGGGTATCCCGCAGCTTGTGCGCCAAGTGGTCGTTGTTTGGCTTCATGCGCAATTGCACGGTGTCCAGACGCGGGGCGAAGCGCGCGTTGCAAATACAGAGCACCGCCCGCAGGACGAACAGGCAGAGCGGCAGGACGACGATCGCCCGGGCTGGAAGCGACAGGGGGGGCTCGAAGTCGTCTCCAAACGCGAGGATTCCTCCCGCCACGCCGGCGCAGGCCAAGGCCATCGGGGCCACCAGTAGCACGACGACCGGTCGCGTCATGAACAACTCGTTGACTTTGACCCAGATTTTAAGCCCCACGCCGATGAGGATCGCGGTCGCCAGCGGCAAGAGCGCCAGCGCATAAGGCTGCTCCGTGATCACGAGATAAAAAAAGGCGGCCAGCGTGCACGCGGCTGCGGCAATCATCGCCTCCAGCATCACCGGAGGGAGCCAGAGATCGCAACGTGCAAGCATTTCGCCGATGAGGGGCTTGGCGGCGCGGCGTCTGGATGCTCTTCGGCGGCAAGGGTGCTTCCAATCCAGCGCTGATCCTGCCGTGGCGTTCGACCTGTGCGGCGCACGGTGCGCGCCGCTTAGCGCATGTTGCTGGGGTTGAGTCAGTAGGTTCATATGAACCTATCTTTAGCAAGTTTTTGCCCAATGTGTTGCTTTAAAACCTGAAGCCGATGCATATAAATGGCACTAATGATGCAAGTTTATATTGAAACCAAAACTAATGGAGTTGGTGCCGCCGGGCGTGCAGCCGATCCGACTCAAGCACCGGGAATTTCCCGGCTGCGTCCATGGGGACATTTCGTGTGAATTAGTTATCAATACCCATGGGGAATCGGCGAGGCTCCCGATACAGTGAAAGAAATATGATTTCACTCGCTGCTGTTCCCTTGGGCGTTTCGGCGACCGTGTTGCTCGTCGAGGACCAGACCGCAATTCGCCAGTTGCTGGCGGCTTACGTGGGCTCGATACCCGGGTTCAGCGTCGTCGGCGAGTGTGCCTCCGCCAGCGAGGCGGTCCGCCTATGCGGCACGCTTAGCCCTTCCTTGGTGATACTGGATTGGATGCTTGAGGACGGCATCGGCCAGCAGGTGCTGACACAGATAATAAACCGGCCGCAGCGGCCCCGTGTCCTGGTGTTTTCGGCCAACACCACCAAGCTCGCCGTCCACGAGGCGTTCGGGGCCGGCGCGGCGGGCTTCATTGAGAAGACCGCGGAGTTTGGCGAGTTCACCGACGCGCTTCGAGCGGTCGCGGCCGGAAAGCCTTATCTCGGGCCGGCGGTGTCGGAGTTGGTGAAGAGCATCGTGCGCTCGCCGCGCGAGGATGATTTGGGTTCGTCGATGTCGGGGCGCGAGCGCCAAGTCCTCCGGATGGTCGCCGCCGGCCATAGTTCCAAAGAGATCGCGGATCGCCTCGGCATCAGCGTGCGCACGGTCAACAGCCACCGTGCCGCGGTGATCCGAAAGACCGGGTTGCACTCCGTCGCGGCGCTCACCCGCCATGCCTTCGAGAGCGGTCTGATGGGCGAGCCCCGTCTGCTCGCCGCCTGTGCCTGATCAACGGCCGATTTTTTCCAACGTCATGGTGCCGCGAGTTCTTCTTGTTGATGATGTAGCCGAGAACCTTGCCCTCCTCGAGGGCGCGTTGAGGGGGGACGGCTACGAGTTCATTCATGCCATGGATGGCGAGACGGCGCTCCAGCTCGCCCGCGAGCGCGACCCCGATCTCGTGTTGCTCGACGTGGTGCTGCCCGGGCTCGATGGCTATGCGGTTTGCCGCCGCATCCGCGCCGATCCCTCGCTCGCGCACATGCCGGTGGTGATCCTCACCACGCTCTCCGACCGGGAGGCCCGTCTCGCGGGTATCCTCAGCGGCGCGGACGATTTTATCTCAAAGCCCTTTGATTTGCAGGAG
>JAUWBD010000086.1 GCA_030605125.1 Verrucomicrobiota bacterium | reverse complement strand
CCGCGCCCGCCCCCGAACGCCCCCTCTGGCCCGCCCCGCCGCCCGGCCGCCCGAGCCCGCCGCCGACATCGCGCCTGTCTCCCTCGCAGCGTCCGGCCCCGCACTCCCGGCGGGGACCCGCCGCCCTCGCCGAGGCCCTCCGCCTCACCGACGAGGTTCTGGCCGAGCCGCACCACCTCCCCGAGCCGCCCCCGCTCGCCGACCCCGCCCGCGACCACTCCGCCTTTTTGAAAGGCTTCCTCTCCGCGATGTGGGATTCGCGCCGCTTCATGAAAGGCGCCGAAACCCTCGCGCTCGCCCACCTCGCCACCGGCCGCGCCGACTACGCCCGCGCCGCCCGCGAGCGCGTGCTCAGCGTCGCCGCCTGGGACCCCGAGGGCTCGACCTCGCTCTCCGCCAACGACGAGGCGCACATGTCGATCCTCTGGTATGGCGCCGCCGCCGCCGACTGGACCTGGGACGCGTTCTCCGCCGAGGAGCGCGCCCGCGTCGTCGCCTGCCTCCGCGCCCGCGGCGTCGCCACCTTCGCGCACATCCGCCACGAGGGCATCTACGGGGTGGAGAAATTCGATTCCCACGCCGGCCGCCAGATCGTGCTGCTCGGCCTGCTCTCGCTCGCCTTTCACCACGAGATTCCCGAATCCGCCGAGTGGCTCGCGTTTCTCCGCCCGGTGCTCTGCGGCGTCTGGCCCGTCTGGGCCGGCGACGACGGCGCCTGGGCCGAGGGCCCCGCCTACGGCATGACCTACGTCGGCATCATGTCGCTCTTCGCCTCCGCCCTGAAGCGCGGCGTCGGCGTGGACCTCTACCAACGCCCCTTCTGGCGCGGCCACCTCGCCTGGCGCCGCGCCTTCTGGCCCGCCTACGCCGAGTGGATCGGCTTCGGCGACCACAACGAGCGCTGGGACGTCTTCTGGGGCGCCCACGCCGACGTCTGCGAAGCAATCGCCCGCGAAACCGCCACGCCCGGCTACGCCCCCTACATCGACTCGCTCCGCGCCGAGATCCCTCGCTGCCACGCCGCACCCGCCGAGCGCCGCCTCAAGGGCCTCCACCCTCTCCGCCTGCTCGCACCGGGACCTTTGGTCGGGACAACGTCCGCCGCGCCCGCCTCCGCCGCTTCGTCGCTCGCCGTCTTCCCCGCCGCCGGCTGGGCCGCCCTGCGCACCGCGCCCGACAACCCCTCGCGCGACATCGCCTTCTTCTTCCGCTCCTCGCCCTTCGGCTCCATCAGCCACTCCCACGCCGCCAATCTCGACTTCATCCTCCACGTCGCCGGCCGCGTGCTGCTCATGCCGAGCGGCTTCTACGACGGCTACGCCACGCCCCACCATTCCCACTGGGTCTGGCATACCAAGTCCCACAACTGCCTCACCCTCGCCGACGCCGGCCAACGCCTCCGCTCTCCCGAGGCCGTCGGCTCCCTCGTCGCCGCCACCGAGTCCGAAGAGATCGTCTCGCTCCTCGGCGAGGCCGACGCCAGCTACCCCGGCCTGCTCACCCGCTGCCGCCGCCACGTCGTCTTCTTCAAGTCCGCCCGCTGCCTCCTGCTGATCGACGACGTCGAGCTCCCGTCCGACTCCGCCGGCGCCCTCCAGTGGAACGCCCACTCCTGGTCCCCCTTCGTCGTGGACGAGACCGCGCGCAGCTTCCGCGTCGAGCGCGGCGAAGCTTCGCTCACCGGCCATGTGCTCCACCACGGCGACGCGTGGTTCCGCACCTCGTCGGGGTGGGATCCGGCGCCGCTTCGCCGCTTCGAGAATCTGCCCTGGGACGAGCAGCACCACCTCCGCTTCACCCCGCTCGACAGCTCCTCGCGTCGGCGCCGTCTCGGCGTGCTGCTCCGCCTCGAAGCCCCCGCCTGGTCCGCCCCGGTCGTCACGACCTCGCGCGAAGGCGTGGTCGAGACCGCGCTCGTCGGCCCCGATATCCGCGTCGAGGTGATCCCGCCCGCCGCCTCGCCCGACCGCGTGGCGCGTATCCAAATCCATGCTACGGCCTATGAACTCCACTCCGACCGCGGCCTGCTCGCCCTTTGATTCGCGCGCCATCCGCGTGCTCGGCGTTGTCTTCGCCCTTTGTTCCGCCGCCGCGTCCGCCGTCGTCGCCGCTCCGCTCGCCCTCTACCTCACCTGGCAAAACGACCCCGCCACCACGCAGGTCGTCCACTGGCACACCGACGCGTCCGCGGCCGACAGCCTGATCGAATACCGCGCCGTCGGCGACACGCGCTGGCTCGCCGCCACCGGCTGGTCCCGGCCATGGCCCGACACTCCGCGGCGCGTCCACATGGTGGAGCTGCGCGGCCTTTCTCCCGGCACCGACCACGAATTCCGCCTCGTCGGCCTCGGAGAAACGATCGAGCGCTTCCGCACCCTGCCCGCCACGCTCGATGCCCCCCTGCGCTTCGCCGTCGGCGGCGACCTCATGGGCCGTCGGGCCGCCTTTGAGCAGATGTCGCGGGTCGTCGCCGGGCGCGATCCCGCCTTCGCCGTCGTCGGCGGCGACTGGGCCTACGCCGACGGCCTGCCCGAGAAGGTCCACCGCTGGTTCGATCTGTGGGATGTCTGGAACCAAACCATGCGCGCCCCCGACGGCCGCCTCATCCCGCTCGTCGCCGCCATCGGCAACCACGAGGTCCGCGGCGGCCGCGGCGCCTCCACCCGCGACGCGCCCTACTACTACCGCCAGTTCGCCTTCCCCGCCGAACCGGGCTACGGCGTCCTCGATTTCGGCGACTACCTCAGCCTCGTGATCCTCGATACCGACCACGCCACCCGCATCGTCGGCGCGCAGACGACCTGGCTCGCGCAACAACTCTCCGCCCGCGCCGGCCGCCCCCACGTGTTTCCCGTTTACCACGTCCCGGCCTATCCCTCCGTGCGCCCCTTCGAAGGCCGCGCCAGCGCCGCCGTGCGCGAGCACTGGGTGCCGCTTTTCGAGCGTCATGGCGTGCGTCTCGCCTTCGAGCACCACGACCACGCCTATAAGCGCACCCACCCGTTGCGCGCCGGCGAATCCTCCGCCGACGGCATCGTCTATGTCGGCGACGGCGCCTGGGGCGTGGGCCTCCGCGAGCCCGACCTCGCCCGCCCCTACCTCGCCCGCGCCGCCGCCCGGCACCACGTCGTCCTCGTCACCCTCGACGGCCCGCGCCGCCTGCTCGAGGTCGTGACCAAGGAGGGCGACGTCATCGACACGTTCTCCGTGCCCGCCGATTGACGGCCGCCCTCGTATTCACGTTTTAGATACGTTTTATCCGGCCCGGCCAGGTCTCCGGTCCCCCGCCGCCGGAGCGGCTGCAAGAAATGTGATAAATTTTGGCCCGAAGTGCGATAGTTGAAAACCGCCCGGGCCGCTAGGATGGCACCGTCCGGCACGCCGTCGCGTCTCCCGGAGCATCCCCAAAACAACACCCAACATGAATCGCATTCGCACTCTGCTCGGCGCCGCGGCGCTCGGCCTGTCGGCATCCCTCCCCGCCCAGACCCTCCTCCTCGGCTACAACTTCGACGAAGCCTCCTCCGGCAACATCGTCGGCACCACCAGCCCCGCCCAGCCCAACTCCGCCGGCACGATCAACGATGTCCTCGGCCGCGGCTTCGGCAGCGCCGGCACCGTCACCTACACCGGCGACAGCCCGGGCGGCCACTCCAACGGCGCCCTGCGCATCACCACCTCCGGCTCCTACGTCCTCGCCACCAACACCACCGGCACGCCCACCGGCGTCACCGGTCTCGACGGCCGCCTCGACAACCTCACCGCCTTCACCTTCTCGATCTGGTTCAAGCTCGACAGCTCGGACGCCGCCAACTTCGCCGCGCTCGATCGCATCGTGCGCGCCGGCGCCACCGGAGGTTTCGGCCTGCGCGCCTCCGCCCCGGCCGAGGGGACTTTTGGCATCAACAACTTCGGCCTCACCCTCGACATCAACGGCGGCGGCGCCGCCTTTACCGGCGTATCGGTCAACGCCACGAGCTGGGTCTTCCTCGCGGTCTCGGTTGACCTCACCGATCCGGACGCGCGCGAGGCCCGCCTCTATGTGGGCACCGAGAACTCCGCGGCCAGTCAGGTCGGTTTGGTCGGGCTCTCCACCTCCGCCAACAGCGGCGTGGTCAGCAACGGCCTGATGATCGGCGGCCTGCCCGGCACGACCACCCGCTTCGTCACCGGCGCCTTCGACGACTTCCGCGTGTATAACGGAGCCGGCGACGCCGCCTTCGTTGAGGGGCTCCGCGCCAGCAACCTCGCCCCCATCCCCGAACCCGGGTCCTTCGCCGCGCTCGCCGGCCTTGGCGCCCTCGGCTTCGCCGCCGCGCGTCGCCGCGCCCGCGCCTGATCCGCCCCCGGCACGACGCGCCGTCGCGCCCGCCCCGCCCGTTCGGTCCCCCCGCGGCCGGCGGGCCTCCCCCTTTTCCATGCAAACCCTTCACGCGCCCCCCGTCCCCGTTTTCCGCGAGCCCGCCCGCCAGCTCGAAGTCCTCGACCACGCCGACGTGCTTGTCCTCGGTGGCGGGCCCGGGGGCGTCGGTGCCGCCCTCGCCGCCGCCCGCGCCGGAGCACGGGTCGTCCTGGTCGAGCGCTTCGGCGCCTTCGGCGGCACCTGGACCAGCGGCCTGCTCAGCTCGATCATGCCCTACCCGCACGTGAAGGGCGTGTTTCACGAGATCGTCACCCGCCTCGAGAAAAACGGCGGCTGGCGCTGCGCCGGCCGGGACGATCCCTACGACTGGCGCACCAAATCCCATCGCGCCCCGACCCGCCGCCCCCACGGCTGGGGCGGCACCTACGACGCCGAGAAACTCAAGGTCGTGCTCGACGAGATGATCCTGGAGGCCGGCGTCGTCCCCTACTTCTTCCTCGTCGCCGCCGCCGTGCTGCGCGACCGCGACCAGATCCGGGGCGTCGTCGTCGAATCCAAGGAGGGCCGCCGCGTCATCACCGCCGACCTCTTCATCGACGCCACCGGCGACGGCGACATCGCCGCGCTCGCCGGCGTGCCCGTCTCCGCCGGCCGCGAGAGCGACGGCGAGATGCAGCCGATGACCATGATCTTCAAGATGGACGGCGTGGACGACGCGGCCGCCACCGCCGCCTGCGTGGACGACCCCTCCCTCGCCCGCGCCTGGCAGGCGGCGAAGCGCCGCGGCGAGGTCACCGTGCCGCGCGAAAACGTCCTGCTCAGCCCCATGCCCGTCCCCGGCCAGTGGGTGTTCAACACCACCCGCATCATCGGGCGCGACGGCACCCGCGTGCGCGACGTCAGCTCCGCCATGATCGAGGGCCGCCGGCAGGTGGACGAGGTCGCGCGTTTCCTGCGGCGCCACATCCCCGGCTTTGCCCAGGCCCGCGTGAGCGAGACCGCCGCGCACATCGGCGTGCGCGAGACCCGGCGCGTGCGTTGCGACTACACCATCACCGGCGAGGACTTGATGCGCCCCGTCCGCTTCCCCGACGCCGTCGTGCGCGGCAACTGGGCCATCGACATCCACAATCCCCGCGGCGAGGGCACCGATTTCCGCCAGCTCGCCGAGGGCGCGTATTTCGAAATCCCCTACCGCAGCCTCTGCGCGCACGGCATCCGCAACCTGCTCATCGCCTCGCGCTGCATCGACTGCACGCACGAGGCCCACGCCGCCATCCGCATCACCCCGCAGGTGGTCGCCATCGGCGAGGCCGCCGGCACCGCCGCCGCCATCGCGGCCTCCTCGGGCACGCGCTGCGTCCGCTCTCTCGACATCCCCTCCCTGCAGCAATCCCTCCGCGCCCGCGGAGCGCTCGTCTAAACCACCCATGAAACTGCCGCCCCGCCTGCTCGCGCTCCTCCTCGCCGCCTCCGCCCCGCTCTTCTCCGCGCCGCTCCCTCCCGGCTTCAGCGAGACGGTCAACGAGACCCTCGGCCCCGGCGTCACCTACCAAAAATTCGTCCGCGGCGGCGCCTCCCCGCTCGTCGCCCACGTCACCGAGGCCGACCTCGACGATCCGCGCGTGCAGATCCGCGGCGTCACCGCCAACGACATCTACGCCTCGGGCCGAAAGTCCGTGCAGGCCCTCGCCCGCCAGCAGGGCGAGAAAGGCACCGGCGCCGTGGTGGCCGCGGTGAACGGCGACTACTTCGACTTCACCTCCAGTGGCACCACCTCGGCCTCCGTGCACAACGGCCAGGTCGTGCGCGGCGGCGTGTCCTCCGCGGTGCGCTCGACCTTCGTCCTGACCGAGAGCCGCGAGGTCTCCTTCGGCGTGAACTACGTCTCCGGCGGCACCGTGCTCAGCCTCGCCACCCAGCAGAGCCACCCGCTCCACGGCGCCAACACCGGCCGCGCCGCCAACCAGTTTATCCTCTTCACGCCCTACCACGGGCCCACGGTCGCGAGCTCCGCCGCCGCCGACGTGCGCGACATCGTGCTCAAGCCCCTCGGCCCCGCGCGGATCAACGCCCCCGTGGACTACGAGGTCGTCTCCATCCTCTCCGGCGGCGGCACGATCAGCGTCCCCGCCGGCCACTACCTGCTCTCCGCCAGCAGCGGCCTGCGCTCCTGGGTCGAGGCGAATCTCCTCGTCGGGCAACAGGTCCGCATCACCGCGCAGCTCTCCTCCGAATCGCGCCCCGTCACGCAGATGATCGGCGGCGGCCCGCGCCTCCTCACCGGCGGAGCCTACTCCTATCCGCCCGACTTCTCCGGCGCGGAAGGCGTGAGCCACGCGCTGCAACTCGCCGCGCGCACCGCCGTCGGCGTCACCTCCGGGCGCAGGTTGCAGCTCGTCGTGGTGGACCGCGGCACGGAGAGCGGCGGTGTCACCCTCGCGCAGCTCGCCGACCTCATGCTCGCCCTCGGCTCGACCGACGCCCTCAACCTCGACGGCGGCGGCTCCTCCACCCTGGTCGCCGGCCTCAACTACGCCCTCCGCAACGCCCCCGCCGACGGCTCGCAGCGCCTCGTCGCCAACGGCATCGTGGTCGAGACCGACATCCCCCTCGCCGAGCGCGTCGCCTCGCTCGATCTCGAGCCCGCCGTCATCGAGCTGCCGCTCGACGGCGCCGCCTCCGCGCAGGTCTTCGCCACCGACCACGCCGGCGTGCGTTTCCCCCTCGCGCCCGCCGCCGTCGCCTGGACCGCCGCCGGTATCGGCTCCGTGACTACCTCCGGCGTGGTCTCCTCCGCCGCTCCCGGCTACGGCGTGCTCCGCGCCTCCGCCGCCGGCCTCGACACCGGCTCCGTGATCTCGGTGGGCAACGACCCCGAGCTCTGGGGCTGGCGCGTCTCCGCCGCCGACGGCACCCTCGGCACCTGGGACTGGTTCTCCGCCACCAACAGCTACGCCCGCGGCCTCGCCCTCGGCCTGGTCGGCGGCACGCCCCGCCTCGCGCTGATGAACCGCGCCACCAACAGCTTCATCACCACCCTCGAGGAAGGCGCCCCGCTCGATTCGATCAACCGCAGCGGCATCACCGGCGGCACCTACACGACCAACGACGTCGAATTCAGCGACGACGGCGTGCTCTTCGCCGCCAACCTCACCACCAACGCCTCCACCACCGCCTTCCGCGTCTATCAGTGGAGCAACGGCGCCGCCTCCGCCCCCACCCGCATCATCGACTACACCGGCTCCACCCACCGCCTCGGCGACAAGATCACCGTGGTCGGCTCGGTCGCCGCCCGCACCGCCACCCTCTACGCCCCCGCCTCCAGCGGCACGACGACCACCACCGCCGTGCTGCGCTGGGTGATCAACTCCGACGGCACCTGGCCCGCCTCGCCGACCCTCGTCACCCTCGGCGGCATCACCAACGCCGGCGGCCAGGCCGATGTGGCCCCGCTCTCCCCCGGCCCATCCTCCAATTTCTGGATCAACGGCAACGGCTTCCCCGCCACCCTCCACTCCTCCACCGGCGCGCTCCTCGCCACGCTCGACCCCGCGATTCTCCCCGTCGCCTCCAACGCCCTCGCCTACCTCCAGTTTGGCGGCCGCTCCTACCTCGCCGCCTACCTCCAAGGCCCGGGCAACGAAAACGCCCGCGTCATCGATCTCACCAATGGTCCCGCCCAGGCCTCCATCGTGCTCACCACCGCCCCGCTCGGCGAAAACGCCAACACCGCCGGCTACTCCGGCGACGTGGACTGGCTCGTGCGCCCCGACCAGTCCGAAGCCGTGCTCGCCATCCTCGCCACCAACAACGGAGTCGAGCTGATCGGCCTGCCCAACCCCGCCGACAAAAAGCCGCTGCTTGTCATCGCGCCCTCCACCCCCTCGCCCGTCGCCGCGCCCTACACGGAGGCCGAGTTCTGGGTCGCCTCCACCGAGCCCTTCGCCACCAACCACCTCATCCAGGTCAACACGTCCGGAGCGCCGGGCGTCAGCGTGCCCGCGGTCAACCTCCCCGCGGGCCGCCGCTTTGTGCGCTTGCCCGTCACCGGCACGCCCGAGGCCGCGAACGACCCCGTGACGCTCACAGGCACCCTCGCCGCAAACGCCGCCTGGATCGTCGCCGCCCCCGGCTCCGCCACGCTCACGCTCCTGCCGCCCGCCGCCCCCGGCGAGAGCTTCGACGCCTGGCTCGCCGAGGAGTTCTCCTCCTCCGAACTCGCCGATCCCGCCGTCTCCGGCCCCGCAGCCGATCCCGATCGCATCGGCTGGCCCAACCTCCTCCGCTACGCCCTCGGACTCCCGCGCCACGCCTCCGCCCAGGTTCGCCAGACCCTCGCCCCGCGCGCCGAGCCCGCGGCCGGTTTCCTCAAGCTCTCCTACGTCCGCCCCCTCGGCGGCCGCGAGGACGTGAACTACCGGGTCGAGGCCTCCGCCGATCTCGTCACCTGGACCCCGCTCAGCGCCACGCCCACCGTCACGCCGGTCGGCGAGGACCACGAGCTGGTGGAGGTCACCGACACCGTCGCGCTCGCCTCCGCTCCGCGCCGCTTCCTCCGCCTGCGGGTCGAGTTGATCGACTGAAGCTCCGTCGCGATGGCCGCCGCCCCCGCCGTCTGGCGTCTCGATCCCGACCGCGCCGGCCCCCTCGCCGAAGGCCTGCGCAGCGTTGCGGCCCTCTTCCCCGATCGTTTCTGCCCACGCGGAAAACCCGTCCGGTTTTCCGCCACGCCCCCGCCCGGCGGGGCCGACTTCGCGATCATCCCGGGCTCCGACACCGTCGCCATCCACGCCGCCCGCCGCGGCGACGCCTTTCACGCCCTCGGTCGCCTGATGGCCGAGGCCCTCGCCGGCCGCCCCGAGGCGGCGACGCGCGCCATCGCGCCGCACCGCCGCGTGGGCGTGCTGCTCGACGCCTCGCGCAACGGCGTGTTTCGCCCCGAGCTGCTGCGCGAGTGGCTGACGCGCTTCGCCCTCATGGGCGTCAACACGCTCTACCTCTACCTCGAGGACACCTGCGTCGTTCCCGGCGAGCCCTTCATCGGCTACTTCCGCGGCGGCTACACCGCCGACGATCTCCGCGCGCTCGACGATCACGCCCACGCCCTCGGCATCGAGATCGTTCCCTGCATCCAGACGCTCGGCCACTTCGAGCAGATCCTGCAATGGCCGGCCTACGCCGACCTCGCCGACACGCCGCGCATCCTGCTCGCCGAGCACCCGGCCACCCTGCCGCTGCTCACGCGCATCCTCGACGCCGCCACCGCGCCCTTTCGCTCCCGCCGCGTGCACCTCGGGCTCGATGAAGCCGCCGGCATCGGCACCGGCCGCCACCTCCTGCGCCACCGCCCCGAGCCGGGCCACGCGATCTTGCGCCGCCACCTCGACCGCGTGCTCGCCCTCTGTCGCGAGCGCGAGCTGGAGCCGCTCATCTGGAGCGACATGTTCTTCCGCCTCGGCTCGCCCACCCGCGACTACTACGGCGCCGACGCCAACCCCGAGGCCGCCCGCGATCTTCCCGCCGATCTGGCCGTGGTCTATTGGGACTACTACCACAGCGACCCCGCGCACTACCGGCGCATGTTCGAGCGCCACCGCGCCCTCGGCCGCCGCCCTGTCTTCGCGGGCGGCCTCTGGACCTGGAACCGCCTCTGGGCCAACCTGCCCACCGCGCTCGCCACCCTAGCCCCCGGCCTCGCCGCCGCGCGCGAAGCCGGCTGCGAGGAGGTCATCGCCACGCTTTGGAGCGACGACGGCGCCGAGTGCGACCCGACGTCCGCCCTCGCCGGCGTGCAGGCCTTCGCCACCCTCGTCCACCGGGGCTCCGCCGCGCCCGAGCTGCTCGCGAGCGACTTCCGCGCCGCCTGCGACGGCGACTTCGCCGCCTGGCTCGCCGCCTGCGCCCTCGATTGCCCCGCCTCCGCCGGCGGCGAGCCGCTGCCGCGCCACGGCAACTTGTCCAAGTGGCTGCTTTGGCACGATCCCGTGCTCGGCTTCCTCGACGCCTCCCTGCCCGCGTATTTGCCCGACCACTACGCTCGCCTCGCCGCCGCGCTGCCGCCGGAGCCGCGCCTCGATCTTCCCCGGCAACTCGCGCGCGTGCTCACCCTCAAGGCCGACCTGCACCTCCGCCTTCGCCCCGCCGCCCGCGAGCGCCGCCTGCCCGAGCTACGCATGCTCCGCGAAGAGGCCCTCCCCGCTCTGCACGCGGCCCTCGCCGAGCTCCACTCGCTCCACCGTCGGCGCTGGCATGCATTCTACCGCCCCTTCGGCTGGGAGGTGCTCGACGGCCGCTACGGCGGCCTGAGCGCGCGCCTCGACACCCTGGCGGCATTGCTCGACGAGCTGCTCGCCTCGCCCGCCTCCGCCATCAAACCTGAATGGGCCTCCGCCGAGCCCCAAGTCGTTTACCCCGGGCTCGAGGCCTGGGACTGCGGCCTCACCTGGGCCCGCGTTTCCACCCCGAGCTGGATCAAATAGCCTCCCCCTTCTCCCCCATGCACCGCCGCCCCTTCCTCGCCACGCTGCTAGTCCTCGCCGTCACGCTGTTCGCTCCGTTCAGCCTCGCCGCCGAGCGCGACACGCTGCGCCTGCTCACCATCGGCAACAGCTTTGCCGACAACGCCCTCGTCGAGCTTCGCCCCATGGCGCGGGCCGGCGGCAAGGAGCTCATCTACCTGCGCGCCAACATCGGCGGCTGCTCGCTCGAGCGCCACGCCCGCCACCTGCGCGAAGCCGAGGCGGGAGACCCCGCCGGCCGCGCCTACAAAAACATCATCGACCCGATTACCGGCGAGCGCCGCGACTTCACGCTGCCCGAGGCCCTCGCCCTCCTGCCCTGGGACGTCGTCACGATCCAGCAGGTGAGCACCGGCAGCTTCCGTCGCGAGACCTTCCAGCCCCACGCCGACGAACTCATCGCCGCGATTCGCCGACTCGCCCCAACCGCCGAGATCGTCATCCACCAGACCTGGGCCTACCGCGACGACCACGCGCTCTTCCAGAAGGGCGACGGCTTCACTCCTGCCGTCATGCACGAGCAGCTCCGCGCCAACTACGCCTGGCTCGCCGCCGAGAAAGGCCTGCGCCTTCTGCCCTCGGGCGAGGCCATGCACCTCGCGCGCCAGACCCCGCGCTGGACCTATACGCCCGATCCGAGCTTCGACTTCGCCAACCCCGCGCCCGACGCCCTGCCCGACCAACGCGGCAGTCTGCACACCGGCTGGGTCTGGCGCACCGACGCCACGACCGGCGCCAAGCGCTTCGCGCTCGACGCCCTCCACGCCAACCTCGCCGGCCGCTACCTCGCCGCCGCCGTCTGGTATCGAGCGCTTTTCAACGCCGATTCCGCCCCGCCCCGCTACGTGCCCGAGGGCCTCGATCCCGAGGACGCCGCCGACCTCCGCCGCCACGCCGACGCCGCCCTCGCCCTCACTCCCGCGCCCGCCCCGGCCCCGGCTCGCGCCAGTCAGGACTCGCTTTCGGCAATTCGATAGCGATCCAGCTCCCGCGTTTGCCGGGCAGCGTGAGATCATGGAATTTGACTTTGTCTTTTTTTAATACAACTACACTCACTGGAAACAGGGCCACCGATCGTCTGCGCCCAGTGCGCCAGCGTCGTCGGAGCCTCTCTCCCTCAACCCCCGAACCCCTGCTACCCCCATGCCCCTGCCGCTCACCCTGCAACGAGCCGCGCGGTCCGCCGCGCTCGCCCTCGTGCTGCTCGCCTCCGCCACCGCCCACGCCTCCGGCGTGTTGCGAGATATCTACGGCCGCGCCGGCTTCGCCGAGGAACTGGCCTCCACCCGCAAAGACTTCCACCAAGGCGGCGCCACCAGCGACACCCACATTCAACAGCCCCCGCCCATCGACGGACTAAAATCCTGGCGCTTCAACTTCCCCGCGGGCGTCGCCCGCAACGTCGCCGGCGGTCGCTTCACCAACAAACAGCAGACCGCGCTCGAGTTTGTGAACCTCTCCGCGCGCCGCACCACCGCCGCGCTCGAGTTCTGGATCAACCCCAACACCACCAACACGCACCTATACATCAGCCTCATCTCGGAAACTTCGACACAGCGCATCGAATCCACCCTTCGGCTCAGCGACGTGCTCGAGCCCGCGGACTTCGCCAACAAGTGGACCTTCGTCCGCATCCCGCTCCGCCGCTTCCCCAGCCAGCGCGCCGCCGTCTATAACCCCGCCACCGGCCAATACACCGAGGCCGCGTTCAACTGGGCCAACGTGATCGGATTCCACCTCCGCTGCGACACCACCGGCCGCCCCGCGACGCAGGTCTATCTCGACGAGATCCGGCTCCACAAAGTGATCGATCCGCTCACCATCAACGGCCGCCACTATCAGACACCCGAGGGCAACCGCCACTATCTCTGGGGCACCAACCTCGTCTCGTTCTATCCCCCGAAACATCAGGCGCCCGCCATCGCCGCCAACCTCGCCTCGCTCGGCATCAACGTCGTGCGGCCGCACCACAACTACCGCGACGCCACGGACACCAACGGCACCGGAATCGACGATGTGCGAGCGCTCTCAAAATTCGATCACTCGAACCCCCGTCTGACGAGCACGACGCTCAACCCCGACCTGGAGGCTTGGGATCGATACCACTTCCTGAACGCCCAGCTCCGTGAAGAAGGCATCCACCTCATCCCCAGCCTCCACGCCAGCCGCCGCATCAAGCCCGAGGACTGGACCATTCACCCCGGTGATCCGACGGATCGACAACGTTGGAAGGATGCGGTCCGAGCCCTCAATCTGCTCGACGATAATCGCGACCTCTTCGTCATGCTGCCGATGATCGATGAGCGGTCCGAACTCATCTTCCGCGACTTCGCCCGCAAGTTCCTCGTCTCCAGCGCGGCCCCCTACAAGAACCCTTACACCAACTACGAATACGGCTTCGACCCGCAGGTGCTCTACATCGAGCTGATGAACGAGCAGTCGTCGGAGTATTCGGTCGTGAACGAGAACAAGTTCACGGGCGACACGTCCTACTTCGCCGAGAAGTTGCAGTCCCGATGGAACACCTTCTCCGATGCCAACAACCTCGCCCGCAGCCCCGTTTACTCGCCTGGCAACGCCGTCGAGCGCAACCGGTTCCTGCGCGAGCTCGACCGGAGTTTTTTTGAGCGCACGAAAGCCTTCATCCGGGACGAACTCAAAGTCACCAAGCCGATCGTCGTGACCAACCTGTGGCGCGGCGAAGCGCACCACAAAATGAAGGAGTCCCTCTCCGATCTCGTCGAGGAGCACGCCTACACGGCCACTCCCTACGATGTCGTCTCGCATGCTCACGACCTGTTCGTCGATACGACGCGCGGCAACCCCGTGCACAAGCCCTACGTCGTCGCCGAGATCAACTTCAAGGTCGGCGACACCGGCGCGACCACGGAGCAGCGGCGGCACCGCCCCTCCTTCCATCTCGCCAACGCCGTTTACGGCAGCTTCCACGATTGGAGCGGCGCCCTCTGGTTCTCCTGGGCACACGGCCACCGCTATGTCGGCAACCACGGCTGGCACACCTCCGAGGCCCGCACCCACGCCGGCAGCCAAGGCGACATGTTTGGCGACGCCATCTACCTCGACCACGCCCGCACCACCTCGCGGATCTTCACCCGCCGCCTGGTTTCCCCCTCCGGGACCGTGCGCTCGTGGTGGGCGGACGAGCCTCTCGGAGTCCGGCATAACTATAATGCCCTCATGGCGAGCAAGCATCCCTTCCGCCCCGGCTGGCAAAACGTGTATTCGCTCCGCCGCGCCTTCGGCCCCGTGCCCTCGAGCCAGGCGACCGCCAACTGGATGTCCACCGACGCCCCCGCCACCCTCGTCTCCGACACCAACCAGATCCGCAAGGACACCGTGCGCCAGCAGCTCACCGTCAGCAGCCCGCGCGCCGAGGCCTTCTCCGGCAGGCTCGATGCCAACGCCCCCGCCGGCCTCCCGCGCCTCGTCCTCGGAAGCAACAGCGGCCACGCCACCGTGATCCTCGTCTCCGAGGACAACAAGCCCATCGCCGAGAGCGCTCACCTGATCATCAGCCGCACCTACCGCGACGCCTCGGGCAACGAACGCGCGACCGCCGCAACCCGCGTCAACGGCCTCGCCGCCCCTAAACCAGATCAAAGCTGGCGTGTCCACTTCACCCGCCCCCGCAGCCTCGCCGGCCAGTCGCGCTCCTTGAGCTACACCAACGGCGGACTCGACCTGCCCGACAACGTCACCTGGCACGAAGCCGAGCTCGTGCTCCAGTAAGCCCGAACCTCGCCCCGCCACCCCCGCCCCGGCCACCGGGGCGGAGGTTACCTGCGCCGGTTTTATTTGTCCTTTATTGATACATTTAACCACTTCCCTATGACATCCCGCTCCCTGCTCGTATCTGCCGTGCTGCTCCTGACCTGCGCCCTCACCCGGGCCGAAACCGTGCATCAAAGCCTCGACGGCTCCGCCGCCCACCTCGGCGAAGGCGGCAAGGCCCTCGCCGCCGGAGTGCTCGAGACGCGCACCATCGCCCACACGGAAGTGGCCCGGATCGGCGCGGCCATGAACCAGTGGGGCTTCGTCACCTACTGGATGGGACGGCCCACGCCTCCCGGCCGCGCCGTGATCCGCGTCACCGTTTTCAACACCGGCGAGAAGGTCGCGCTTTACTCCGTGTATATCGCCGGAGCGGCCAACACCCCCCTCGGCAACCTCACCATCCCCGCCGACGCGCCGAAGAACCGGCCGGTCAACATCGACATCCCCGTGGACCAAGAGAAGGAGTGGAGCGGCGTCATCCTCAAAAAGTTCTCCCCCGACCCGCTTCCCGGCCCGTGGATCCAAGCGGTGAGCGTGGTTCTTCCCGACACGCGCTGAGACTCTGCCGTCGCCCGCCGCGCACCGACCGGCCCCTCCTGCGCGAGGGGCCGTTTTTATTCCGCTTCACCCATGAGTCTCCACGCGCTCCCGCACTCCCGCTCGCCTTACGCCGATCTCCTGCCCGCCCAGACGCCCCGTCCCGTCGTCGCCCCAGGCGAGTTCATTTTCGCCGCCTGCCACCTCGAGCACGGCCACATCCACGCCCAGTGCGAGGGCCTCGTCGCCGCCGGGGCGACGCTCAAATGGGTGCACGACGCCGACGCGCAAAAAGCCGCCGCCTTCGCCGCCAGGTTTCCCGGCGCACGCCTCGCCCGCTCCCGTGCCGAAATCCTCGCCGACCCCGAGGTCGCCCTCGTCGCCTCCGCCGCCATCCCCGACGCGCGCAGCGCGATCGGCATCGAGGTGATGCAAGCGGGCAAGGACTACTTCACCGCCAAGACGCCCTTCACCACGCTTGCGCAGCTCGAGCAGACGCGCGCCGCCGTCGCCCGCACCGGGCGCAAATACGCCGTCTTCTACAGCGAGCGCCTCCACTCGGAAGCCGCCCTCTTCGCCACCGACCTCGTCGCGAGCGGCGCCATCGGCCGCGTGCTCCAGGTGCTCGGCCTCGGCCCCCATCGCCTCCACCGCGCCGCGCGCCCCGCCTGGTTCTTCGAGCGCGAGCGTTACGGCGGCATCCTCTGCGACATCGGCAGCCACCAGTGTGAACAGTTCCTCACCTTCACCGGCGCCACCGACGCCCGCGTCACCCACGCGCTCGTCGCCAACCACGCCCACCCCGATCTCCCCGGCTTCGAAGACTACGGCGAGGCCGGCCTCCTCGGCGACAACGGCGCCACCCACTTCATGCGTGTCGATTGGCTCAGCCCCGACGCCCTCTCCGCCTCGGGCGACAGCCGCACCGTCCTCCTCGGCGAGCGCGGCCACCTCGAGCTGCGCAAAGGCCTCGACCTCGCGCGCGGCCCCGGCGGTCAACACGTCCTCATCGCCGATTCGCGAGGCGAGCACCACCTCGACGTGAGCGGGCGTCTGGGATTCCACTTCTTCGGCGAGTTGGTCCTCGACTGCCTGCACCGCACCGAGCACGCGATGAGCCAGCGCCACGCCTTCAAGGCCGCCGAGCTCGCGCTGCTCGCCCAGGCCGCCGCCCATCGCATCGGCCACGGCGCCGCGCACACCTGAACCCCTTCGCCCCGCCTCTCGTCCCCATGCCACCGCTTCGCGCCCTCGCCATGCTCGGCCTCGCCACCGCCACGCTCGCCTTCACCCCTCGCCTGCCCGCCGAGCTTTCGCTGCCCGCGCTGTTCTCCGAGCACATGGTGCTCCAACACTCCGCCGCCACGCCCGTCTGGGGCCGCGCCCGGCCCGGCGAGGTCGTCACCATCCGCCTCGGCCGCGCCGGCGAGGAGGGCGTCTCCGCCAGCGCCACGGCCGGCCCCGACGGACGCTGGCAGGCCGCGCTCGATCTCACCGACGCCCGTCGCACGCCCGTCGGCGAACCGCTGCGTTTCACCGCCGAGGCCGGCCGCGTGATCACCTTCTCCGACGTTTTGGTCGGCGAGGTGTGGCTCGCCTCCGGCCAGTCCAACATGGCCCAGCCCATGCGCGTCAGCGGCACGCAGGAGGAGATCGCCGCCTCCGAAAACCGGCTCCTCCGCACCTTCAACGTCGGCAACCGCGCCTTCACCGAGCCGCACGAGCAAGTCTTCGGCGCTTGGGCCTCCGCCTCGCCGCGCACCACCCCGAGCTTCTCCGCCGTCGCCTACTACTTCGGCCAGCGCCTGCAGGCCGAGCTCGGCGTGCCCGTCGCCCTCATCCACTCGAGCTGGGGCGGCTCCCCCATCGAGGCGTGGACGAGTTTCGAGGCGCTCCAGGCGCTGCCGGGCCTCGCGGATAAAACCGCCGCCGACCGCAAAACTTTCCAGGAATTCCCCGCCACCAAGGCCGCCTGGCTCGCGCGCCTCGAGCCCTGGCTCGCCAAGCATGGCCGTCAGGATCGCCCCACCGCGCCTGCCGACCTCGCCGCCTTCACGCGAGAGCCGGCCTCGGCCTCGGCGCCGCCCGATGCCGACGGCTGGCAGACCGTCCGCCTCCCCGGTCCGCTCCCCGGCGAGCGCATCCTCTGGATCCGCCGCGAGGTCGAGGTGCCCGAGCAGGCCGCCGGCAAGCCGCTCGGCCTCGACATCGACGAGATCGTCGGCCTCGACACCGTCTATTTCAACGGCGTCCGCGTCGGCGGCCGCACCTGGGAGACCTTCGACGGCGACGGGCGCAGCCGCTTCAACGCCCGGCGCGAATACCGCGTGCCCGCCGAGCACGTCACCGCCGGCACGCACGTCCTCGCCATCCGCATCTACGCTCCGCTCGGCGAATCGGGCATCAACGCCGGCCACTTCAACGCCGGCGGTCGCTCGCTCTCCGGCGATTGGCTCTGGCGCACGGAGCACGCCTTCGCGCCCCTCGACGCCGCCGCGCGCGCCGAGATGCCGCCGCGCCTCCGTGCCCCGCTCCGCCCCTTCAACCTCCCCGCCTCGCTCTACAACGGCATGATCCACGGCCTCATCCCCTACGGCCTGCGCGGCGTCATCTGGTATCAAGGCGAGGCCAACGCCGACAACCCGCCGCTCTACCGCGAGGCCTTCCCCGCCTTGATCCGCGACTGGCGCGCCCGGTGGGGCCATCCCGACCTTTCGTTCTACTGGTGCCAGTTGCCCGCCTTCATGAGCAAGACGGCCGACCCCAACCCGCCCGGCGGCTGGGCGCCCTTCCGCGAAGCCCAAGCCTCCGCACTTTCGCTCCCGCGCACCGGCCAAGCCGTCATCATCGACACCGGCGAATCCGGCGACGTGCATCCGCTCGATAAACGCACGCCCGGCGAGCGCCTCGCCGCCCTCGCCCTCGCCCACGACTACGGCCGCGACGTCATCCACTCCGGTCCCACCCTCCGCGCCGTCCACCGCGAGGGCGACAAGCTCCGTCTCGAGTTCGACCACCTCGGCGGCGGCTTGGTCGCCCGCCCCGTCCCCGAGGAGCACCTCCACCTCAGCCTGCCGAGCCGCGTCATGCGTCCGCTCAAGCGCAACAGCCCCGGCAGCCAACTCGAAGGCTTCGCCGTCCGCGGCACGCCGGGCGAGCGCTGGCACTGGGCCGAGGCCCGCATCGAGGGCGACACGGTGGTCGTCTGGTCGCCCGCCGTCCCCGAGCCGCAGGCCGTGCGCCACGCCTGGGCCTCCAACCCGACCGTCAACCTCTTCAACGCCGCCGGCTTCCCCGCCGCCCCCTTCCGCACCGACTCCGACTAAAGCCCGCGGAGCGGCACTCCCTAGCCCGAGCCGCGCAAGCGCACCGTGCGAATCCCAAAGGGCTGCCACCACTCGCGCGGCTCCGCCGGGTCCTCGATGAGGTTGCAGTCGCCGGCAAACCTCAGCCCGCCGGACGGGGTGATCGCCAAGCGCGAGGCCGCACCGGCGGCGTCATACAGCCGCAACACCACGCCCTCGCCCGATTCCGCGGGCTTTACCGCCTCGACCACCGCGGTCGGCTCGCAATCCGCGAGCAGCGGAGATGCGATCCGGCTTCGTCCCGAATGCACCAGCAGCGGAGTGTTGAGCTCGTAGGCCGGGCGCACCACCGACTCGACCGAGAATCCGCCGACGTGCGGCAGCAACGAATACGTGAAACAATGCCGCCCCCGATCACCGCGCGGATCGGGATGCCCGCCGCCTTTCATGAGCGAGAGCCGCACGCGGCCGCCAAGCACGGAGAGGCCGTATTTGCCGTCGTTGAGCAACGTCACGCCAAAGATCGTCTCGGAGAGATCAGTCCACTTGTGCTGGCTCACCTCGAAACGCGTGCGGTCCTCGTCGAAGTTGCGGTGCGTGACGCGATGCAGATGGCCAAACTGGATCTCGTGCCGCGCCGCCGGCACGTGCAACGCGAGCGGAAACTCCACGCCGAGGTAGCGGTGCGGCTCGTCCCACTCCACCATCGTCTCGAAATCCACCCGCGGGCTGTGCGCGTGGACCACGATATCCTGCGTCAGCCGCGAGCGCCGCCCGAAAGCCAGGCTGCGGCGCAGCCGCATCTGCAACGGACCGTCGGCGACGACCTCGAACTCGGCGGCCTGCGCAAGCGGGGCGAGTTTGAGCGAGAGGTCTTCGTCGATGTTCCAGTTGTCCCACTCCGCCGGCATATCCTCGCCGAAGACGAAGGTGTTGAGCGGACCTCCGCGCTCGCTCCGCAGCTCGCGTCCCGAGGCGAGATCGACCCACGAGACGATGCGCCCCTCGGCGTCGAAACGCAGCCGGGCATGCGGGCTGATGAGTTCGTTGTTTCCGAAACCGAAGGGCGTGGCACCCGCGTCAGGCGCCTCTCCGTCGCTCGCAAACAGCGCCGCGCCGAGCGGCGGCAAGGCCAGCCCGGCGAGCGCGCGCCGCCGCTCGCCCCAGGGCGTCTCCACCTCCTGCGAGGGCACGCCCGCCGGCACCGGCGACTCGGCCGGGATCCAGCCGGCGTCGCGTCGCCAGTTCAGGGTGTTGTGGATCGACACGGACTCCTCGCCTGGATCCGCCAGCGCCAGCAACAAGCCCCGCGCCAAGGCGCTCGCCTCGTCGCCCACCTGGCCCAGCTCGCGGATCGCGCGGTCGTGGACCTCCGGGATCGAGGTGCCAGGTAGGATGTCGTGAAAATGGTTCAGCAGGAGCAGCCGCCACAGCGCATCGATCCGCGCCGCGTCCGCCTCGAGGCCCGCCAGCCGAGCCCGGGCCGCGACGTAGTCGAGTGTGCGTAGGGCAAACTCGGCGCGGCGGTTGAGGCGCTTGATCGCCGCC
>JAUWBD010000181.1 GCA_030605125.1 Verrucomicrobiota bacterium | reverse complement strand
GGCGGCGAAGTTCCAGTGGCCGACGCCGGGCGCGCCGTCGGCGGTGCGGAAGGCGAGCGCGACCGTGTCCTCGACGGCGAGGTGTTGCCCGGAGCGGTTGGCGGCGTGGCCGGTGGCGTCGGCGAGCGGGCCGACGAGGTGGTCGAGCAGGTCGAGCGCGTGCGAGCCGAGGTCGTAGAAGAGGCCTCCGCCCGAGAGCGCGGGGTCGAGCCGCCAGTTGTCGCGCGGCGGGGGCGAGGCGTGGCGGAGCACGACGCCTTGGAGGCGGCCGATGGCGCCGGCGGCGAGGAGCTCGCGCACCTTCACGAAGCGCGGCAGCTCGCGGCGGTAGTAGGCGGCGAAGACGGGCAGGCCGGCCGTGGCGAAGAGCGCGTTGATCGCGTCGGCCTCGGCGGCGGAGCGGCCGAAGGGTTTCTCGATGTAGGCGGGTTTGCCGGAGGCGGCGGCGAGGCGCGCAAGCTCGAGGTGGGAGCCGGGCGGGGTGGCGATGTAGATCGCGTTGACCTCGAGGTCGGCGCAGAGCGCGGCGGCGGCGGCGTAGTGGCGGGGCACGCCGTGGCGGCGGGCGTAGTCGGCGGCTTTGGCGGCGTCGCGCCGCATCACGGCCACGAGGCGCGAGCCCGCGCATTTTTGCAGGGCGGGGCCGCTTTTCACCTCGGTGACGTCGCCGCAGCCGAGGATGCCCCAGCGGACTTCGGGGAGCGGGATTGGGTTAACTACGAAAGGCACGAAAGACACGAAATTGTGGGGGCGGAGGGCGGGCGAGCTGGGCGGAGGCTCAACCGAGCGCGGCGCGGATCTTGGCGATCAGGGCGGCGTAGTCGGCGTCGGAGAGGAGTTTTTTGGGCTCCGGCATCATGGTGAAGGTGGTGCCCCAGGAGGGGCCATCGACATACTTCGGCACGAGGTGGACGTGGAGGTGGGGCATCTTGTCAGAGTAGGCGCCGTAGTTGATCTTGGCGGGATCGAAGGCGGCCTTGAGGGCCTTGGCGGCGCGGGCGACATCCTGGGTGAAGAGGGCGAGTTCGGCGTCGGGCAGCTCGAAGAGCTCGTTCACGTGGCCGCGGTAGGCGACGACGCAGCGGCCGTGGTAGGTTTGCTCCTTGAAGAGGTAGAGCGTGGAAACCTGGAGCGGGGCGACCTCGAGCATGAGCGCGTCGAGGCGCTCGTCTTTGCGGCAGTAGAAGCAGTCGGGGAGGGCGGAGGCGGGGGAGGACATCCGCCAAGCCTGCGCGCGCCGCCGCACGATGTCGGCGCGGCGCGAGGGGAGATCAGTTTCAGGCCGGGGAGATGGGCGGGTATGCGCCGCGCCGAGGCATGCGTTTCGTATCAAGACGAAGTTGCGGGCGGTGATGCCGGTGCAGGCGGCGGCACCAGATCGGAAAAGGAGGCCGTGGGGAGCACGAACATAGGCCAGGGTCCGCGTGCCGTAACGGTGCAGAGCATTTCGCGAATCATGCCAAAAAGAAGCGTGCTGCCGTGGACCAGCGCCAGTCGCTCCACGTGCTCCGCCGGGTATTGCTCGGCGACGACCAGGAAGCCCACCGCTTCCACGGTGCCCACGTAGGCGGTCGGAGAGGTGGCGTCTGCCGCCAGCTTTACGGTCACGGTGAGTTGATAACGTCGTGGGTTGGCGGGGTCGGCACCCGCCGCCACGCTTGTCTCGAAGGTGGGCGCGGGTTTGGCCGCCGGTTCGGTCGAGGCCGTGATCTCGACGCGGGTGAAAAAGGCCCGTTCAACGGTGAGCGCAGAGGGTGTCATCTTCTAGTTCCGCGCCGAGATCGGGGAAGTCCGACAAAGAGAAACTCTGCGTGGCATGGACGATGGTGCGACGTTCGAAGGTCGCCATGCCCGGCAGTGAAGCCTGCGGGCTGTTCGTGTGCAGTCCTTTGGCCATGACCGTCCAGAACGCGTCCTGCCATGAGTTGCCCACGATCGGCATGGTCTTGTGCTCGATCAACACTTTCAGGGTTGGGAGCGGGCGCTGGGCCAGGCGCTCCGCAAAGCGGCGGATGCGCTCGTCATAGACGGCTTCCTGCACTTGCCACGATTCCCAGCGGGGGATGCTTGCTTCGCCCACATCGAGCGCGGCGGCGAAGGCACGCTGGCCGAGCCCGGCGCTCTCGCGGATGGCGCGAATCTCGGTCGAGGCGAGCAATCCGCGCCTGCGGCGGTAGGCGTCGGCGGTGGCGACACGAAGCTTGTCCACCTGACCGGGGCCGAGGGTTTCCCAGCCGCAGGCGGCGCAGCGCATCACGGGCGTGCAAACGCGGAGGGTTTCGCCGCGAAATTCCTGCGCAATCTCGCCCTGCGCCTCGGCAAAAGTCTCGCCATCGCATTTCAGGCAAACCAAGCGACGGGGTTTACGGGCGGTCTTCATGGCAACTGACATGGATATACATGCCCTTTTTCAGGGCAAACTTGAGATAGATGGTTTGGTTTGAGCGGAGCCGAGGGGCTTTGAACGCCCACAACTCCAGCCCGGCTATTTCGGGCTCGTAGGACTTGGCCGGCGGTTTTCCGCCCGCGTAGCAGAGATGAGGTCCTGCGCTGCGTATGGATTCCAAGAGGTCCATGAGAAGTTCGATCAAGGCGTCTTCATCCGCCAGACCAAGCTCCTCCAAGCTGCTAACCAAATGCGGGTCGCTGAGCACTTGCCAGCTGCCCGACTCCAAATGCGCGAGCGCTTCGCACACCTTGGCGTGAAGCTCCTTTGGACTTGGTCGTCGCAGCATGGGGAACGGTCATAGCGACTGCTATCAAATGATAGCAAAGCCGCTTTGCAAGGCGCAGATTTGTAAAACTCCATTCATCCTTGGTCGGCGTTTCCCTTGGATCTGCGGCGGGCGGCTTTAGTCGGCGAGGCGGCGGGGGCGAGGAGGGCGGTGAGGAGGACGCCGGGCCAGAAGAGGTCGAGGAAGCCGTAGGAGCCGCGGGCGTTTGGCGACGGCGTGCTCGAAGGTGGCGACGGAGCGGCGGGGCACGCCGAAGACGTCGAAGAAGGCGTTCCAAAAGGATTGTTTGTCGCGCTCCTCGTCGGCGGAGGCGGACCACTCGCGGGAGAAGCGGATTGCGCGGTCGCGAACTTCGTTCCAGCTCAGGGACATGGGGCCGGAGGAGACGCCCGGCCGCCGGGCTTGGCAAGGGGAGAGCGCGGCGGAGCGCTCAAGATGAGGGGTGTCAGTCGGCTCCCACCTCCGCCACGGTGTCGAGGCGGAGGGCGACGCGGGCTGCGGCACGCGTGGCGGGGAGGTCGAGGACGAAGCGGGCTTCCCAGTCGTTTTGCTCGGCGGGATCGACGAGGATCTGAGCCACGCGCCACTCGGCGGCGCCCGGCTCGGCCTCGTCGAAATGCGTGTGCTCGGCGGCGCGGCCCGCCGGGTCGAGGCGGAAACGGTCGCGCGCGGTCGCGTGGGCGGCGAAGAGCTTTTCGAGGCGCTTGGCCTCGGCGGCGAGCGCCTCGTCGCTCGCCTCGTCGGGCAGGACGCGCGCGGCGGCCGCCTCCCAGTCGCGCGCGGCGGCGTCTTGCAGCACGAGGTGGATCGCGGTGCGCACGGCGCGGCGCAGCGCGGCGGGATCGCGGGTGAGATCGCGCGCGGCGGCGGAGCCGAGTTTTTTCTCGGGGGCGTCGGAAAGCGCGTTGGGGACAACGCGCTCCACCTGCTGAAGTTTTTCCCACTCGTCGATCAGGCTGCGGTCGATGCCGCGGACCAGCTCCTCGAAATGCGACTCGAGCTCGAGCACGGGCTCGGTCTTGGCCGACTGCGGCACGGTCTGCGCGAGCACCTTCCAGACCTGCATGAGGTGGCGGAGGAGCAGGCCCTCGGCGCGCTCCAGGCCGTAGTCGCGCACGTAGTCGGAAAAGCCCATGAAGCGCTCGTGCATCTCGCGCGCGATCGACTTGGGGCGCACGTTTTCGTTGCCCACCCAAGGGTGCGCGGCGGCGAAGGCGTTGAACGTGTCGTAGAGGAAGTCGCGCAGGGGCTTGGGGTGCTCGATCTGCTCGAGCTTCTCCATGCGCTCCTCGTAGGGCACGTCCTGGGCCTTGAGGCGGGCGAGCTCCTCGGTCTTGGCGCGGTTGACCTGCGCGCGGAGAATCTGCTCGGGGTCCTCGACGATGGCCTCGCAGAGCGTGAGCACGTCGAGCGCGTAGTCGGGCGAGTCGCGGTCGAGCTTTTGCAGGGTGTCGATGAGGTAGATCGAGAGCGTCTGGTGGAGCGAAAAGTCGTCCTGGAGGGCGAGGTTGACCTGAAGGCGGCGGCCGGAGGGCTGTCGTGGAATGATGGATACGATGCCGCGCTCGAGCAGGGCGCGGAAGAGCTGCCAGGCGCGGCGACGGTGGGTCTTTTTCTTCGCGTCGGTCTCGTGGCTGTCGGCGATGAGGCGGCGCATTTCGCGGCAGCCGTCGGCCTCGCGCGAGAGGACCTGGAGCAGCATGCCGTGCGTGACCTGGAAGCGCGACACGAGCGGCTCGGGCGCGGCGGTCTGGAGGCGCTCGAGGGTTTTCTTGTCCCAGCCGAGCGCGCCCTCGGGAGCGGATTGTTTGACGAGTTTCTTTTTCCTCGAGGGATCGGCGGCGGCTTTTTGCTCGGCGCGGAGGTTGGCGATCACCCATTCGGGGGCTTGCACGACGACGTGGCCGACGTCGTCGAAGCCCTTGCGGCCGGCGCGGCCGGCGATCTGGCGGAAGTCGCGGACGGAGAGCGTGGCGGCCTTGGTGCCGCCGTATTTCCAGAGCTGGGTGAAGACGACGGTGCGCAGCGGGACGTTGATGCCGACGCCGAGGGTGTCGGTGCCGCAGATAACTTTGAGCAGGCCCTTTTGCGCGAGCTGCTCGACGAGGATGCGGTAGCGCGGGAGCAGGCCGGCGTGGTGCACGCCGATGCCGTGGCGCAGCCAGCGCTTCAGCTCGCGGCCGTAGGGGCTGGTGAAGCGCGCGCCTTCGAGGGCGGCGGCGAGGGCGGCTTTTTCCTCCTTGGTGCAGATGGCGAGGCTGGTGAGGTTTTGCGCGGTCTCGGCGGCGGCGCGCTGGGTGAAGTGCACGAGGTAGGCGGGCACGCGGCGCTCGAGGAGGAGTTGCTCGACGCGCTCGGCGAGGGGCGTCTCGGACCACTCGAAGTTGAGCGGCACGGGGCGGCGGTCGCTGCGCACGACGGCGACCGAGGTGCCGGTGCGGCGCTCGAGCTCGCGCTCGATCGGGCGGGTGTCGCCGAGCGTGGCCGACATGAGGAGGAAGCGGCTGCGGGCGAGGGCGACGAGGGGGACCTGCCAGGCGACGCCGCGCTCGGGGTCGGAGTAGTAGTGAAACTCGTCCATGATGATCACGGAGAGCGCGGCCTCGTCGCCGCGAGCGAGGGCCTGATTGGCCAGGATCTCGGCGGTGCAGCAGAGGATGGGGGCGGAGGGGTTTACGGTGGCGTCGCCGGTCATCATGCCGACGCGCTCGGGGCCGAAGTCGCGGCAGAGGGCGAGGAACTTCTCGTTCACGAGCGCCTTGATCGGGCAGGTATAGACGGAGCGTTTGCCGCGGGAGAGGGCGAAGAAGTGGGCGGCGGCGGCGACGAGGGATTTACCGGAGCCGGTGGGTGTATTCAAAATCACATGACGGCCGGCGAGCAGTTCGAGCACGGCCTCCTCCTGCTCGGCGTAGAGCTCAAGGCCCTTCGCGGCCATGGCGTCGAGGAAGCACGAGAGGAGCGCGTCGTCGTTGGCCGCCTCGGCGAGGGTGAGCGGAGCGAGAGGAGGTGTCATTGTCCGCGGACGATGAAATGACGAATGACGAATGGCCAATGACCAATGACGAATGGTGGGCGTTCGGCCTAGGCGGCGGTGAAGCGGCGGGCGCGGTGGCAGATTTCCAGGCGGTTGCCGAAGGGGTCCTCGAAATAGACGGCGTAGTAGCCGGGCGCCTCGAAGCCGGGGCCTTCGATGTTTTTGGCCCCGATGCGCGGGAGCAGGGCGGCGAGGGCGTCGAGCCGCTCGCGCGATTCGGCGCGGAAGGCGACGCGGGTGGCGTTGGGCGAGTGCGCGGGGTCGGCGGTGAGGCCGAAGAAGTCGGTGGGGCCGTCGTCGGCGGGGGCGGACGGCGGGGCTTCGAATTGCAGCCACCCTTCGATCTCGACGCGGAGCGTGAAGCCGAGCGCGGGGAGGAGCGCGGAGTAAAAGGGCGTGGCGGCGGCGAGATCGGGCACGCGCAGGTCGATGTGGTCGAGGAGGCGAGGCGGAGTCATCGTCCAAAAGGAACGATGGAACGACCAATGACGAATGTGGCCGGCGTTCGCTTGCGAAGGCCGGAGCGGACGTGTGCGGGGAAAAACGCGGGTGCGGTCGTCGCAAGCGACGACCCTACGATCAGTAGCCGGAGGTGGGCGGGACCGCGGGGGCGGCGCCGGTGAATTCGGCGAGGATGGCGGCGGCGTTGCTGGTGCCGAGGCGGGCGGCGCCCGCGGCGATCAGCGCGCGGGCGTCGGCGAGGGTCTTGATGCCACCGGAGGCCTTGAGCTGGATCTTGCCACGGCGGGCGGTGGCCCAGGCGACGATGTGCTCGACCTTGGCCCCGGCGCCGCCGAAGCCGGTGGAGGTTTTGATGAACTCGACCCCGGCGTCCTCGCAAAGGCGGAGGGCGGTGAGGCGCTGGTCGGCGTCGAGGTAGCAGGTCTCGACGATGACCTTCACGAGCTGGCCGTTGTTGTGGGCGCGCTGGGCGAGGGCGCGCAACTCGGTGTCCACGAAGCCGAGGTCGCCGTCGCGGAGGGCGGCGTAGTTCATGACGATATCCACCTCGTGGGCGCCGGCGAGGTGCATGGCGTCGATCTCGGCGGCCTTGGCGGCGGTGGAGAAGCGGCCGCTGGGGAAGCCGATCACGGTGCCGATCTTGATGCCGGTGCCGGCGAGGGCTTGGGCCGCGAGGGGCACGCTGCTCGGGTAGATCATCACGCAGGCGAAGCGGTGGGCGGCGGCCTCGGCGCAGAGCGCGGTGATATCGGCCGCGGTGGCATCGAGCCGGAGGTTGGTCGAGTCGAGGTGGGCGGCGAGCTGCGCGGGGGTGAGGTTCATGATCGGACGGTGAGCAGGGAGCGTGCGAGGCGGGAAGGGGCGAGCATGGCGCGGAAAAAACGCCCGCGCCATGTGGGCAGTGGCGCGGGCGGGCGCCGGAGTTTACCAGGTGTCGGTGCGGAAGGGCACGGCGGGGAGGCCGTCGGTGTTGAAGAGGCCGGCGACGGGGGCGTTGCGCCAGGCGTAGCGGACGGCGACGGGCTCGGGCACGGCGGGGCTGGTGACGAGGACGGTGGCTTTCTCGATCTTGGCCTCGGCGGGGTGGAAGACCTTGTCCTCGCCGGCGAGCTCGAAGCCGGAGAGCTGGTTGAGCGGGGCGATGAGGCCGCCGTGGACCTCGGTGAAGCTCACGCGGAAGCCGGCGCCCTCGCGCTCGGCGGAGGCGAGGACCGGGCCGCTGTCCGCCATCTTCACGCCGTAGTCGCGGGCGAGGGCGAGGCGGGCGAGGCGGCGGCCGACGTCCTTTTTGTTGCGCGGGTGGATGTCGCGCACGTCGCCGATGTCGATGATGACGGCTTGGCCGGTGGCGGGGAGGGCGAGGGTCTTGGTCTGCGCCTCGCGGAGGAAGGCCCAGGCGGGGCTGTCGGGGTTGCCGCCGGCGAAGTTGGCGAGTTGCACCCAATAGAAGGGGAAGTCGCCCTGGCCGAACTTGGCGCGCCAGCCGGTGATCATGGAGGAGAAGAGCTCGTGGTATTGGGCGGCGCGGCCGACGTTGGACTCGCCTTGATACCAGATCGCGCCGCGCAGGGCGTAGGGCGCGAGGGGATGGATCATGGCGTTGTAGAGGCCGGAGGGCGTGGCCTGGTGGCCGGGGCCGGAGGGAGCGTTGGGCCGGCGCTCGGTGAAGGATTGGCCGGCGGCCTCGGCGGCGGCCTTGCGCTGTTCCCAGGCGGCGACATCGGCGTCGAACTTGGCCTTGCGCTCGGGGTAGCTGGCGAGGGTCTTTTGCCAGTCCTCGGCGACGTAGGCGAGGGAGGGGGTGTTGGCGAAGGTGTCGGGATCGGTCCAGGCCTCGGCGCGGGTGCCGCCCCAGGAGCTGTTGACGATGCCGACGGGCACGCCGAGGACTGCGTGGAGATCGCGGGCGAAGTGATAGGCGACGGCGGAGAAGTTGCCGGTGGTGGAGGGCGAGGCGGTCTCCCAGCCGTTGCGGTCAAAGGTGGCGGTGGTGGACGGGGTGTCGGCGACGACGCGTTTGACCTTGATGTGGCGGATGAGGGGGTTGGCGGAGCCGGCGACGTCGATGGCCTTGTCGTAGGTGTTGTTGATCGACCACTCCATGTTGGACTGGCCGGAGGCGAGCCAGACCTCGCCGACGAGGACGTCGGAGAGGGTGATGGTGTTTTTGCCCGCGATGGTGAGGGTGGCGGGGGTGGCGTTGGCGGGGAGGGCGTCGAGGGTGACGCTCCAGCGGCCGGAGGCGTCGGCGGTGGCGGATTTGGTCTGGCCGGCGAAGGAGACGGTGACGCGCTCGCCGGCGTCGGCGGTGCCCCAGACGGGCACGGGTTTGCCGCGCTGGAGCACGGCGCCGTCGCGGAAGAGCGGGGCGGGCGCGACGTCGGCGAGGAGGGCCGCGGGGGCGGCGAGGCAGAGCAGGGCGAGGAGGCGGCGGGATGCAGGGGTCATGGTATGGGGGAAAGCGATAGGCGGGGCGGCGCGGGATCAGCGGCGCTTTTTGAGGAAACGGGCGAGCTCGGCGGCGGTGGGCATGGCGGGGGCGGTGCCGGGCTTGGTGACGGAGAGGGCGGCGACGGCCTGGCCCTGGCGGGCGGCGGCGAGGATGTCGCCCTCGTGGCGGACGTAGCCGGAGGCGAAGCCGCCGACGAAGGCGTCGCCGGCGCCGGTGGTGTCCACGGCCTTGACGACGTGGGCGGGGATTTGCGCGCCGCCGGAGGCCTGCGAGACGAAGCAGCCGCGCTTGCCGAGGGTGACGATGACGACGGGCGGGCCGAGGCGGCGGCAGAGCGCCTGGAGCGCGTCGGGCTTTTCGGCGGCGAGGGCGGTCTCGGTGTAGGCCTTTTTGCCCGGCGCGAGGCCGAGCCGGTTCACGAGCGCGACAAATTCCGTCTCGTTGGGGATGAGAATGTCCACGTGCCGGAGGAGCGCGGGGTCGAAGTCCGGGCGCATCGGCGCGGGGTTGAGCAAGGTGGCGGCGCCGGCGCGGCGGGCGGCGCGCAGGGTGTGGGCGACGGCGCCGAGGTGCGTCTCGAGCTGGGTGACGACGATGCGTGCGCCCTCGAAGAGCGTGGCGGGCAGGTCGCGGGGCGCGAGAGCGTCGTTGGCGCCGAGGGCGACGACGATCTCGTTTTGGCCGGAGTCCTCGACGAGGATCGCGGCGGTGCCGGTGGCGTGCTTCGGTTTCGGGATGAAGCGCGCGGCGATCTTGTTGTCGGCGTAGAAACGGCGCGCGACCTCGGCGAAAGCATCCGCGCCGACCGCGCCGACGAAGAGGGTGGGGGCGCCGGCGCGACCGGCCGCGATCGCCTGGTTGGAGCCCTTGCCGCCCGGCCCGGCGGTGAAGCGGCCGATGGTGGTCTCGCCGGCCCGGGGGAAGGCGGCGCAGCGCCACGTGAGATCCTGGACGTAGCTGCCGACGACGATGACGGCGGGGGCGGGG
>JAUWBD010000119.1 GCA_030605125.1 Verrucomicrobiota bacterium | reverse complement strand
TGGATCGGCTCGATTCCCTTCAGGGCTTCTAGCCCCACTTGCGCCTTAAACTCGGCGCTGAACGAACGACGTTTCTTCGACATGTTGGACTTCCTTTGTGTTTAACTTCGCCCCCTGTCCAACTTTCGGGGTCCACCTCATGGTGGGTCGGCGACGAGGGCGTGAAAGCCCGCGCCGATGTCGTCGATCCCTACGTCACGCCCACCGCCGCGCAGACCGCCGCCAGCCCCGCGATCACGGCCGACCCCGACTCGCTCCACCGCCTCGCCATCGCACAACGCGCCGGCATCGAGGCGATGCCCGGCCTGGCCGACTTCCCTGCGAACGACGCCCGCCTGCGCGGCGTCCTCTCCACGCACCAGCTTCCCTTTCTGCACAACTCGATCACGTCCGAGGTCGCTCGCGAGCGCTTTCACGATGTCACCGTGCACAGCCGCGGCGTGATCGCCGACTCGCTGCGCGGCGGCCTCCGCCGCGACCTCACCTTCGCCTTCGCGCAAAACCTCTCCGATTTCCGCGCCGCCCTCGACCTCGGCGGCGGCGGCGCCACCACCGTCGCCTCGACCAATCCCCTCACGCCCGCCGCCAACGGCCCCACCTGGGAGCAACTGCGCTCCTTCGCGCAGCCGCTTCACGCCACCGATCCCGTGACGCCCCGCGCCCAGACCGCGCTCGAGCACGGCATCCACCCGATCCTCGTGATGGCGAAGCTGTTCATCGGCGGAAACAGCGAGCCCACCGCCGATCCCGACACCCATCGCTTCAAACTCTACTATTTCCCGGGCTTCGTGCTCGCCAACCCCACCACCCGCACCATCGCCGCCGCCACCTACACGATCACCGTCTCCGTCGGCGGAAACGGCCCCACGATCCGGGCCTACGCCGGCGGCGGTGGCGAGCTCTCCGGCTGGGGCGGCGTCACCTTGCGCGACTCCTTCGACGGTGCCGTCTTCGAGCTTTTCTGCCCCGAACTCGCGCCCGGCGAGGCGCGTCCCTTCGTCCTCTCGGACGGCGACGCCATGGGCGAGCACGCCTGGTCCTCGCCCTACCGCTTCGCGATGGAGAACGACTGGGAGAGCGGCAACGCACCCTTCAACTCCATCGCCTTCAGCCCCTCGACCGAGGTCACCTTTCCCCGCGCCTACATCCGGGGAGTGGATCACACGCCGCCCCCGGACGACGGCCTGGGCATCCGCTTCGGGGCCAGCGTAACCGCCGGACAAAGCACCAACCTCGGCTTCACCTTGAGCGACTCCGCCGGTCGCGTCCTGCAACGTGTATCCGGATTCGAACTACCCTCGGTCCAGAGCGAGTCGAATCTCTTCCTGAAATCCAACGAGACCGGCGGCTACTCCATGCCCCGCGGCAATCCCCGCCGCCTCCAGTCAGGCTGGATCTTCCGCATGGCCGACCTCGCGGTGGACCACGTGCAGCACCTCGGCTACTCGGCCGGCGTCAGCCTCGGCTCCGATCGCTACCGCCCACCCCTCTGGTCGCAGCACAACATGCGCGCGCCGCTGCACATTCGCAGCGATCACCAGGGCGCCAGCAACCAGGCCATCGCGCCCGCGCTCTGGGGCTCCATCCCGGCCAACCACCCCAACTGGTTCTATTCAAAATTCATCTACGACGTGGACCAAAGCGACCCCGAGGTCTTCACCGTGGAATGGGCCGGCGGCGTGCGCTTCGAAGCCTCGTCGTCCGCGGCCAACTACCCCTACAGCCGCGCCTCCTGGCGACGCTTCGACCACCCCGCCACCACCTACTCGAGCGGCCCCGCCGATGAGCTCGTCTCCCTCGCGCAGCTCCAACATTTCAACACCGGCGGCTATCTCGAAGGCGCGGCCAGCCCCGAGCCCGTGCTCTACCTCGGCGCGGCCCACGCCATCGGCAACAGCCGCGCGATGCCCTACATCCCGCGCCAGTCCACCGACCGCGGCTCCGGCGCCGCCGGGACCTTCTACGACCAGTCCTACCTGCTCAACCGCCAGCTCTTCGACGGCTACTTCTTCTCCACCTACCCGCAAGGCACCGCGTCGGTGGATGCGCACACGCGCCTGCCAAATCCGCGCTTCTGGCCCTCCGGCTCCACCACGCTCGCCGACACCGCCGCGATGCGGACCGACGCGCGATCCGCCGCCGCGCACCTCACCATCGGCGGCGCCTTTAACGTGAACTCCACCTCGGTGCAGGCTTGGCGCGCCCAGCTCCGTGGCCTCGCCGGCACCCGCTACGGCACCCACACCAGCCTGTCCGGTCCCTTCCTACGCAGCCTCCACCAGCGCGGCCTGATCGCCGATCCCGCCACGGCCACCGCCGACGCGGTGTGGGAAGGCTTTCGTAACTTGAACAACACCGCCTTGGAGAATCTCGCCACCGAGATCGTCGCCGAGATCCGACGCCGCGGCCCCGCGCTCTCGCTGGCCGACTTCGTCAACCGTCGCCTCATCACCTCCGGCTCCGACGACGCCACCGATCCCATCGGCACGGCCGGTGCGATCCAGCGCGCCCTCGATAGCGTCACCGCCATCAACGGCACCTTTCCGGAGGAAGTGCCCACGCTCAACGCGTCCACCGGCGCGCTTCATCCCCCCAACACCCCGAACCGCAAGACTCGCCCCACCCAGGCGCCGCTCGGTTTGCACGTGGACTCCGCTCACCTCTCCCCCAGCCAGTTCGAAGGCACGCCCGGCTACGTCACGCAGGCCGATATCCTTCAGCCGCTCGCGCCGATCTTGGCGGCGCGCTCCGATACCTTCCGCATCCGAACCTACGGCGAGGTGGTCAATCCCGTGACCGGCGAGCGCTCCGGCCGCGCCTGGTGCGAAGCCATTGTCCAGCGCGCGCCCGACTACCTTGACTCCAGCGAAGCCGCCGCGGCCGATCCGGCCACCGATGCCAACCGCCGCTTCGGTCGCCGCTTCACCATCGTCTCCTTCCGCTGGCTTACCGCCGACGACATCTAGCGCCTTCCCATGCGAACAATCAGCCTCCTCCTCCTGGCCCTTGTCGCCGTCTTCGCCGCGCTCGGCCAAACCGCCTCGGCCCAGACCGGCCCGCGCGCCAACTTCCCCGCCCCGACGCGCACCCTGAGCTTCGGCTCCACCTCCGAAAACATCGAGGGGCTTTTTCTCCTCCACGAGGGCAAGCACCTCCCCATCGTCATCCCCGCCTTGCAGCGCAGCCTGCCGATTCCCTTCACCGGCAGCTCCATCCAGCTCTTCCGCGAGGAGGAGACTCCGCAGGGCGGCAAACGCTTTGTGCCCGTGGGCTCGTGGGAGTGGCCGGCCTCGGCGAGCGCCACCTGGCTCCTCGTCCACGCCGCCGGCAACCACCGCTACGGCGGCTTGCCGCTGCCCGACGACAAGGCCGCGTTTCCGATCCGCTCGGTCCGCGTCATCAACCTCACGGGCCAGCAACTCGCCGCGCGTTTTGGCGATCAAAACGTGATGCTCAACCCGCTCCAGGTGAACGCCGTCTCCGTCACGCCCGGTTCGAAAAACCGCGTCGTCTGCGCCTTCGGCCTGCGCGACGGTGCCTCCGATTGGCAGTTGGCCGGCCGCCACGTGCTCAGCCTCGCGCCCGACCACCGGGCCGACCTCATCGTGCGGCACGGCGGCGTCGTCGATGGCGCCCCGCGCGTCATCGCCCAGGCCATCGTGGCCTATCACCCGCCCCAGACCGCCGCCGCCGGCGGAGCGCGCTGATCGCCGCGCCGTAGTTGATTTTCCCTTACAACATCCTCCCATGCCCACGCTTAACGGTCTCCACCGCGCCTCCGTCCTCGCGCTCCTCGCGCTTGGCGCCGCCTCGTCGCGCGCCGCCGAGAGCTACTACCTCCAGCACAACCAGTTTTCCCCGCACCATTGGGAATCCGTCGGCACCAAGTTCGGCTGGTCCACCCATCCCTCGGCGATCAACAACGAGACCCGCGAACTCGACCCGAACGGAGCCTACTTCAACAACGGCTTCACGCTGCGCACCACCGACGGCAAGGCCGACACCTTCGACGGCGCCTCCCTCACCCTCGCCGGCGGCTCCCTCGAACTCCGCTTCGCCCACCCCGAGCGGGACTCCCGCGTCGCCCGCCTCACCGTCACCACCGAGGACTCCACGATCGACAACGGCATCCACTCTGGCGCCTCCGGTCTCCACGTCGAGCGCCTCGAACTCCTCGGCCGCGTGAACCTTGGCAAGGCCCAGCGCGCCTACCGCTCCCTGCGCCTCCGCATCGACACCCTCGTCGGTGCGGGCGACATCGCCACCATGGGCGAGAAGGGCGAGGTCTCCCTCTCCGTCCGCGACGCTTCCAGCTACACCGGCAACATCGTCCACCAGATCGGCAAGCTGGATTTCGACGCTCCCTTCACCTCGCGCGGCGCGCTGGTCGTCCTGCCGGACGCGCAGCTCGTGCTCGACGAGCCGCTCACCTTCACCTCCGCGACCATCGCCGGCCACGAGCTTCCGCCCGGCACGCATCGCAACTTCGACGAGGGCGTGATCGTGCGCGGCAACGGCTCCATCACCGTCCGCCCCGCCCGCTGATACTCCCGACTTCCTCAAGACCCTGCGCCGGAAGCTTGGTGAAGGATTTCACCAACCTGCGCGTTGTTCACGCCTCCTCCTCTTCCGCAACCTGCGAAAACGCCCAACCCTCCGCTTCAGTCCTCAACCCCGCATCCTCCCATGAACCGCATCCTCCCCCTCGCCGGCCTACTCGCCGTCTCCGTCTCGTCGCTCGCGGCGCAGAACTACTACCTCCAACAATCCCACTTCAGCCCCAACCACTGGGAGACCGTCGCCAGCACCAACGGCTGGCGCACCGCTCCGACTGGTGGCTCGCAGTTGGCGACGTTCGACACGGGCGGCCACTACTTCAACAACGGCTTCACCATCTTCACCCGCAACGCCGCCGGCGACACGTTCACCGGCGCTTCGCTCACGCTCTCCGGCGCGAAACTCGAACTCCGCTACGGTCACGCCACGGCCAACGCCTCCATCGGCAACCTCATCATCGCGTCGGCCGGCTCCGCCATCGGCACCAACAACTCCGACAACACCGTCGGCGCCGGCATCTCGGTCACCAACCTGACCGTGAACGGCACTCTCACCCTCGGCGTGGATACGTTCCGTCGCGTGCGCCTCAACGTCGGCACCCTCAGCGGCGCCGCCGACATCGTCACGGGGGGCGGCGCCGGAAGCCGCAGCGTCTTCACCGCGACCGACGCCACCGCCTTCACCGGCAACATCGTCCACTCCGCCGGACGTCTCGACTTCGACAACAACCTCGTCTCCTCCGGTGGCCTGATCCTCAACAACGGCACCGAGCTCGTCCTCGACCAGAACCTCACGTTCACGTTCCTGACCATCGGCGGCACCTCCTTCGATTCCCCCGGCACCTATTCGTTCACGCAGCTCAACACCGCCTACGACGCCTTCTTCGTGAACGGCGGCAGCGGCTCGATCACCATCGCCCCCATCCCCGAGCCCGCCTCAGCCGCCGCGCTCGTCGGCGCCTTCGCGCTCGGCTGCGCCACGCTCCGCCGCCGCCGCGTCCGCGCTTAAGAATCGAAGATCGCGCAGGCCGTTCTCTCACGCGAGGTGACTCCCACGCGGAGTCACCTTTTTTACGCCCGCTCGTCCCGCTCCACGCGCTCCCGCCGCCTTCCCATGTCCGTCCCCGCTCCTCGCTGGATCGCCCCCCGCACCGAGACCGCCGCGGCGCCCGTGCAGGCCTACCGCCTCCGCTTCTGGCGCGAGCGGGCCGGCGTGCTGCGGCTCGCGATCAGCGCGGACGAGCGCTACATCCTTTACCTGGACGGCGCCGTCGTCGCCCGCGGCCCCGAGCGCGGTGATTGTGAGAGCTGGTTTGCGGATGCGCGCGAGTTTCCCGTGGACGCCGGCTCGCACGTGCTCGTCGCCCTCGTGTGGGCCGCGGGCGAGGCGGCTCCGCTGGCGCAGACCTCGTTCCAAGCCGGGTTCTATCTGCATCACCAAAACCCCGGTCGCGAGACCGACCTCTCCACCGGCCTCGCCGCCTGGCGTGTGAAGCCGCTGCCCGGCCACCGCTTCGTGGATCTCGGCGGTCGCATGCCGGAGTTTCACGCGGTGGGGCTCGATCTTGAGATCGACGGCGCCCGCCATCCCTGGGGCGTGGAACGCGGCGCCGGCCAAGGCTGGGTGCTCGCCTCGGCGAGCGCGCCCGCCGCCGCGCCGTTCACGCCTTTCGGCGAGCATCGCCCCACCCGCACGCTACGCCCCGGCACCCTGCCCGCGATGCGGGAGGAGCGCGCCGCGCCGGGCGTGGTGCGTTTCGCGGAAGAGGCCGCCTCGGCGACTCCGGGCCCGCTCCTAGGCCGGCGCCAGGACGAGGCGCTGGCCTCCGCCTTCCAGCGACTGCTCGCCCAAGGGCGCAGCTTCGTGCTGCCGGCACGGGGCCGCTGGCGCGTGCTCGTGGACTTGCGCGACTACCTCTGCGCCTACCCGAGCCTCCAAGTGAGCGAGGGCGCGGGCGCGGCGCTCACCGTGCGCTGGGCGGAGGCGCTGCACGCTCCGCAAGACCATCTCGCAAAGGGCAACCGCGACGAGATCGAGGGGCGTCTGTTCTCCGGCCCCGGCGACCGCTTCCTCGCCGACGGCGGGCGCAACCGTGTCTTCACGCCGCTCTGGTGGCGCGCCGGCCGCTACGTGCAGGTGGAGATCGCCACCGCCGAGGAGCCGCTGCGCGTGCAGGCGCTGGAGTTTCTCGCCACCGGCTACCCGCTCGTGCCGGAGAGTCGTTTCGCGCCGGCCGATCCCGGCCTGCGCGCGGTGCTGCGCCTCTGCCTGCGCTCGCTCCGCCAATGCGCGCACGAGACCTACCTGGATTGCCCGCACTACGAGCAGCTCATGTATGTCGGAGACACACGCCTGGAGATGCTCTCGCACTACGCGTTGTGCCGGGACGACCGCCTCCAGCGCAAATGCATCGCGCTCTTCGCGGCCACCCGCGACGCGAGCGGCATGATCGCCAGCCGCGCGCCCGCCCGCCTTCGGCAGGTCATCGCGCCCTTCGGCTTTTGGTGGATCACCTGCGTGCACGACCACGCGCTCTGGCGCGACGATCCGGCGTTCACGCGGAGCTGCCTGCCCGGCGTGCGCGCCTTGGTCGAGTTTGGGCTCCGCCACCGCGATGCCGACGGCCTCGTCGCCGCGCTCCCCGGATGGAATTTCGTGGACTGGGCCGAGGGCTGGGAACGTGGCGTGCCCCCCGATGGCGACGCGGCGGGAGCCGTTATCAATTGGCAGTTCGTGCTCGCGCTCGACGCCGCGGCGGACCTCGAGAAGTGGCACGGGGACGCCGCGCTGGCGGCGCGTTGCCGACGCGAGGCCGAAGCGCTGAGCGAGCGCCTGGTCCGGATCTTTTGGCGTGAAGATCGCGGCCTCTTCGCGGACGACGCGGCCGGCACGACTTTTTCCGAGCATTCGCAGTGCCTCGCGGTCCTGAGCGGGCGCCTGCCCGCGGCGCAGCTTAAGACGCTGGGCCGCTCGATGCGCGCGGCCGAGGGCCTCACCCGGTGCAGTCTCTACTTCAGCCACTACTGGCTTGAGGCCTGCCGAAAACTGGATCTCGCCGACGAGTGGTGGGCGAGGCTGGCGCTCTGGCGCGAGTTGCCCGCCCTGGGCTTGTTGACCACGCCGGAAGCGCCGGGGCGCAACCGCTCCGACTGCCACGCCTGGAGCGCGCACCCGCTCTTTCACGCTCACGCCACCCTCCTCGGAGTGCGCCCCGCCGCGCCAGGCTTTCGCCGGGTCCGCATCGCCCCCCTCGCCCGCGGCGCCTCCCTGCACGTTTCGGGCACGGTCGCGCATCCGCTGGGCGCCATCGAGGTGGAGCTGTGCTACGGCGACGAGGCGCCGACGGCGCGGATCACCCTGCCGGCGGGCCTCGAGGGAGAATTCGTGTGGCGCGGGAGGGTCCACGCCCTCCCGGCTGGCCGCAGCACCTTCCCGCTGGCGGATCCTACCGTGAGCCTGGCCGCGGCCCCATTCCCGGTCCGGCGGCGAGCGCGCTCGGCGGCCTGAAACCGCCCCACCCGGAAGACTTGCCGCGGAGGCATGCCCCGGCGAGCCTGCGCGCCGCACGATGAAATCCGCCCCCCGCCTCAAGGATGTCGCCGCCGCCGCCGGCGTTTCGGTGATGACGGTCTCGCTCGCGCTCCGCAACCACACCAGCCTGCCCCTCACCACGCGGACGCGCGTGCAGAAGGTCGCGGCCAAGCTCGGCTACCGGCCCGACCCCAACATCAGCCAGCTCATGGAGCGCGTGCGCTCGAAAAAGCCCTCCCTCACCGGAACCGTGCTGGCCTACCTCACCGCCCACGAGCAACGGCACGGCTGGAAGGTGTTCCCCACCCAACGCGACTACCGCGACGGCGCGATGAAACGCGCGCAGGAACTCGGCTATCAGCTCGAGGAATTTTGGCTGCGCGAGCCCAACATGACCGAGGGCCGCCTCTCGCGCATCCTGCGCAACCGCGGCATCGAGGGCGTGATCGTCGCACCGCTCCAGTCGCCCGGCGAGCTCTTCACCCGCTTCGAGTGGGAACACTTTTCCGTCGTCGAGCTCGGCTACTCGCTGCGCAACCCCATCCTGCACCGCTGCTGCAACCAGCAGTTCCAGTCGATGATGCTCCTCCTCGCCCGCCTGATCGACGCCGGCTACCGGCGCATCGGCCTCGCCATGGGCCCCGGCCAGGACGAACGCGCCAACCACCACTGGCGCGCGGCCTATCTCGCCACGCAGAGCCTCCTGCCGAAAAAGACCACGCGCAACCTGCCGATCCTCTTCGGAGAAGACCTGGGCTGGAGCGTGGACGTGTTTGCCGAGTGGTTCCGCACCACCGCGCCCGACGCCATCGTCACCGTCGGCACCGACGTCCAGTCCTGGCTCGCGGAGCTGAAGATGAAGACGCCCGAGGACGTCGCGCTCGCCAACGTGGACATCAACGAGACCATGCCCGGCGTCACCGGCATCAACCAAAACGCCCTCCTCGTCGGCGCCTCCTCGGTCGATCTGCTGCTCTCCCTCATGCGCACCGGCGAGCGCGGCCTGCCCACCACGCCGCGCACCCTGATGGTGGACGGCGTCTTCGTGCCCGGCCGCACCACCCGCCCCGCCCCGCGGGTGAAAACGCCCCGTCCGGCCGCGGCGCCTGTATCATAAAACGCCAAAGGCGTCGCGGTCCCCCGAGCCGGCCGCTGTCATCCCGCGCTCCCATGCCCGCGCCGGGTTTCCGTCCATCCGCGCCCGGGCGCGCGCGCCATGATCACTTCCTTCGCCCCCTTCACCGATGGGTTTTTTGAAACGGGCAACCAGGTCCACGAGTGGGTGATCAACCGTGCCCGCGACCATTTCGCCGAGGACCGCGCGAGGCGCCGGGCGGTGAAGGACAAGCGCGGCTTCGCCGGCTATCGCGAGGAGCGGCTGGCGCGTTTTCTCGCCTCGATCGGCGGACTTCCCGAAGGCGGACGCGGCGAACCGGAGACGACGGAGACCGGCCGCCTCGTCCGCCCCGGCTACACGATTCGCAAGCTCGTCTATCGCAGCCTGCCTGAGTTTCACGTCCCGGCGCTTCTCTACGTGCCCGAAGCCCCCGCCAAACCGGCCCCCGCCGTTTTCGTCGCCTGCGGTCAACATGCGGACGGCAAGGCCGCCGCGGCCTGCCAACGCGTCTGCATCGACCTCGTGCGAGCCGGCTTCGTGGTCCTGTGCATCGACTCGCCGGGCCAGGGCGAGCTCGTCCAATGCCTCCGCCCCGGCCACAAGTCGCCGCAGGCCGGCCCCGCCTCCCGCGAACAAGAGCTTCTCCAGCTCGGCGCGTCGCTGCTCGGCTGGAATATCGCGCGCTTCTTCCTGTGGAACGCGATCCGCGGCGTCGATTTGCTCGCGTCGCTCCCGGAGGTGGATCCGCAACGCATCGGCGCCACCGGCGCGTCGGGCGGCGGCTGCCTCGTGCAATACCTCATGCTGGCGGAGCCCCGCATCCAGGTCGCCGCCCCCTGCTGCTCCCTCACGACCCGCGACTACCACCTGTCCGCCGGCTCCCGCGCCCACGACGGCGAGCAGAACCTCTTCGGCGCCATCCCCGCCGGGCTCGATCACGCCGACTTCCTCGCGGCCTTCGCGCCCCGGCCCGCGCTCGTCGGCGCGGCCGAGTTCGACCACCTCGGCATCGAGGGCGTGCTCGAGGCGGTCGAGGAGGCCCGGCGGATCTACGCCGCCCTCGGCGCCTCCGATCTGCTCGAGCTGCGCGTGGCGCGCGAGGAGCCGCACGGCTTTTCCACCCCCTTGCGCCGCGCCTGCGTGGACTGGCTCGCGCGCCATCTGCTCGGCCGCCGCCTGCCGCCCTTCACCGACGAGCCCGCCGCCGAGGCCGTCGCCACGCTTCGCTGCACGCGGTCGGGCCAGGTGTTGCTCGACCATCCGGACGGGCGCTCGATCCTCGACCTCTGTCGCGAGCAATGGCTGCGCCGCCGCCCGCCCAGCCTCGCCTTCTTGCGCCGGGCCGTCTCCGCGCTGGTGGACTCCGCCGCGCCCGCCCCGCTCCGCGCGCGCCGCACCCGCTGCGTCGAGACGGAGTTTGGCGTCGCCGAGCACGTGTTCTTCTTCACCGAGCCCGGCATCCTCACGACGGCCGTCGTCTATGCGCCGGTCATCGAGCCCCTGCGCGCCGCCCTCCTCCTGATCCCCGACGGCACCGAAGGCCAGGAACCGTTTCTCCGCGAGATCACGGCGCGCCTCGAGGCGCGCGAGCTGGTGATGGTTTACGACGTGCGGGGCACCGGCGCCGTGCGCATGCGGCGGCGGCACCACGCCGAGGGCGGCGACCGCGACCGGGCGGAGTCGCGCGTCGCCTGCGACCACTTCCTCCTCGGCACCAGCCTCGCCGAAAAACGCGCCCAGGACGTGAAGCAGGCGCTGCGCTACCTCCGCTCCCGCGACGACGTCGGCCCCCGGCTCCCGCTCGAGATCGTCGGCCGCGGGTGGCCTTCGCTCCACGGCCTGCTGGCCGCCTGCACCGAGCGCCACCTCTCCGCCTGCTCCTTCGAGGGCCTGCCCGAATCGTGGTCCTCCGTCCTCCGCCCTTACGAAAAGCCCGGTGACATCGTATCTGAACCATGGATACTTCCTGGCCTGGCGGGCGCGATCGACATCGACGACCTGCTTCGGGTGGTCGGAGCCGCCCGGGTCCCCGCGGCCGCCCGGGTCCCCGCCCCCTCCGGTCGCCCCGTCCGCCGCCTCGCGCGCGGCGCGCTCGCCGCGGGCGGCCGGTGACCGTTCGCCCCGTCTGCGTAGTTTTAACATAAAGCCAGCAATTTCTGGCGAACAACGCCCGCACAGGCCAGATTCTCACCATCCCCCAACCCCTCCTACCCGTGCAAACGAAACGCCCGCCCGCCCGCCTTGCGTCCTTCCGCGGCTTCACGCTGATCGAGCTCCTCACCGTGATCGCCATCATCGGCGTATTGGCCGCGATCATCATCCCCACCGTCGGAGCCGTGCGCAAAACCGCTCAGCGCGCCACCTGCGCCGCCAACATGCGCGATGTCGGCACCGCCATCCTTTCCTACGCCTCCGAAAACCGCGAGCTGTTGCCCGGGCCGACCATGCATAGCATGAACAACACCTACAGCCTCACCAGCAGCGGCGCCTACGACCTGCAGGACAGCGCCCCCACGCTCGCCAACCACCTTGCCAGATACCTGAAGCTCCCTCCCCCGCCCCCCGGCGAGACGCGCTACGCTCCGCCCTTTCTCTGCCCCGCGTGGCACTCCGCGGTCGGCGGCAAGCCCGCCAACGACAACTCTTTTCGCAACGAAACTTGGCGCCCCAGCGACCTCTTCGGCAAGCGCGGCAACGACAGCTCTCCCTACCGCTCGCCGCAGCGCATGACCATGATCGAAAATCCGTCTCGCACGGTCGCTCTCCGCGAACTCGACGCCGACAACCACAACAAGGACCGGCTGGCCAAGAACTACCACGGCAACCACACGCACACCTTCCTGTTCTTCGACGGTCACGTGGAATTTCGAAAGTTCGCCCCGAAGCCCTGATTCCAGCGGTCGCTCGCCTCGCCACCCTCCTCCCTCTTCTTAACAGCGCGACCATCGGTAACTCCGGGGTCGCGCTTTTTATTGCCCACTGCCATCCCCTTCGCCGCGTTCGGCGGCACCGCCCACTCCTCCACCGTTCCCTCAATGCCCAAGCCCCTCGCCTGCTCGCTCGCCCTCCTCGTCTCGGCGCTTCCGCTCGCGGCCGAAATCAAAATCACCGCGATCCGCGAAAAGCCCTCCAACCTCTTCAACGTCGAGGAGCCGGTGCGCCTCGCGCTCGAGATCAAGGGGCTGCCCCAGGCCGGCGCCGAAGTCGCCGGCGAGGTGAAGGACTACTTCGGCCAGATCGTCTGGAGCGGTCCCCTGCCCACCCTCCCCGCCGACGCTTCGCGCCAAGCCACCGCCACCCTCTCCCTCCCGCCGCTCCCGCCCGGCTACTACGAACTCGCCACGCGCGTCTCCACCGGCGGCGAGACCGGCGCCGGCCGCTCCAGCTTCGCCGTGTTCCCGCTCGTGGACCGCAGCGCGAAGGAGGTCCGCGATGGCGGCTACCGCATCGGCCTCAAAAAGTGGTCGCACGGCCCCATGTCCTGGCACGGCGGGCTCGACTGGGACGAGGACGAGGCGATGAAGGCCACCACGCGCCTCGGCCTGCAGTGGACCCGCGACGAGTTCAACCGCACCTCGCACCAGCCCGTCCTCGACACGATCAACAACTACCCGATGAACGTGATCCTCAAGATCGAGCGCTTCCCGCGCGAGATCTTCGACGAGGATCGCTACGGCCCGCTCGACGCCTGGATCAAGGCCCGCAAACCCGCCTGGACGCTCTACACCGTTCCGAAAAAGGAGCCCTACCAGAAGTGGCTGCGCGAGGAGCTGCTCAAGATCCCGGCCGAGCAAAACGTCTTCGAAATCTGGAACGAGGCCTACAACGGCATGTCGCCCGAGGACTTCGCCGAGATCTGCAAATACGTGATCGAGATCGTTCGTGAGGTTCGCCCCGACGCCATCATCGGCCCCAACCTCGCCGGCATGCCCGGCGACTTCGCCTTCGACGGCAAATTCATCGCCGCCGGCGGCTTGGAGGGCATGAACATGGTCGCCCTCCACCCCTACAAGCACCCGCCCGAGGGCGTGCGCGAGCAGATCCGCAAGTATCGCGATTGGCTCTTCAACAAGCTCGGCCGCGAGGTGATCTTCACCGTCACCGAATACGGCGCGCCCACCCACCCGAAGGGCGGCTTCACCGAGAACCAGCAGGCCGCCTTCATGGCGCGGCAGACGATCCTCATGTATGCGGAGGACATCAAGATCATGGCCCCGCACTGGATGGGCCAGACCGAGCGCGACCCCACGTATCGGGAAGACTACTACGGCTTCTATCGCGCCAACAACGAGCCCAAGCCCTCCGTCGTCGCCCTCGCCACCACCGCGCGCATGATCGACGGCGGCCGCTACGTCGGCGACCTCTGGCTCGGCGCGCACGTCGGCGCGTCGATGTTCGAGAAACAGGGCGTCCACGTGCTCACGCTCTGGTCCAACCGCGAGCAGGACGTGGTCACCTTCGCGCCCGATTCCACCTCGCTGCGCCTTTTCGACATCGTCGGCAAGGAGCTGCCCGTGCCCGCGCAGCAAGAGGGTCGCCTCCAGCTCACCCTCACCGGCGACCCGCTCTACCTCGTCGGCGTCGGCCCCGTGCTCGCGGCGCAGACCATCACGGAGCTCAACCCCGACCACTGGCCGCGCCCGCCCGTGGTCCGCAACGAGCGCACCGCCGTCCGCTTCGCCACCCCGCCCGTCTTCGACGGCAAGCTCGACGAGTGGACCCACGCCAATCGCTTCGACCTCATCAAGGACACCGTGGCCGGCGGCGACGGCAGCGCCAACATCTACACCGGCTGGGACGACACCTACTTCTACATCGCCGCCGACGTGCGCGACAACGAGGTGCTCAACAAGAACCGCGGCGACACCAACACGATCTACCGCGGCGACAGCCTGGAGATCTTCATCTCCGGCCGCCCCAAGTCCGACGGCCTCAGGCAGCTCGAGCCCGACGACTACCAGATCATGGTCAGCCCCACCTCCGCCGACGGCCAGGCGAAGCTCGTCGTGGTGGTCGAGCAATTCGGCGGCAAGGTCGCCCCCATCGAGGGCGCGAAGTTTGCCACCGCCATCACCTCGCGCGGCTGGACCGCCGAGATCGGCATCCCCCTCGCAGCGCTGCAAAACTTTCCCCGCTCCGCCGGCGGCACGGGCGCCTTCGACATCAAGATGAACGACGCCGACTCCACCCGCAGCGGCCGCTTCGAGATGTATCCAAACGACCACTCCAACGGCGTGTCGATCAACGCGCCCTTCAACTGGTCGCTCATCCGCCTCGGCGAATAAGCGCCGTATCCGCCTCATTCGGTCGAGCGGCGGAGCATCGGGGGGATGATCCCCCGCGTCGCTCCGCCGCGCGTGAGTTTATTATAAAGCCATTCGGCGCTTGGGTCCATAATCCCTGCCCTTTGCCTTTCCCTTTCCCCGGCATCCGGTCGCCCCGCTATTCCCCAACATGGCCCTCCCCCTCTCCCGACAAAAAGCGATCCGCGAGTGGAAGCTCTACTTCTTCGTCATCCCGTCGATCCTGCTCGTCGCCACCTTCTCCTACTTCCCGGCCGCCTCGGCGATCTACCACAGCTTCTTTGACTGGCAGGGCGGCGACAACAAGCAGCTGATCGGCTTCGCCAACTTCCGGCGCGCGATGGGCGACACCGTCCTGTGGGACTCGTTCAAGACCGTCTCGATCCTGATTCTCTTCAACCTCTTCAAGATGATCCCGTCCATCCTCATGGCCGTGCTCATCCACCGCCTCAAAAGCGACAACGCCCAATACCT
>JAUWBD010000080.1 GCA_030605125.1 Verrucomicrobiota bacterium | reverse complement strand
GAGCAGCGGGGCGAGATGGCGAGCAGATTTTGGTGCGGACCGAGCGAAGGAATACCCGGAGGGTATTTCGAGACGAGGGCCCCACCAAAAGGTGCCGCCAGATCGCCTCGATGCGACCCGGACAACTGAATGATCCCGGCTAAGCCCGGTATTCAGACCCGCACCACGAAGCGCCGCCCCGCGCACTCCACCACCGCGCCGGCGGGGATCTGCTTGCGCACCGTCGTCTCCACCACGCCGTCCACCCGCACGCCGCCGGCCTGGATCGCATGCTTCGCCTCGCCGCCGCTGTCGAAGAGACCGGCGAACTTGAGCAGGCGCGAGAGCTCGATCGGCTCGGCGCGGATACGGATCTCCTCGGGGGCGGGCTGGGCGTTGTTCATGCGCCCCCAAGCTGCGCCACGGGCCGGCGCGGGCGCGAGCCGTTTTCCCGCGCCCGCCACCCGCGCCGCCCCGATGTCGGCTAAGATTTGCGTTGCCCGCGTCGTTCCCGCGTGGATACGTCAGACCTTCGCGTCCCGGACCCTCCCACGATTCACCCTGTTTCAACTCACCCATCATGGCCAAAAAATCCGCCTCCGCCCCGACTCCGCTGACCTTTGATCTGCCGCTCTCGCTGCTCGCGAAGATCGAGAGCCAGCGCAAGAAGCTCGGCTTCGCCTCGACCTCCGAGGTCGTGCGCCACGCCATCGCCGAATTCAACCTCGCCAAGTTCGAGTCCGGCGCCGAGGAGCGCCGCCAGATCTCCGTGCGCCTCCCCGCCGGCGACAAGGCCGCCCTCGTCAAGGCCGCCAAGAAGGCCAAGGCCAGCCTCGGCGAAATCCTGCGCGCCGCCGTCGAGTCCCTGCCCGAGAAGAAAGGCAAGAAGTAAGCCCGCCTCGACCCGCCGCTTCGCTTCGACTCCCCTTCCAAGCCAGCCGTCCGCGGTTCGAGGCCCACGTGCCTCCGCCGCGGATTTTTTTGTGTCCACCAACCGCCGCCGCGCGTTTTTTGTCCGCCTCTTTTCCCGCCAACTCCTCCATGTCCTCCGCTCCCGCCCCCCTCTCCACCTGGGCCCGCAACATCTCTCCGTCGCCTACGCTCGCCGTTGACGCCAAGGCCAAGGCCCTCGCCGCCGCCGGCGAGGACGTCTGCGGCTTCGCCGCCGGCGAGCCCGATTTCGACACGCCCGAGCACATCAAGGCCGCCTGCGTCGCCGCCCTCCAGGCCGGCAAGACCAAGTATGCGCCCACCCCCGGCATCGAGCCGCTCCGCCAGGCCCTCGCCGACAAATATCTCGCCGACTACGGCCTCAAGGTCGCGCCCTCGCAGGTCATCGTCTCGCCCGGCGGCAAGTTCTCCTGCTACCTCGCCATCCTCGCCACCTGCTCGCCCGGCGACGAGGTCATCATCCCCGCCCCCTACTGGGTCAGCTACCCCGAGATGGTGAAGCTCGCCGGCGCGAAGCCCGTCTTCGTGCTCGCCGACGACACCACCGGCTTCCGCCTCACGCCCGCCCAGCTCGAGGCCGCGATCACGCCGCGCACCCGCCTGCTCGTCCTCAACTCGCCCTCCAACCCCACCGGCGCCGTCTATAGCCGCGCCGAGCTCGAGGCCATCGTCGCCGTCGCGCTGAAGCACAACCTCTACATCCTCTCCGACGAGATCTACGAACACCTCACCTACGACGGCGCGAAGCACCACTCGCCCGCCACCTTCTCCAAGGAGGCCGAGGCCCGCACGATCATCGTCTCCGGCTTCGCCAAGACCTACGCCATGACCGGCTGGCGCCTCGGCACCACCGTCGCCCCGGCGCCTATCGCCAAGGCCGTCGCCGAGCTCCAAAGCCAGATGACGAGCAACGCCACCACCTTCGCGCAATGGGGCGCCCTCGCCGCCCTCAAGGAGCGCGAGAAGACCCAGGCCGCGCTCGCGCAGATGCTCGTCGCCTTCGACCGCCGCCGGAAGTTCCTGCACGCCGAGCTCAACAAGATCCCGGGCGTAAAGTGCCTCCTCGCCGAGGGCGCCTTCTACCTCTTCCCCAACATCACCAGCTTCGGCCTGTCGTCGGAGGAGTTTTGCACCCGCCTGCTCGACCAGAAGAAGGTCGCCGCCGTGCACGGCTCCGCCTTCGGCGCCGAGGGCTACCTGCGCCTCAGCTACGCCACGAGCGACGAGATCATCGCCAAGGGCGTGAGCCGCCTCGCCGAGTTCTGCGCCTCGCTGAAGAAATAAGCCGCGACCGCGGCAAAAAGCCCCCGCCTCTCGGCGGGGGCTTTTTCGTGTCCGGTCGCCGAACGAATTTTTGATTTTAGCGCGAAGACGCGAAGATCGGACCGAAGATCGCAAAGTCCTCCGCCTTAACTCGGTTTGTTCTTCGCGGACCTTGGCGACCTTCGCGTTGAAAAAACCCGAATGGATCGGCTGATCAGCATCAGCCGATCTTCGTCTGCCCCTGGTGCACCGAGTCCGTGACCGCGCCGGCGGACGCGGCGGACTCCGAGCCCCGGCCTGCGCCCGGCGCGAGCCAGGGCTCGAGGCACTCCTTCTGCGCCTCGTAGAGATCGGCCAGCACCGCCTCGGCGGCGGCGAGCGAGTTGACGATCGGATCCACCGCGAGGGCGCGCACGAGCAGCGCGCGGTCCTGCTTCACGAAGGCCTCCACCGTGAGCTCGTGCGTGTCGAGGATGCGCATCTGGAGCGAGCGCAGGCCGAGCGGCATCTCGCCGACCGGCAGCGGCCGCGGACCGTCGGCGCCGCACACGCACTCGAGCTCGAGCAAGGCGTCGGGCGGCAGGTTGGGCACCGCGCCGCCGTTGGGCACGTTGACGAAGAGGTGGCGGCCGCTGCCGTTCCAGATCGCCTGCACGAGATCGGTGGCATGGTCGGAGCCCGTTTTCTCCAGAAACTCGGCGATGGATTTTTTCCCGGCATCGTAGTCGCGCAGCTGGGCCCACATGTCGTCGGTGATCGCCTGGCGCTCGTGGTGCTCGAAGAGCTTGAGCGGCGGCACGATCTCGTCGGCCACGTGCGCGCCCTGCCCCTGGAAGTAGGGCAGGTATTCCTTCGTGTGCGCGGTGCAGACCGGCAGCGCGCCGAAGACCTCGCCGAGCTTGGCCGAGATACGCTTGTTGAACACGCCCTTGGCCGACGCGTTCGGATCCTCGTCCACGCCGAGCGTGCGCAGCGCGGAGATCATACGCGGCAGCACGTTTTCGCCGCGGTAGGTGGCCTCGAGGCAGAAGGTGAAGTGGTTCACGCCGCCGATCCGCATCGAGAAATGCGCGGCGTCGGCCGGATCGAGCCCGATCAACTTCATGTAGTCGCGATGCAGGTAGGGCAGGTGCAGGCTGTCGCAGAGGGCGAGGTTGCGCGTGCGCGTGTGGCGGCGCAGGAACATGCCGATCACCGTGCTCGGGTTGATGTAGTTGATCAGCCAGGCGCGCGGGCACAGCTCCTCGACGGTGCGCGCGATGGCGCGGATTTTTGGCAGCTCGCGCAGCGCGCGGAAGACGCCGCCGGGCCCGATCGTGTCGCCCGAGCACATGCGGATGCCGTGGCGCGCGCTCACCTCGCAATCGATGCCGCGGTAGTGGGCGTTGCGGTGCGAGAAACTCAGGATCACGAAGTCCGCCCCGGGCAGCGCCTCGCGAAAATCGGTCGTGGCGCTGATCTCGAAGGTGGCACCGGAGGCGGCGCGGGTCTTCTCCGCCAGCGAGCGCATGAGCCGCAGGTGCTCCGGGTCGGTGTCCACGAGCGCGAGATGGCCGTTGGTGAGGCCTTCGAGGCGGTTCATGGACCAGATGAGCTTGCGGCCGAAGAAGAGGCTGCCGGCGCCGATGATGACGATCTTGGGTGAGGGCATGGTGGGAAACGCGGGGGAGTGGGTGCGAGGCCGAGAATCGAAGGCGCCGGCGCGGCTTGCGCAGCGGATTCTCGCCGCATAAACCTGCACTCATGATGCGCGAAAAAAGAAGCGTCCGGCCCCGTGGCGAGGAGGAGCGCCGCCTGGTGTTTCGCGTCGCCGGCGGCGAAGCGGCCGGTCGCGGCCTGCCGCTGGTGGTGCGCTCGGTGGGCTGTTACCGGGTGACGCGCGACTTCGCCGAAGCGCACCGGCCGCGCTGGTTCACCGAGCTGTTCTGGACCGTCGCGGGCGAAGGCCTCTGGCGCATCGACGGCACCACGCACCGGGCCCGCGCGGGCGAGTTTTTCATCTATCGGCCGGGCGAGCCCCACGATCTGGCGGCCGGCCCCGCAGGCTGGGAATACCGGTGGATCACCTTCGACGGGCGCGACACCCTGCGACTGCTCGAGATGTTTGGCCTGCCGAGGAGCGGGCGGGCCGGCGCCTGCCCGGAGGCGGAGTTCGACCGGGTGGAGGCCGCGCTGAGCCGCCCCACCCTCGAAGGCGTGCGCGAGGCCTCGGTCGCGGCCTACGCGATCCTCGCCGCCGCCGGCCGGCGGAGCGCGGGCCCGCGGGAAGGCGAGGCGGGCGGCGCCGAGGCGGTGCGCCACGAACTCGACGCCTGCTACACCGACGCCGACGCGGGGGTGGAGACGGTGGCGGCCGCGCTGGGCCAACATCGCACCACCGTGCTGCGCGCCTTCACCGCAGCCTACGGCGTGACGCCCAGCACCTACCTGGCGCGGCGGCGTTTGCAGCACGCCTTGTCCCTGCTGCGCACGACGGCCATGCCGGTCGCCGAAGTGGCGGCGGCGGCGGGCTTTCGCAGCCCCGAGTATCTGGCGCGGGTGGTGCGGGAGGAGACCGGAGGCAGCCCGCGCGCCTTCCGCGCCGGAGCCGACGAGCGAGAGCGGCGGCGGCGTTTCGTGGCCTGAGCCCAGCCCCGCGCCCCCGGGGGCGGTGGCGCGAGGCCGAATTCGGGGTTGCGCGGCGGGCAGGACGGCGGGTTTGCTGCCCGTTTACCTCGCATGGCGTTCAATCTCAAACTCGTGCTCAAGGCCCTGCTGTTTTCGTCGAGCCAGCCGCTCACGATCAAAGACATCCAGACCATCTTCACGCGCTTTCACGACCAGGCCCAGGCGCCGCTGGTGAGCGAGGAGAGCGAAGGCGGCGAACCCGCGCCCGGGCAGGCGGCCGAGACCACCGCGGCAACCACCCCCGCGGACGACGCCCACGCCGATGCGCCGGCGACCGCCAGCGCGGACCCGGAGCCCGCGCCCGCCGCGGACTCCCCCACCCTCGCCCCCGTCGAAGCCGAAACGCCCGCCTCCACCGCCGAGGAAACCGATCCGCTCGGCCTCGCCCCCGTGGACTCGGAGCTCTACGTGGACGTGCCCTCGCTCGTCACGGCCGCGCAGATCCGCGAGGCCATGGATGAACTCGCCGCCGAGCTGAAAGCGCAGAACGACATCTATCTCCTGATCGACGGCGCGCAGGGCTACCGCCTCGTCACCCATCCCCGTTTCGCCAAGTGGATCCGTATCCAGCGCGACGAGCCGCCGCCGGTGAAGCTCACCCAGTCCGCCCTCGAGACCATGGCCGTCGTGGCCTACCGCCAACCCGTGACGCGCTCCGAGATCGAGGCGATCCGCGGCGTCTCCGCCGAGGCCGGCCTCGCCAAGCTGATGGAGCGCGAACTCGTCTATATCGTCGGCCGCGCCGACCTGCCCGGCCGCCCGCTGCAATACGGCACGACGGACAAGTTCCTCGAGTTTATCGGCGTGAAGTCGCTCATGGAGCTGCCCGCCTCCGACGTGCTCTCGCCGCGCCAGATCGACGAGTGGCTCAACCGCGCCGCCAACGTCACCCCGCCGGCCGACGCCGAGATGGGCCTCCCCCTCGAGGAGGGCGAGGGCGAGTCGCCTTCGCTGGAGCCGGTGGAGATCGAGCACGTCGAGCCCCACGCCGAAGCGCCCGGGGAAGGCTCCGGGGAGGACGAAGCCAGCATCGAAGGCCCCGCACCCGAAACCGCCCCCGAGCCCGCCGCCGAACCGGACTCCGCCCCCGCGCCCGAGCCGGAGCCGGAAGCCGAGCCCGAGCCGAAGAAAAACGAACCCGCCGCCTGACCGCTTTTCGCCCCCGACCTTCGCCCGCCGCCGTCCATGTCCGCCGACCCGCTCCAGCCCATCCGCGACCAGATCGACACGCACGACCGCGAGATCGTGCGCCTGCTCAACTCGCGCCTCGAACTCGCCGCCGAGATCGGCCGCCTGAAGCGCAGCAGCGGCGGCCAGATCTACGTGCCCGAGCGGGAGGACGCCGTGTTCCGCAAGGTCGCCGCCCTCAATCAAGGCCCGATCAAGCCCGAGGCGCTCACCGCCATCTACCGCGAGATCATGTCGGCCGCCATCGCCCTCGAGAAGCCGCTCCAGATCGCCTACCTCGGCCCCGAGGCCACCTACACCCACGCCGCCGCGATCAAAAAATTCGGCGCCAGCGTGGACTACACCCCCATCGCCACCATCGGCGACATCTTCACCGCCGTGGAAAAGGGCGAGGCCGACTACGGCATCATCCCGATCGAAAACTCCACCGAGGGCTCCGTGCGCGAGGCGCTCGACGGCTTCGTGGAAAGCGACCTGAAGGCCGTTGCCCAGATCTACCTCGAGATCAACCACGCCCTCATCTCCGCGACCCCGATGGAGAAGATCGAGCGCGTGTATTCGAAGGACCAGGCGCTCGCGCAGTGCCGCGCCTGGCTCCAGCGGCACCTGCCGCACGCGCAGCTCATCGACACCGCGAGCACGGCTAAGGCCGTGGAGGTGGCCAACACCGAGCCCGGCGCGGCCGCCATCGCCGCCGAGCTCGCGGCCCAGGTGCGCGGCGTGCCGGTCGTGGCGCGCAACATCCAAGACCGAAACGACAACACCACCCGCTTTTTCGTGATCGGCAAAAAGGCCTCCGGCCCCGTCGGCGGCGGGCGCGATATGACCAGCCTCGTCATCTCGCTCGGCGAATCCGCCGCCTCGCACTCGGGCTCGCTCATGAAGATGCTCACGCCCTTCGGCTCCCGCGGGCTCAACCTCTCCAAGGTCGAGTCGCGCCCGAGCAAGCGCCGCCCCTGGGACTACCTCTTCTTCATCGACGTCTCCGGCCACTTCGACGACGCGCCGATGAAGGAGGCCGTGGCCGAGCTGCGCGGCTACTGCCCGCTCGTGAAGTGGCTCGGCAGCTACCCCGCCGCGGGCTGAGGAGAGCAGCCGAGGCTCAGGAGGCGTTCGTCTCCAGCCCCGCCAACACCTCGTCCACCGAGCGCAGCCGCGCCGCCGGGAACAGCGAGTTGATGCGCGTGATGACCGCCTGGATGAGCCCGTCCGGGCAACTCGCGCCGCCGGTGATGAGAATGCGCCGGGGCCGGGAAAAATCCTCCGCCGGCCAAAGCTCGCGCGCCTCGGTGTGGCCGCCGCCGGCCGGGCCGGGCCCGTGCGCCGGGAAAACGTAGTGCGCCACCTCGGCGAGCGAGCGGATGTCGGCCTCGCTCTGGATGAAAAAGGCCATGCGCCCCAGCCGCCCCTCGCAGACGCGCCAGAGCTGGTAGGTGTTGGACGAGTTTTTCCCGCCGATCACGAAGGCGGCGTCGAGCGGCTGCGCGAGGGCGCGGCCGAGCGCGTCCTGGTTGACCTGCGTGGCGTAGCAAAGCGTGTCGGTGCGCCCGCTGCCGCCGACGCGCGCCGGAGCGCCGGGCGCGTCGGGACCGCAGGCGGCGGCGTAGGCGAGGCGCAGATGCTCGATGATCTCGCGCGTCTCGTTGACGAGCAGCGTGGTCTGGTTGACCACCGCCACGCGCTCCAGGTCGCGCGCCACGGTAAAACCCTCCGTAAACCGGCCAGCGAAAGCCGCCTCGAAGCGCGCCTGCGCCGCGGGCTCGTGGCGCACGGGCAGCAGGTCGGCAAGCGCGCGGGCCTCGGCGAGGTTGCGCACGATGACGGCGGGCGCGTGGCGGCGGGTGTTGGAAAACGTGGCCTTGGTCTCCTCGTGCTCGTGCTTGCCGTGGATGACGACCGTGTATCCATCGCGCCCATACGCGCGGGCCGCCTTCCAGACCTTCTCCACGAGCATGCAGGTGGCGTCGTAGGCGCAGACGGCGAGGCCGCGGCGCACGAGCCTGCGCTTGTCCTCGTCGGTCGCGCCGAAGGCGGGGATGATCACGATGTCGTCCGGAGTGAGCGTGTCCCAGCGCGCCGGATCTTCGGGCGTGGCGGGTTGATCGGGGGTGATCTTGCGCCCGCGGACGGTGAAGGGCACGCCCTTGTCGGACTGGAGGTAGCGCAGGCCGCGGCGCAGCAGGTCGTCGTTGACGAAGGGGTTGTGGATCAGCTCGGAGAGCATGAAGACGCGCCGGCCGGGGTTTTCGGCGAGGGTCTCGTAGGCGCGCTCGATGGCGTTTTTCACGCCGAGGCAGAAGCCGAAATGGCTGGGCAGGAGATACTGCACCGAGCCGAAATCGAGCGGCACCGGGTCGGCGGCGGAGCGCTCGTGGCGGCGCGCGAGGGCCTTGATCGCGGCGCAGAGCGAGGACTGGTAAAGCGCGCGGGAGAGCGTGTCCTGCGCGTAGATGGCGGAGTTTCTCTCGTGGGCCGGGCGAAACTTGTAGATGAAGTCGTTCTCGCCAAGGTGCAGATAAGGCAAATCCACGAGGCGCGGCTCGAGCGCGACGAGCAGCGCGGCGAGCAGGGGCGTGTTGGCCGAGGGCGACGCCAGAAGCTGGTCGTAGGAGTAGAAAACCACGCCGGTGTCGGGCGCGGCTTTGCCGAGGCCGGCAAGCACGACCCGGCGCGCGAGTCCATCGGCGCCGGCGCAGTCGAAAGCGACGCCCGAGCGATGCACGCCCGGCAGCTCCGCTCCGTCCACGGCCACGCGCCCCGCCGGGGTGAATCGGATGGCGAGGCGGTTGTTGGCGTCGAAGACGAGGACGAGTTCGGTGGCGGGCACGCGCGGAAAAAGGTGGGGGAAAGGCGTCAGGCGTCGAGGTGCGGCGGAAGCGAAAGCACGTGCAAACCGGGCACGCGTTGGAAGTCCGAATCGCGCGTAAGCACGGAGGCGGAAAGACGGAGCGCGGCGGCGGCGATCACCGCGTCGGTCGCCTGGATCGGCTGGCCCATGCGGTCGATGCGCCAGGCCAGGTCGGTCGCCTCTCGCCAAAGCCGCTCGTCGCTCGGCACATATTGCATCACCGACATAAACGCCTCGAGCCGGGCCCGCGCCCGCGGCACCCGCACGCCGCGCAGCACCTCGAGCCGCACCATGCCGCAGGTCACGAGGTTCACCGTGTCGTAGTGCTCAAAAAGAACGGCAACGGGATCGAGCCGTTGCCGCATGAGCCGGATATACACGCTGCTATCAACGAGGATCGGAACGTCCATCGGCGTCGTAGGGCTTTTGTTCTTCGGCGACCGCGGCCGTGGGATAGACGTTATAGCCGAGCTTCTCGTCGTAGTGCGGATCAATGGCGTCGGCGAGCTCGTCGGGCGTGAGGCCGAGGCCGTTCTTGCGGAAGTCGCGGATGCGCATTTGGCGGTCCAGCTCCTTGAGCGCGGCCTCCACCGCCTCGGTCTTGCTGGGGAACTCGTATTCGCGCATCACGCGCTCAAGCAGCTCCTCGTCGATGTGCATGGTCATTTTCATCTTGCCATACTGGATATGGCAACCCTCCCCGCACCGCAAGCATTTTTACCATACAAGAGCCATCACCCTTTCCCACCGTAGCTTACATAGTCTTCCAAATCGAGGCGATCGAAGTAGGTGACAATGTCTTCTCGGCCCGGTGCGAGCGACTCCACCGATTCGGCGAAGAAGCGGTGCCGCTTGGCGTCGCCGGCGGAGAGACCGGCGAGGTAGTCGGACCAGGCGGCGATCTCCCAAGGCTGCCGCTTGGGGGACGCGTTGCCCAAGACCCACGCCAACATCTCGGTGTCGGAGCGGCCCTGTTTCACCTCGGCGAGAAAGGCCTCCGGCGCGATGCCGACGAAACCGAAGAAGCGCTGGTCGAGCGGGCACGGATAGACGAACTCGCCGAGCTTGCCGGCGGCGGCCGCGCGGGCCTTGTCGAGCAGGCGCGGCAGGTGCACGAAGCCACCGAGCTTCACGCGCGGGCTGCGCGGCGGATGGACGGTGAGATCGGGCGTGGAGAGATTGACCATGCGCGGGAATTGAGCGGCAGCGCGCGGCGCTGGCAAACGCGGCGTCAACTCTCCCGCCATTCGCCGGGAAAGAGCAGCGAGCGCGGCGGGCGGGGCAGCCCGCGTTCGTTGCGCTGGAGCTGCGCGATCACGAGATCGACCGCGTGGGCGGCGATGACGTCGTAGCCCTGGGCGACGCCGGGCGTGGAATCGCCGGGTTGCCGCGAAAGGGTGAACACCGCCGCGGCCGAAGGCTCGACGCCCGCCTCGCGCAGCGCAGCCAAGGTGTTGGCGCCGTCCACCACGAGCGCGTCGGGTCGCGCGGCGCGCCACCAGGCGGCGAGCGCGCGGCGTCCGCTAGCGGCGTCCGGCGCGAGGAGCCGGAGGCGCTCCGCCGCGCCCGCGCCGGCGTAGGCGAGCCAGGCGGCCTGCCAGCCGCGGTGCGCGCGCTCGTTGGTGGCCGCGTCGAGGAGCGCGACCGGACGCCGCACGGAGGGCCGGCGCGCTATCGTCTCGATCGCGAGGCGCATCGCCTCGTAGTGGTGGTGCGCGGCGCGCGAGAGCGGCGCGCCGAGATCGGCCGAGCCGATCATCGCCATGGCGAAGCGATCCCAGGGCCAGTCGAGCACCAAGCGATCGCGCTCGGTCACGGGCCCGAAGACCACGCCGGCGATGCCTCGCGCCGCGAGGATGTCGGCGAGGCGGCCCGGCCGGCGATACGCCGCGACGCGAAACTCCTCCAACGCGTAGCCACGCGCCTCGGCGCGCGCGCGCGCGCCCTCGGCGACGAGGCGGGCGAAGCCGCCGCGCGCGCCCTCCGGCCAGACAAGCGCGAGGCGATCGCCCGAGGCGAGCGGCCCTCCGCGGCGCACCGCGGCCATCAGCTCCGCGAAACGCGGATTCGGGCGGTAGCCCAGGCGCTCCGCGACCGCGCGGACGCGAGCGGCGGTGGCCTCCGGAATCTTCGACGCGCCCCGCAAGGCGTAGGAGGCGGTCGCCACGGCCACGCCGGCGGCGCGCGCCACGTCGTGCAGCGTCGGACGCGGCGCGGCAGCGGCGGCGGGATCGGGATCCGGGAAGGGGGCGCTCATTTCCGGTGAACGTTTCACCTTCGCGCTCCCCCACCCTCCGCGCAAGGCCGCAAAAACCTCAGGCCACCAGTGTGAACGCCGTTTCCGCCAGGCGGCGCCCGTTGACCTGCAGCTCCACCCGATGCCGGCCCGGATGGTGGCGGCGCGTGGTGAAGTCGCGGATCGTCTGGCGCTTCGCGAGGCGAAGCACCTCGCGCGGGCCGAGCTCGAGCGCGGTCCATTTGAAAACCTTCGCGGAGGCGCGGCCCGAGGCGCGGGCGTAGTGGACGACGTAATCGACGATGAGCGCCTGCGCCCGCGCGGAGTCGGAGCGCAGCTCGGCGGAGAGCGTGATCGTATCGCCCAAGCGGATACGCCGGGGCGAGACGGCGACGGTCGCGCGCAGCCTGGGCGCCGCGCCCGCGCCGAGCAGCGCGAGGGCCTGCGGGTGGCCGCGCTTCACCAGCGTGCGCAGGCCGTGGCGCACGATCCAGGCGGTGCGCGCGTCGGAGCGATCCCAGGCGGAGACGGTGTCGAGCACGACCTCGGGATGATCCTTGGCGATGTCGTTGAGGTGGTTGGCGACGGACTTGCGGACGTAGAGGCTCGGATCGGCGCGCAGCGTCTCGAGGATGGGCAAGGTCGGCCGCGGATCGGCGACGAGCGCCTGAAGCCGCAGCCCCCAGGGCAGGCGCGGGCGGCAGCCTTCGCTGGCGAGGCGGCGCGCGTGCTCGTCGTCCGCGTCGGCGGCCCACTCGCGCATCACCGCGAGCGTGCCGGCGAGGTCGCGCACGAGGAAGGGGCGGATGGCAAACTCGGCCGAGCCATGGCGCGTGAGTTCGCGCAGCGCCGGCAAGGCGAGCGCGGGCTGATCGAGGCCCTGCGCCGCGACATGGGCGCAGGGCCAGATGGCGACGAAGTTGTGCCCGATCCGCGCCGCGTGGGCGCGAAGCACCGCGAGTTGCTCGGCGAACGGCAGCGGCAGCGCGACGTGAAAGGCCTCCGCGCAGCGGTGGAGCCGCGCCATGAGTTCCCGTTGCTCCAAGCCGTCCAGGGCGTGCGCGAGAAAGCGGCCTGCGTCGAAGCGCGGATGCAGCGCGGCGAGCTGCGCCGCCGTGCGATGGAAAAAAGGTGCGTCGAACCAGTGTTTCATGCGGCCAACATGACAGAGCCGAGCGACACCCCTATGTCAGCAGCGCCGTGGGCGTCGAAGAAATCGGGACACGAAAAAGGCGCCCGGTTTGCACCGGGCGCCGTTTTAAAATGGAGCAGGCGAAGAGACTCGAACTCTCGACGTCCACCTTGGCAAGGTGGTGCTCTACCAACTGAGCTACGCCTGCGTGAGAGAGGGGGAGAAAAGGGCGTCGCGCGGCACGGTCAACAGGTTTTTTGCACGCGCGTCGTTTTTATTTCATCACTTGGTCTCGAGATCGAAAACGAGCTGGTTGCGCGCCTGCACCGGCAGGGGCACCACGCCCATCGCTTGCAAGGCAGGGGCGGTTTCATCGGCCAGGAGGCGGCGCAAGAGCAGCGAGTGGCGCCCCGCCTCGCCGCGACGAAACACCACATGCACCGGCAAGCGCAGCGGGTAGTCGCCGGTGTGCAGGTTCTCCGGCGTCGGAGGATAGGCGACATCGCTCGCGCCCTTGGCGAGCAGGAGCACCTTGAGGCGCGTGCCCGGAGGCGGCGCGCTCGGCAGGATGGCGATGCCGCCCTCCTCGCCACGCAAGCGCTCGTAGGCCTCGGCGGCGGAATCCATCAAGGTCACCGTGGGCTTCAGCTCGGGGCTTTGCAGGACGGTGTAGCGGAAGAGATCGAGCGAGACGCCGTTGCCGCGCCGCAAGGCCATGCCGGAGATCGCCCGCGGCGCCCAGTCGCCCAGCGCGCCGAGCTCGCTCCAGCGCCGATAGCTGTTGAGCTCGCGCGCGCCGAAGACGCCGGCCAGCTGGGTGTAGTTTATCTGCGTCAGCGAGACGTCGGCCGGCACCACCACGACGCTGGTGAGGTAGCCGATGATCGCGCTGCTGAAGGCGGGGCCGGGCTTCGGGTCGTGCACGCCGAAAACCATCAAGCCGAGATCGGCGGCGCCGCTTTCGAGCGCCTCCATGCCGAGCCGGCTGCCGCGCAGATCGAAAGAGAGGCGCAGATCGATGCTCTTCGCATAGGTGGCGAGCTCCTCCTTGAGCGGGCCGTCGAGAAGATCGGAGCCGGTGATGCGGACCTCGGCCGCCGAGGAGGAAACGGGGCATGCAAGACCGAGAACGAGCGCGAACGCGACGGAAAGGACGGGGAAACGCATAGGGCGTGTCGGTCCTGCCCCGGGCGCGTCGCTCTGGCAAACGCAAAGCGGGCGCCGGCGCCCCGCCCGCGGTCGTGCACCCGACAAAAAGCCCCGCCGCACAAAGATGCGCGGCGGGGCCGGTGAAAACCATCCTCGCCCATGGCGGGCGAGAGCGCGGATCAGGCGGCGGGAGCGGCCTCGGTGACGACGGCCTTGGAGACGATGAAGTCGAGGGCCTTGTCGAAGAGGATGCTCTGCTGCACGGCGCGCAGGCGCTCGCGGTCGTTGCTCAGCTCCTTGACGATCTTCTCGGGCTTGGTGCCCGTGCGCATCGACTGCTGGTAGAGGAAGGCGTCGATGTCGGAGGCGTCCACCTGGAGCTTCTCCTGCTCGGCCACGCGGGCGAGGATGAGCTGGGTCTTCACGCGGCTCTCGGCGGCCTTCTTGGCGCCGGCGATGATGGTGTCCTTGTCCTTCTCGAACTGCTCCTGGGTGAGGCCGCGGCGCTGGTTCTCCTGCACGAACTGGCGGAGCACGCTCTGGGTCTCCTGCTCGATCAGGCTCTCCGGCACGGGGAACTCGGCCTTGGCGACCAGGGCGTCCACGACCTGGCGGCGCTTGCCGGCCACGTTCTCATAGTCTTTGCGCGCCTTGAGGTTGTTGCGGACCTTGTCCTGGAGACCGGCGAGGTCGTCCACCTGGTTGGCCTTGAAAAACTCCTCGTTGAGCTCGGGCAGCACGCGCTCGCGGACCTCGAGCACCTCGACGGCGTAAACGGCGGTCTTGCCGGCGAGCGCCTCGGCGCCCTTGAAGTCGGCCGGGAAGCTCACGGTGACATCCTTCTTCTCGCCCGCCTTCAGGCCGGCCAGCTGCTGGCCGAGGCCGGGGATGAGGCCCTCGTTCTCGCCCTCGACCTCTTCCCAGGTCTGCGGGACCTTGCCGTAGATCTGCTTGTCGGGCGCGATCTCGAGGATCGGCTTGCCGTCGATGGAGCCTTCGTAGGCGAGCTTCACGTAGTCGCCTTTTTGGGAGGGGCGCTCGGCGACCTTGAAGTCGGCGCGCTCGCCGCGGAGCGCCTCGACGGCCTTGGACACCTCGTCGTCGGTCGGCTCGACCGGGGTTACGGTGACCGGGATGCCCTCCAAGGCGGGCAACTCGAAGGAGGGGCGGATGTCCACCGTGATGACGATGCCGGCAAACTTGTCCGGAGCGAGGTCGCCCTCCTGCACGTTGACGACCTGGATGACGTCGAGATTGGCCTCCTTGATGCCGTCACGGTAGGCCTTGCCCACGATCTTCTGCTTGAACTCGTCGTTCACGGCCTTGCCGAACTGCTTGACCACGAGGCTCGCGGGAGCCTTGCCCGGGCGGAAGCCGGGGATGCGGACCTGCTTGGCGACCTCGCCGATCACGGCCTGATACTCGGCCGCGACCTCTTTGGCGTCGAAATTGACGGTAAGGCTCTTGCGGGTGGGGGAGACGTCTTGGACTTGGATGTTCACGGTGCTAAAAATGCAGATGGGTTTCTCGACGGAATCTGGCACGCTACGCACCCTCGCAAAATGCGGTCAATGCCCGATTCGTCGGGGCGGCCGGACCGCGGATCGCGGCCCGCGCGGCGCCCGCGAGCGGCCGGGAAACGCCCGCGCTTGCACCGGCGCGGGCCGCCTCGCTTGCTGGCGGCCTCACGCCGCGCCTTCGCGCGCGCCCTCCGCCTCCTCCGGACTCTTTTTCGCCGCCACACCGTGCCCCGCAGCCTGCGCCAACTCCTCGACCTCCACCCCTCCCTGCTGATCGCGGACACCTGCTCGCCGCGCACCGAGGCCGCCCTCTGGCTGCGCGGCCCCGGCACCGCGCCCGTCGCCGTGGCGGCGGTGGACGCCGAGGCCTCGACCGCGCTGCCCGGGGCGGTCGCGCGCGTCCTCGCCGATCCCGCGGCGGGCGGCCGGCGTATCCAGGATCTGAATGCGATCGCCTTTTGCGACGGCCCGGGCTCCGTGCTCGGCGTGCGACTCGCCGCGGCGGCCCTGCGCGCCTGGCGCGCGGTCGCCCCCGGGCTCGCGCTCCACTCCTTCCACAGCCTGCCCCTCCTCGCCCTCGCCCACCCCGGGCTCGCCATCATCGCCGACGCGCGGCGCGACTCCTGGCACGCCGTGCGCAGCTCGGCCCCGCACGATCTGCTCCGCGTGCCCTCCGCCGAGCTCGCCTCGCTCGGGCCCCTCGGCACGCCGGAAAACTTCCGCCGCTGGTCGGCGCTCCCGCCCGGGATCGAGCCGCGCGCGCTGCCCTGGGGCGCCGCCGCGCTCATCTCGGCCTCGCCCGACGCGCCCCTCTTCCACGAGGCCCCGGAGCCCGAGGCCTTCCTCCACGAGGCCCCCGCCTACGCCGCGTGGACCCCGCGCGTCCACCAAGCCCCCGCCGCACGATGAGCCGCCCGTCGAGCCTGCCGCATCGTTGCTGGGCCGAGATCGATCTCGCCGCGCTCGAGCGCAATCTTCACCGCATCCGCGCCACGCTGCCGCCCCACATGCGCTACGTCGCGGTGGTCAAGGCCGACGCCTACGGCCACGGGCTGCCCCAGATCGCCGCCCGCCTCATGCACTCCGGCGCCGATCTCTTCGCCGTCGCCAACCTCGCCGAGGCGGCCTCGCTGCGCGAGGTCGGGCCCGACTGGCCCATCCTCGTGCTCGGCGCGCTCCTGCCCGAGGAGATGCGTTTCGCGCCCGAATACGACGTCACCGTCACGGTCTCGTCCGTCGCGGAGGTCGAGCAGCTCGATCGCGCCGCCGCCGCCGCGCGCCGTCACCTCGACGTCCACCTGAAAATCGACACCGGCATGGGCCGCCTCGGCGTGTGGCACGAGGAGGTCGGGCCGGTTTACCTCGCCATCCGCCACGCCGCCTACCTGCGCCTCGCGGGCGTGTTCACGCACTTCTCCAGCTCGGATGACGACGCCGCCTTCACCGCCGAGCAGCGCCGCCGCTTCCTCGTCGCGCTCGAGACGGGCTGCCCCGGGCTCGCGCGCGACTCGCTCCTCGTGCACGCGGACAACAGCGCCGGGCTCGACACCATCGAGCAGGCCGGCCCCTTCAACGCCGTGCGCGTCGGCCTCCTCCAATTCGGCATCCGCCCGGTAGCCAACTCGCTGCTCTCCGGCGTGCCCGCCGAGCCCGTCTTCAGCTTTCGCGCCCGCGTGGGGCTCGTGAAAAGCCTGCCGGCCGGCACCGGCATCAGCTACGGCCGCACGCATGTGCTGCGGCGCGATTCGCGCGTCGCCGTGCTCACCGCCGGCTACGGCGACGGCATCCCTCGCGCCGCCAGCAACCGCGGCCAGGTCCTCATCCGCGGAAGACGTTGCCCCATCCTCGGTCGCGTGACGATGGACCAGACCATCGTGGATGTCACCGACCTGACCGAGGTCGCGGCCGGCGACGAGGCCGTGCTGGTCGGCCGCCAGGGCGAGGCCGAGCTGCCGCTCTCCGAGTTCAGCCGCCACGCCGACACCATCCCGTGGGAGACGCTCTGCTCCGTCACCAAACGCGTGCCCCGGCTCTACCGCACGCAGCTCGGTGTCTGAGCGCACCCTGCGAAACTCCGCGCCGCCCGCCTCCCGTTCGGCGCACGGAGGGGCTCGACCCCGGCGACATTCGCCGCATGGTGGGAAATGCCCTTGCCGCCCGCGAAACCCGCCCCCGCCCCGCGCGTCTAGTCTGAAACGCCACGCCGCCCCATGTCCCTACCCTTGCTCGATCCCCGCGAGGCTTGGAAGCCCCTGCCCGCCTCCGCCTGGAACGCCGACCTCGCCCGCCACCTGCTGCGCCGCGCCGGCTGGGCCGCCCGGCCCGAGGATGTCGCCCGCGCCGTGCAACAAGGCCTGCCCGCCACCCTCGCGCGCCTTTTCCCCGCCACGCCCCCGCCGCTCGACCGCCCGGTGTTTCTCGCCCGCGCCGAGGAGCGCATCATCGAGCTCCAGGGCTCGCGACGCTCCGCCACCACGCCCGAGGATCGTCAGGCGATCGACCGCGAGATGCGCGAACTCAATCGCCTCGCCGCCGCCGAGTTTGCCTTCCGCTGGCTCCAGACCGCCGCCGACCCCGCGCGCTCCGCCTACGAAAAGTGGGTCTTCTTCCTCTCCGACGTCTATGTCGTCGCCATCGACAAGGTCTATCGGGCGGAAAACATCTACCGCCACTTCGACACGCTCCGCGTCCATGGCGCCGGCCCCGCGCCCGCGCTCGCCAAGGCCGTCTCGCGCTCGCCCGCGATGATCGACTACCTCGACCTCAACCGCAGCTCGCGCCGCGCCCCCAACGAAAACTTCGCCCGCGAACTCTTCGAGCTCTTCGTCCTCGGCGAGGGCAACTACACCGAGGACGACATCAAGCAGGCCGCCCGCGCCTTCACCGGCTACCGGCACAATCCCCGCGACGGCTTCCGCCTGGTCGAGCGCGAGACCGACCGCGGCGAAAAAATCATCTTCGGCCGCCGCGGCCCCTTCACCGGAGACCAGGTCATCGACCTCGCCTTCGAACAACCCGCCGCCGCCACCTTTCTCCCCCGCGAGATGGCGCGCTTTTACCTCACCGACTCCCCGCCCCCCGCCGACTACTTCGCCCCCCTCGGCGAGGCCTGGCGCGTCTCGGGCTACAATCTCCGCGAACTGTGCCTGCGCTTCTTCGGCTCCCTGGCCTTCTACCACCCCGCCTGGCGCGCCTCCTTCATCAAGAGCCCGGTCCACTACTACCTCGGCCTGGTGCAGGATCTCGGCCTCGACGTCATCCCGCTCGAGCGCAGCACGCTCCAGCCGCTCCGTCAGATGGGCCAGCAAATGTTCCAGCCGCCGAACGTCCGCGGCTGGGTGGGCGGCCGCCTCTGGATCAACTCCTCCACCCTCGCCGCCCGCCGCCAGCTCGCCCAGACGCTTTGCTCCCCCTTCGACGAGCAACGGCTCAACGCCGACGAGAAGCTCGACCTCGAGGCCGCGCGCGACGCCGGCCGCCGCCGCTTCACCGTGGACGAGGAGCGCATCACCGCCTTCACCGCCCTCGGCCCGCAAGGCATCGCCGACCGCCTCTGCGACTTCTTCCTGCCCGGCCGCGTGGACGACGGCTACCGCGCCGCGCTCGTGGATTACCTCTCCTCCGCGCGCGACGCCGCCGCCTTCGAGGACCGCGCCCGCCGCGCCACCATCGCCGTCCTCCAATCCCCCGAGTATCAGCTTTGTTGATACACCCGCAGCCTCTCTTCCGCCTTCTCGACCGCCTCGACTCCTACACCGCCCCTACACCACGCCATTCGCATTCGTCTTTGGACATTGGTCATTGGTCATTGGTCATTTTTACTTCATGAAACCCCTCCTCCCCTCCACCCGCCGCGAATTTCTCCGCCTCGGCGCCAAAGGCGTGGGCCTGCTCGCCTTCTCGCGGTTCGCCCCGCAGTTCCTCGTCCAAAGCACCCTCGCCGCGCCCCGCCCGGAGAAGGATCGCCGCATCCTCGTCCTCGTGCAGCTCGCCGGCGGCAACGACGGCCTCAACACCGTCGTGCCCTTCGACGATCCCGCCTACCACTCCCTGCGCCCCACCCTCGCGCTGAAGGAGAAGGACGTGCTTCGCCTCGACGACCACCTCGGCCTCCACCCGTCCCTCGCCGCCTTCCACGCGATGATGCAGGAGGGCCGCCTCGGCATCGTGCAAAACGTCGGCTACCCCAACCCCAACCGCTCCCACTTCCGCTCCACCGAAATCTGGGAAACCGCCTCCGCCTCCGACGAATCGCTCTCCAGCGGCTGGATCGGCCGCTACCTCGACAACGCCTGCGCCGGCCCCGACCTCGCCGCCGGCGCCCGATCCCAGGACCCCGAGGCCATCCACATCAACGCCGAGGTTCCCCAGTCCTTTGGCGGCGCCCTTCCGCACAACACCTACGGCCTCACCCTCGGCGCCCGCGCCGGCCGCGCCGGTCGCGACGAGGTGGCGCTCCTCGAGCGCATCGCCTCCCGCCCCTCCGCCACCCTCGCCGCCCACGCCTCGCACGAGAGCGAGAGCGCCAACCACGCCTTCCTCCGCGCCACCCTCATGGACTCGCTCGTCGCCGAGCGGAACATCCAGCGCATCATCGACCAAAACCGCCCCGAGGCCGCCTACCCCGGCGGCAACTTCGCCCAGTCCCTGCGCAATATCGCCGGGCTCATCGCCGCCGGCCTCTCCACCCGCGTCTATTTCGTGAGCCTCGGCGGCTTCGACACCCACGCCAATCAGCTCAACAACCACGCCAACCTCCTCCGCCAGCTCTCCGAGGGCCTCGCCGCCTTCCAGAAGGATCTCACCGCGCGCGGCCTGGACGAGCAGGTGTTGACCATGACCTTCTCCGAATTCGGCCGCCGGCCCAACGAAAACGAATCCGCCGGCACCGACCACGGCACCGCCGCCCCGCTCTTTGTCATGGGCAAACGGATACACGGCGCGCTCCACGGCACCGCCCCCGGTCTCCAGCTCGAGCGCAACGCCGACATCGCCTTCTCGACCGACTTCCGCTCCGTTTACGCCACCGTGCTCGACCGCTGGCTCGAGACCCCCGCCGACGAGATCCTCGGCGCCCGCCACGAACGGCTCGGCTTCCTCGGCTGAGCGGCCCCGACCGCGTGGGGCCGCCGACGCTCGCTCTTCGCTCCCCGCGCCCCGGCGCCTTTGAAAAGCCGGACATCTCCCGGGCCCGCCCTCGGGCGCCGCCTCGGTTTCACGCGCCGCGGCGGAAAATCTTTTGTCTCTCCGCCACTCGGCGATGTCACATCCCGCTGAACCACCCGCGCCGGATGAGCCGCTATTATGAAGTGACCGATGATGACCAGCAGCCCCTCACCTGGGTGCAAGGCCGGCCCCTCTACGCCGCGCATGTCATCGCCGCCTCCCTCGTCATCACCCTGCTCCTAACCACCGCCCTGCTCGCCTTCGGCGGCGCGGCGTTTCTCGACACCCTGCGTTTTCACAGCGCCGAGGTGGCCGCCGGGCAGGTGTGGCGCGTGCTGAGCTACGGCTTGGTCAACCCGCCCTCGCTCTGGTTCGTGATCGATATGGTGCTGCTCGTGTGGTTCGGCCGCGAGGTGGAGCGCATCCTCGGCCGCCGCTCCTTCCTCAAGCTCTACGCCATCCTTTATCTCATCCCGCCGCTGCTTCTCTCGCTGATCGGCCTCTGGACGCCGCAGACCCTGTCCGGGCAGACCGGCGCGCTGGCCGTGTTCGTCGCCTTTGCCGTGCTCCACCCGCGCACCGCGCTGCTCTTCAACCTGCTCGCCGGCTGGGTGGCCGCGATCCTCGTCGCGCTGCATGCCCTCGTCGCCCTCGCCGCGCAAAACTGGGCGGGCCTCGCCGTCCTGCTTTGCACGATGGGCTACGCCTTCGCCCACGTCCGCCACGCCCAGGGCCGCCTCTCGCTCCCCTCCATGCCCAGCCTCCGGGGCGATCCGATCCGCGACTTTCCCGCGCCCCCGCACCTGCGCCGGACGCCCGCCCACACCGTGGCCCAGCCGCCCCGCAGCCAAGCCCAAGCCGAGATGGACGAGGTGGACTCCCTCCTCGACAA
>JAUWBD010000008.1 GCA_030605125.1 Verrucomicrobiota bacterium | reverse complement strand
GAAGGCCTCGTCGGCGCCGCCGAGTTCGAGGACGCGATTGGCGAGGCCGTAGAGGAGGGTGAGGTCGGACTTGGGCGCGAGCGGGAGGTGGTGGGTGGCGCACTGGGCGGTCTCGGTGCGGCGGGGGTCGAGGACGATGATGCGCGGGGAGCGTTTGTTGCGAATGACGCGTTGCCACATGATTGGGTGCGCGATGCAAGGGTTGGCGCCGACGAAGACGAGGACGTCGCTCTCCTCGAAATCGGCGTAGGAGAAGGGCGGGGCGTCGAAGCCGAAGGACTGTTTGTAGGCCACGTGGGCGGTGGCCATGCACTGGCGGGTGTTGGAGTCGCAGTGGAGGCCGCCCATGCCGAATTTGAAGAGGGCGCCGAGGAGGGCCATCTCTTCCATCGCGATCTGGCCGGTGGAGAGGAAGGCGAGGCTGTGGGGGCCGTGGGCGGACTGGATGCCTTTAAAATTTTCGACGAAGGCGGCGAGAGCGACGGGCCAGGAGACGGGTTCCAGGCGGCCGGTGGTTTTGTTGCGAAGGAGCGGTGTGGTGGCGCGGTCGGGGGCGTCGAGGACGGCGAGGGATTCCCAGCCTTTGGGGCAGGCCATGCCGAGGTTGACGGGGTAGCGTTCGTCGGGGCTGAGGTTGAGGGCCTGGCCGTCGGCGCTGAGGTGGACCTTGAGGGAGCAGCCGGTGCTGCAGAAGCCGCAGATCGAGGTGGTGGTGGCGGCGGGGGCGAGGCGCGCGGGCACCTGGGGCAGGCCGAGGCCGAAGTCGGCGGGTCGGCGCACGAGCTCGGAGGTCATCGGGCCTTCGTGGGCGCGGAGACGGAGGAGGGAGGGGTTAACCACGGAGGACACGGAGGGCACGGAGAGAAAGGGCGTGCCATCGTGTAGCAGGAGCTCGGCCGGCCCGGGCGGAGGCGGCGTGAAATGCTCTGAATGATTTTGGCGCTCTGGATGAGCGCGGCTCATGCACCGCTAGGTGCGGGAGCGGGCGACGAGGTCGGCGTAGCGGAGGCCGCGGCCGCCGAAGATGTCGAGGGCGCTGCCGACGGTGTAGTCCACGCGGCCGGAGCCGAGCTCCTCGAGAAGGGCGATGTCGGCGGGAGTGGCGATGCCGCCGGCGTAGGTGAGGGGACGGCCGGCCCAGCGACCGAGGAGGCGGACGAGGTCGGCGTCGATGCCGCCGCAGAGGCCCTCGACGTCGGCGGCGTGGATGAGGAACTCGGCGCAGGAGCCGGCGAGGCGGTCGAGGATGGCAGGCGTGACCTCGAGGTCGGTGAGAGTTTGCCAACGGTTCATGGCGACGGTCCAGCCGGTGGCGGTGCGGCGGCAGGAGAGGTCGATGACGAGGCGGTCGGCGCCGATGAGGGAGACGAGGCGGGCGAGGCGATCGGGTAGGAAGCGTCCTTCGGGCGAAAAGAGCCAGGAGGTGACGATGACGTGGCTGGCGCCGACGGCGAGCCAGTCGGCGGCGTTGTCGGCGGTGATGCCGCCGCCGAGGTGGAGTCCGCCAGGGTAGGCGGCGAGGGCGGCGCGGGCGGCGTCGTCGTTGCCGGGGCCTAGCTTGATGACGTGTCCGCCGGGGAGATTGTCGGCGCGGTAGCGGGCGGCGAAGGCGGCGGGGGATTCGTCGGAGACGAAGTTTTCGCGCAGGCCGGCGCCGTCGTCGCGGAGGGAGCCGCCGACGATTTGTTTCACTTTGCCGTCGTGGAGATCGATGCAGGGCCGGAAGCGCGCCATGAGGCAAGGAGCGGAGCAAAGAGACCGCGGGTTTGGCCACAAAAAGCGCAAAAGGCGCAAAAGAAGCCGACAGGGGAGGCGGGGCTAGGCGGGGACACCGGGCATCTTGGGAGCGTCGACGGCGCGGAAGTAGAGGAGGCGCTCGGTGAGTTCGCCGGCGGCGAAGAGGAGGAAGGCGGGGAGCGGGTGGAGGAAAAAGAGGGGGACCGCGGCGAGGGCGAGGGCGAGGCGGAGGTGGGAGACGCGGCGGAGCGGGCCGGCGTGGAGGCGGGCGGAGATCAGCGAGCGACGGAGGAGCAAGTGCTCGAGGGCGAGTTTGGCGACGAGGGCCGCGGCGGCGAGCGGGGCGGAGACGAAGGCGAGGGCGGCGACGGCGACGGTGCCGGCCATGCGGGTGGCGGTGTTGGAGACGCGCCAGAAGTGGCGGCGGGTGTCGATGTAGAGCGCCGCGCTGCACACGACGCCTAGCGTCGTGAGCAGCGCGGAGGAATGACCAATGATCCCGCTCTGCGGGAACCAATGACCAATGAAGTCGGCGAACGGGGCTGGGAGGGGAAGCGTGGGGAGGTAGGGGAGGGCGGCGGTGAGGGCGACCAAGGGGAAGGCGGCGCCGAGGAGGACGGCCTCGCGGGAGAGCCAAGACTTGCGGAGGCCGAGGAAGACGCGCCAGGCGCGAAGGGGTTGGCCGAGGTGGGCGACGGAGGCGGCGAGGGCGGCGGCGAAGAGGACAGCGGCCGCCGCATTTATCATGGATGATGGATGATTGATGATTTGGGCGGAAAGCAGAAGGCCGAGGGCGAGCTGGGTGCCGACGAGGAGGAGGACGAGGGGCCAGTGGGCGGGCTGGACGCGGAGCGCGTCGGCGTCGGCGGCGCGAAGGCTTGGCGGTAGTGATTTTTTGGAGACGTAGCGGGTGGTGGGGCCGGTGATGGTGGGCGAAGGGACGGCGGGGGAGTGAAGAAGGGGCGCGGTGGTGAAGGGCGTGGCGACGGGGATGGTGACGATGCGGATCGCGTGGGTGGGGCAGGCCTGGGCGCAGGCGGGGGCTTCGCCGGCCGAGAGGCGGCCGTGGCACATGTCGCATTTGCGCACGATGCCGAGGCGCTCGTTAAACTTGGGGACGTCGTAGGGGCACTTGAGGATGCAGTAGCTGCAGCCGATGCACTGGTCGTCGAGGTGGCGGACGATGCCCGTCACGGGGTCCTGCTCGTAGGCGAGGACGGGGCAGCCGTTGAGGCAGCCGGGGTCGGCGCAGTGGTGGCAGGCGCTGGTGACGGTCTGGGCGAAGGGCGGGGGCGCTTCGCTGAATGACGAATGACGAATGTCTAATGACGAATGGTCGGAGACGACAAGGCCGACGTCGCGGAAGGACTCGTGCTCGTCGAGGCCGTTGAGCGAATGGCAGGCGGTGACGCAGGCCTTGCAACCCGAGCAGGCGTCGAGGTCGACCTCGAAGGCGTAGCGCTCGCCGGGGCCGGGGGCGGTGAGCGGGATGAGGTCGCGGAAGCGGCCGGAGTGGAAGGCGGAGGGCTGGACCTCGTGCGTGGCGGCGGCGCGGGCGGCGGGCGTGACGAGGCGTTGCTGGTCAGCGAGGAGTTCGGCGAGGTAGGCGTCGAGGGAGCCGGCGGGCGTGGGGGCGGCGGGCATGGGGCGGGTGGGTATGGGACCTATAGGTCCTATGGGTCTTATAGGACCTATGGTCTCATCGCTCAGTAGACGTCGCGTTGGTAGCGTTTCGCGGCTTTTAGGGACTGCACGTAGGCGGCGGCTTCGGCGGGGCTGCGGCCGCCGGCGCGCTCGATGATCTGGTGGAGCGCGGCGTCGACATCCTTGGCCATGCGAGAGGCGTCGCCGCAGACGTAGAAGTGCGCTCCCTGCTCGAGCCAGGCGAAGATCTCGCGGTCGTGCTCGATCATGCGGTGCTGGACGTAGATCTTTTCCGGTTGGTCGCGGCTGAAGGCGAGGTCGAGGCGGGTGAGCACGCCCGAGGCGCGGAGAGCGTGGAGCTCGTCGGCATAGAGGAAGTCGGTGGCGGCTTTTTGGTCGCCGAAGAAGAGCCAGTTCTTGCCGGGAGCGCCGGTGGCGGCGCGCTCTTGGAGGAAGGCGCGGAAGGGCGCGATGCCGGTGCCGGGCCCGACCATGATCATCGGGAGCGTGGGGTCGGCGGGCGGGCGGAAGGCTTTGTTGGAGTGGACAAAAACGCCCACCTTGCCGAGGGCGAGGGCGCGCTCGGCGAGGAAGGTGGAGCAGGCGCCTTTGCGCGCGCGGCCGCCAAGTTCGTAGCGGACGGCGCCGACGGTGAGGTGCACTTGGCCGGGGTGGGCCTTCGGCGAGCTGCTGATGGAGTAAAGGCGGGGTTGGAGCCTTTTACAAAGTGTCACCAGATTGGTGACACTTGGCTTGGTGGGCGCGGCGCGGAGGGCGTCGAGGAGGTCGTGGGGCGGCGGGGTGGTGGCGGAAAGGCCGAGGGCGGCGAGGAGAGGAGCGGGGGGCTTGCCGAGGTCGAAGTGCTCGGTGAGGGCGCGGCGGAGGGGGAGTTCGCCAGCCGGGGTGGAGACGGCTTCCTCGCCGTCGGCGCCGAGGGCGGCAAGAATGTCGGCGACGAGTTGCGGGCAGTTTTGCGGGACGACGCCAAGGGCGTCGCCGGCTTCGTAGGCGAGCGAGCGACCGGCGGCGGAGAGGTCGAACTCGACGTGATTGACCTCTTTGGCGGAACCGGGGGCGTTGAGGGGACGGACGGAAACCACCGGCGCCGCGTAGGGGGTGGACTTGGAATACGCGGCGTCGGAGGTCGGCGCCGGTAATGACGAATGACGAATGTCGAATGACGAATGGTCGGACGACGGGGCGGAGCCGAAGGCCGAGAGGGCGGACTGGAGCCAGGTGTCGAAGGGGGCGTCGTAGTCGGTGTCGCAGTCGGCGCGGGGGTGGACGCGGCGGGCGCCGCGCTTCTCAAGGTAGGTGTCGAAGTCTTTCCCGGCCTGGCAGAAGAGGGTGTAGTTGGTGTCGCCAAGAGCGCAGACGGAGTAGCGGACAGAGGCGAGGGCGGGCGCCGAATCGGCGGCGAGGGCGGCGTGGAGAGCCTTGGCGCTGTCGGGCGGCTCGCCGTCGCCGTAGGTGGAGGTGATGAAGAGGAGGTTGGAGTGGGCTTGTAGCGATTCCGCGGATACGGTGGCGACGTCGAGGATCGCGGGGGCAAAACCACGGGAACCGGCGAGCTTGGCGGCTTTTTTGGCGAGGCTCTCGGCGGTGCCGGTCTGGGTGGCGTAGAGGATCGTGAGCGGCGTCAGGGCGGCGGGGGCGGCGGACGCGGGCGCGGACGCCGAGGACGGCGTCCCTCCAAAAAGGCCGGCGAGGAAGCCGGTGAGCCAGGCGCGTTGATCAGGCGTGAAAGGCGCGGTATCGGGAATGACGGGAGCGGACATGGAAAAGGAAAAAGATTAGGAGAGAGAAAGAAGGCGCGCAGCCGGAGCTTAGCTGAGGAGTTCCTGGAGCCGTTTCACTTCGTGGCGGCGGGTCCACTGGACGAAGGTCTCGCCGCGCTGGCGGTGTTTTTGCCAGGCGCCGAGGACGCGGACGACGGTGTCGAGGAGCTCCGTGGCGGGGACGCCTTTCAGGATTTCGCGGGCGATGCCTTGCTCGTGGTCCATGCCGCCGCCGAGGACCATGTGGTAGCCAGGGGTGCCGTCGGCGAGCTTGGTGGAGATGAAGCCGATGTCGCCGGCGTAGTGCTGGGCGCAGCTGTGGGCGCAACCGGTGAGGTGGATGTTGACCGGCTGATCGATCTCGATGCGCGAGGAGAGGCGCTTGATGAGGTCGAGAGCGTGGGCTTTGGTGTCCGCCGAGGCATACTTGCAGCCCCAGCTGCCGGTGCAGGCGATGATGCCGCCGGTGGCGAGCGAGGCTTCGTGGTAGAGGCCCATGTTGACCACGGCGCGCTCCACGGTGGGCAGGAAGGCCTCGGGTAGGTGCGGGATGAGCAGGTTTTGCCAGGCGGTGAGGCGGAGCTCGGAGCGACCGTAGTTCGCGGCGAGGTCGGCGAGGCGATGCATCTGCTTCGGGGTGAGGCGGCCGACAGGCACGCCGACGCCGAGCGAGTAGGTGTGGGCCTCTCGTTGGCGGCGGGCGCCGAGCCAAGCGTGTTTCTCGACGGGGCGGCGGGGCTCGCAGGCTTCGAGCGGAACGCGGACGAGGGGGAAGGGGAGGAGCTTGGCGGCCTCGGCGAGGAACCAGTCGACGCCCTTGGCCTCGAGGAGGTATTTGAGCCGGGCTTTTTTGCGGTTGGTGCGGTCGCCGTGGGCGATGAAGACGCGCATCATGGCGACGGCGACGGGGACGGCTTGCTCGGGGGTGAGGAGGAGGCCGGTGTCGCGCGCGAAATCCTTGTGGCCGGTGATGCCGCCGAGGAGGACGCGGAAATGGGGAGTCGAGGAGTCGAGGGGACGAGGAGCCGAGGAGTCGGCGGACGGGCGGAGGCGGGTGGCGATGAAGCCGATGTCGTTGGTGTCGGCGGCGACGGAGAGGCTGCCGCCGTTGTCGAAGGAGATGTTGAACTTGCGCGGGAGGTCGAAGAGGTCGCGGTGGTTGAGGACGTAGTGGTGGAGGGCGAGCGCGTAGGGGCGCACGTCGAGCACCTCGTCGGGCGCGAAGCCGCTGTCGGGCGAGGCGGTGATGTTGCGGAGGTTGTCGGCGCCGGAGCCGCGGGAGCTGAGGCCGAGCTCGGCGAGGCGCATGAGCACGCGGACGGTGTCGCGAGGCTTGATCTCGCGGAGCTGGAGGTTGCCGCGGGTGGTGATGTGGGCGTAGCCGCCGGCGAGGGTGGAGGCGAGGTCGGCGAGGCCGTGGAGCTGGTGGCTGGTGATCGCGCAGCCGGGCAGGCGGAGGCGGAGCATGAAGCTCTCCTGCGCGGGGGCGACGTGGAAGAGGCCGTGCCAGCGGAAGCGGTAGTTGTGCTCGGCGTCGGGGGCCTTGTCGGCGGAGGCGTGGGCGAGGAGGCGTTCCCAGCCGTCGAGCGGGTGCTCGGCGTGTTTCCATTTCTCCTGCTGGCAAAGGTCTTCGACGGGGGTGGAGTGGAAGAGGGCGGGGGCGGAGGCGGCGGGCGCGGACGCCGGGGACGGCGTCCCTCCACCGGCGGCAAGGGCGCCGAGACGGCCGGTGGTGGCGAGGGCGGCGAAGAAGCCTTGGAGGTATTCCTTCTGGTCGGGACGGAAGGGGGCGGAAGCGGGCGCGGACGGCTCGGGCAAGGCGAGGGACATGCCCGCGGGAATAGCACCGGCGGTGCCACGGATGGCGCGGCGGGATATTTGTTGGGTGAATTAAACGCGACGTGATGATGAGCAATTTCGATTGAGCGCCGGGGATGAAAAAGCCCCGTCGGGGTGGACGGGGCGGGGGGCTGGATCATGGGCGGGAGGCCCATGCCAGGTGGGCTCAGAAGGTGTAGTCGGCCTGGAGCCAGTATTTGTTGGTTTCGGCGCGGAGCGCGGGGGTGGGGGCGGAAGACTCGCCGCGGTAGAAGGCGGATTTGGCGGTGAAGCTCAGGTTTTTGTTCAGCTTGTAGGTGAGCTGGAGATCGAGCTCGGTGCCGAATTTGTCGCCGGAGTCGTCGCCGTTGAACCAGTGGTAGAAGCCGAGGAAGCTGAGGTTGGCGGGGAGGGTGGCGGTGGCTTTGACGTAGATATCGCGCAGGCCGTCGTTGGGCGTGACGAGGAACTTGTCGGCCCAGCCGTTGAAGGCGTGGAGCGTGGCGAGGGGCGTGCGGAAGGCGGCGGCGCCGTCGTCGGAGCCAAGGACCTCGTAGCCGAGGGAGAGGCTGTATTTCTTGAGGAACTGGGCGCCGAGTTCGCCGAGGTAGTAGTCGGCGTCGTAGGAGAGGGCGCTGGCGCGGTAGTTGGACTGGGTGGCGTATTCGGCGCGGTAGAGGAGGGAGACGTCGTCGGTGAGTTTGGGCGAGCCGGCGAGGGAGAGGCCGTAGGTCTGGGTGGAGTTGGCGGCGGCGCCGTCGCTGGTCTCGTCGAAGTTGAGGAGGTAGGCGTAGCCGGTGAGGGTGCCGAAGGGGAGGCCGGCGTAGCTGGCGTTGATGAGGTGGGAGTCGGACTGCCAGTCGTATTGCGGGGCGGCGGGCGGCGTGTTGCCGCGATCGTCGAAGACGCGGTTGATGCGGGTGAGGTAGCCGTAGGTGAGGGTGAGCTTGTCGATCGAGCGATCCTGGATGAAGGCGGCGTCGAAAGTCTGCTGGTTCTGGCGCCAGGCGACGTCGCCGACGAAGCGGGCGTTGTCGAGGACGATGCGCTGGCGGCCGAGGGTGGCCTTGGTCTTCTCGTAGGTGTAGGAGAGCCAGGCTTGGTTGATCTCGTAGATCTCGGGGTCGGCGATGGTGGCGTAGTTGTCGGAGTTGGTGCCGGTGCCGTCGTAGTAGTCCTTGACGAGGGGCACAGTCGCCTCGCCCTCGATCATGGCCTGGAAGCCGTGGTAGGTGCCGGTGGTGTAGCCGGCGCGGAGGCGGAGGGTGAGGGCTTCGGCGTCGGTGAGGCCGACCTGGTCAACGGCCTCGTAGCGGAGGCGGGCGTTGAGGGAGGGCTTACCCTTGAGGAGGGCGTCTTGGAAGGACGCGGGAGCGGCCGGCTCGGTCGTGGCGGCGGCGGGCGTCTGGGCGAAGGCTGGAGCCGTGGAGGCGGCGGCCAGGAGGGCGAGAACGCTCGCGATCAGCGAGGCGTGGCGGGTGGTGTTAGTATGAGCAGTGGGCATGGTGGTGGACGGGAGAATGAAGCGTATTAATGGAAAGAAAAGGGAGGATGCGACGAGGGCGCTGAGGATTCGGGAGAGAGTCGGGAGGGCCTGTGGCTAGGCGGCGGCGAGGGCGCCCATGAAGCGGCGGAGGCCGGTGGCGGGGGGCTTGACCTTGGGGGCCGGGGGCTCGCCTTCCGGGCGGGCGGGGCGTTCGTGAGAGCGGTGATTGAGGAAGTGGAGCAGGTGCTCGCGGGCCTCGTAGAAGGCGGGATCCTCGAGCAGCGCGCGGCGGTCGCGAGGGCGGGCGAAGGGGACCTCGAAAATCTCGCCCACGGTGGCCTCGGGGCCGTCGGTCATCATGACGACGCGGTCGGCGAGGTAGAGGGCTTCGTCCACGTCGTGGGTGACGATGAGGGCGGTCTTTTGGTCGCGCTGCCAGAGGTCGAGGAGGACGTCCTGGAGCTCCATCTTGGTGAGGTTGTCGAGCATGCCGAAGGGCTCGTCGAGGAGAAGCATCTTGGGGCTGAGGGCGAAGGCGCGGGCGATGCCGCAGCGCTGGCGCATGCCTTGGGAGAGCTCGCCGGGGCGCTTGTGCATGGCGTCGGCGAGGCCGACGACGGAGAGGTAATACTCGGCGATCTGGCGGCGCTCTTCCTTGCTGGCGGTGTAATAGACCTGGTTGACGCCGAGCATGACGTTCTCGAAGGCGGTGAACCAGGGGAGGAGGCAGGGCGACTGGAAAACGACGCCGCGGTCGGGGCCGGCGTTGGTGACCTCCTTGCCGGCGAGGATGATGCCGCCGAGGGTGACGTCGGAGAGGCCGGCGATCATGGAGAGGACGGTGGATTTGCCGCAGCCGGAGTGTCCGATGAGGGCGATGAACTCGCCCTTGCGGATCTTCAGGTCGAAGTCCTTCACGACCGTGAGAGGGCCCTTGGGGGTGGGGAAGGTTTTGTGGAGGCGGGAGATTTCGAGGAAAGACGACATGAGGAGGAAATGACCAATGACCAATGACCAATGACCAATGGTTGGAGGCGGGCGTGGCAGGATGTAAGTTTTAAATGGATACGTTTTCGCGTTTGATCTCGTGGGGGCGGCGCGGGGGGCCGCTGCGGCGGGGCTGGTCGAGGTCCTCGGGGAGGATGTCGGGCAAGACGAGCTTGCGGGAGACGGTGGTCTTGCGGGACTCGGAGTAGCCGAGGAGCGTCTGGGTGATCTGGGAGCGGAGGCGTTTGAACTCGGGCTCGTGGTTGAGGGTGGAGCGATCGCGCGGGCGCGGCAGATCCACGGTGACCGGGGAGGCGAGGGTGGCGCCGGGGCCGAGGGTGAGGGGGATGACGCGGTCGGCGAGGTAGAGCGCCTCGTCCACGGAGTTGGTGATGAGGATGACGGTCTTTTTGTCGGACAGCCAGATGTCGGAGATCTCGTCCTGGAGGGTGGCGCGGGTGAGGGCGTCAAGCGCGGAGAGGGGCTCGTCGAGCAGGAGAATCCGCGGGTTCATCGCGAGGGTGCGGGCCACGGAGACGCGTTGGCGCATGCCGCCGGAGAGTTGGCGCGGCAGGCGGTCGGCGGCGTGGGAGAGCTTCACCATCGCGATGTATTTGGCGACGTGGGCGGCGCGCTCGGCGGCCGACTGCCCGGGGAAGACGGATTCGACGGCGAGAGAGATGTTTTCCTCGACGGTGAGCCAGGGGAGCAGGGAGTAGTTTTGGAAAACGAGACCGCGGTCGGGGCCGGGGCCGGAGACGGGTTTGCCCTCGAGGAGGATCTCGCCGGAGTCGGGCTTCAGGAGGCCGGCGATGAGCGACATGAGCGTGGTCTTGCCCTGGCCGGAGTAGCCGACGATGGCGACGAATTCGCCCTCAACGAGGGAGAGGTTGACGTCGTGGAGCACGGGCGCGCCGCCGAAGGATTTGGTGACGTGTCGGAGTTCGAGGAAGCTCATGGGCGGCCGGAGGGGGATGGGAAGAATGGGAGAGAGGGGAGTGATGAAGGCATCAGGCGGTTTTAAAGCGGGACTCGGCGACGCTCATGAGGCGGTCGAGGATGAAGCCGATGACGCCGATGGTGAGGATCGAGAAGATGATGTTTCCGTAGTTGGCGTTGTTATACTCGTTCCAGAGGAAGGAGCCCACGCCGGTGCGGCCGGTGAGCATCTCGGCGGCGACAATCACGAGCCACGCGATGCCGAGCGAGAGACGGAAGCCGGTGAACATGTAGGGGAGCGTCGCGGGGACCATGATCTTGAAGAGCATCTTCATGCGGGAGAGCTTCAGCACGCGGCCGACATTCAGGTAATCCTGTGGGATGGCGCGGACGCCGACGGCGGTGTTGAGCACGGTCGGCCACATGGCGCAGATCGCGATGGTGAAGAGCGCGCCGTTCTCGAGCGCCTGGCGGCCGGTGCTGAGGAAGAGCACCATGCCGAGCGGGAGCCAGGCGAGGGGCGAGACGGGACGGAGGACCTGGACGATGGGATCGAAGACGCGGGCGAAGCCCTTGGAGAGGCCGAGGAGGAAGCCGATCGGGGTGCCGACAATCAGGGCGATGAGGTAGCCCTTGGCGACGAGGCCGAGGGAGTAGCCGACGAGGCGGAGGATGCCCTGGTCTTGCTCGCCGCGCTTGGCGAAGGGCTCGACGATGTAGGGCTTGGCGACCTCCCAGGTGGCGGCGGGCGTGGGGAGCTCTTTGGCGACGGTGGCGCTGAGCATCGACCAGAAGCCGAGCGACAGAAGAACGCCGACGGCGAGACAGGCGGTGTTGACGAGGAGATTGCGGAGGGTGGCGTTCACGGGGGAGGTCGGGAGAGGGCGAGGGAGGGAATGAGGGGGCGGAGGGGCGGGACGCCCCCTCCGCAGGGGGGGCGACGGCCGGGACGGCCGTCGCCACACAGGATCAGTTTTTGACGGAGTGGATGGGGAAGCCGGTGGCGTAGGCCTCGAGGTCGCCCTTGGGGTCGAAGGTGACGCCGTCGAAGAGGGTGAAGGGCGAGTCGTCGCGGGTGCGGTCGGTGACGCCGAGCTCGGCCATGGCCTCTTCGTAGATGTCGGGGCGCATGACGCGCTTCACGATGCCCTCGTAGTCGGGCGCACCGGTGACGAGGCCCCAGCGGCGGAACTGGGTGAGCCACCAGAGACCGTATTTGGGCTGCGGGTAGTTGGCGTTGCGGATGGAGAAGTGCATCGGGAACTTGTCCTCGACCTTGCGGCCGTCGCCGTAGTCGAGCTGGCCGAGCATGCGGCCAAGGATGATGTCCTTGGGGCAGTTGATGTAGTTGGGTCTGGATACGATCTCGCAGGCCTCGTCGCGGTTGGCCATGTCGTCGAGCCAGACGGAGGCCTCGTGGATGGCCTTGAGGATGGCCTTCACGGTGCGGGGATTGGCGGTGGCCCAGTCCTCGGCGAAGGCGAGGACCTTCTCGGGGTGGTCCTTCCACATGTCCTGGGTGGTGACTGAGGTGTAGCCGATCTTGTCGGCGATGGCGCGGGCGTTCCAAGGCTCGCCGACGCAGAAGCCGTCCATTTTGCCGACGCGCATGTTGGCGACCATCTGCGGGGGCGGGATGGTGACGAGGGAAACGTCGGTGTCGGGGTTGATGCCGCCGGCGGCGAGGTAATAGCGCATCCACATGGCGTGGGTGCCGGGAGGGAAGGTCATGGCGAAGGTGAGGGGGGCCTTCTTGGCCTTGGCGGCTTCGACGAAAGGCTTGAGCGCGGCGGGGTCGGCGCCGACCTTGCCCTTGAACTCGTTGGAGAGGGAGATGGCCTGGCCGTTGCGGTTCATCATCCAGGGGATGATCATCGGCTTCACGGGGGAGCCGCCGAGACCCATGGTGGAGGCGAAGGGCATGCCGATCAGCATGTGGGTGGCCTGGATGTCGCCGGTGCTGAGCATGTCGCGGATGGCGGCCCAGCTGGCGCCTTTCTTGATCGTGGCGTTGATGCCGTGCTTTTGGAAAAAACCCTTCTCGTGCGCGATCACGATGGGCGAGCAGTCGGTGAGGGCGATGAAGCCGAAGGAGACGTTGGGCTGCTCGGGGGCCTGCGTCTGGGCGCGGGCGGGAGCGGTGGCGAGGCCGGCGCCGAGGAGGGCGAGGCCGAGCGCGGCGGTGGCGCGGGCGAGGAAGCTGCGGCGGGTGGTGGCGGTGGGTCGGTGCATCGAGGAGGTGGCGGCGTGGTGTTCTTTTTTATGCGTGTGGCGTGGGTGCCTCGGACGTCGGGGTGTTTAGCGGCGTGCGTGCCAGCGCGGACGGGGTGGTCGATAAAGGCGGTTCAAAGAATTGATGAAGATGATGAGGAGGATTTGTGGTGCGTGGCTCAGGCGAGGGTGTGGCGGGCGCGGGCCTGGGAGAAGAGGTCGGAGCGGAAGACGCGGCGGGCGAGGTCGGAGGGGAGGGCGGCGCCTTTCGGGATGACGCCGTGGCGCAGGAGGCCGTCGATCATCCACTGGGCGCGGAGGGGCGTGGGCGTGTTGGCCTCGGCGCGGGAGAAGCGGATGTAGTTTTCCGCGGATACAGGCTCGCGGCCGCCGCCGATTTCCAGCGGGCCGACGAGCGCGGGGGCGAGGAGGCGGGCGGGGACGTTGATGAATTCGGGGCGGGAGAGGAGGCGGACGAGCTCGGGGCGGAAGGCGATGTCGTCGCAGAGGATGGCGGCTTCCTGGAGGGCGGAGACGAGGGCGAGGTGCTCCTCGGGGCGGGAGGCGGCGAAGTCCTCGCGCAGCATGAAGGCCTTCTCGGGGTGGCCGGGGGCGAGCTCGGCGGAAGTGGCGGCGATCCAGCCGGTCTTTTCGCGCACGGCGAGGGAGTTCCAAGGGTCGCCGACGCAGTAGCCGTCGATGGTGCCGGCGGCGAGGTTGCGGTGGAGCTGGGGCGGGGGGACGACGACGATGCGCACGTCGCGGTCGGGGTCGATCTGGGCGCCGCGGAGCCAGTCGCGGAGGATGATGTGCTGGGCGGAGCAGCCGAAGACGACGCCGAGGACGAGGAGGCGCTCGTGGCGGGTGCGCTGGATCTCGTCGCGCAGCGTGGCGGCGTCGCGCACGCCGCGTTTCCAGAGGGCGGTGGAGAGCGTGATGGCGTTGCCGTGGGCGTTGAGGATGCAGGCGGAGAGGCAGGGGGTGGCGAGGCAGCCGAGGCCGAGGGTGGTGGCGACGACCATGGGCGCGACGGCGTGGGCGGCGTCGAGTTCGCGGTAGATGATCTTGTCGCGCACGGTGGCCCAGCCGACTTCGCGGCTGAGCTCGACCTCAAGGCCGCGTTTTTTGAAGAGGCCGTGGGTGTGGGCGACGAGGATGGGCCCGGCGTCGGTGAGCGGGATGAAGCCGATGCGGATGCGGGATCTGGTCGGCGGCACGGCGGGCGAGGCGCTGGAGGAAATGACGCGGGAGGCGAGGGCGGTGGGCATTTGGTGAGTGCCGCGCCGAAAGCGGATGCCGTGCCAGCCGTGGCTGGCCCCAAAAATGCTGTTCACGGTTTCGGCCAAGACGATGACGACGGCTCATCATCGCGTAGGCCGCTCCCGCGCTGCCGGTCTCCTTTTGGAGATGGGAAGGATGGGAGGGATGGGAAGCCGGGGAAGAATGACAGGAAGGAACCGAACCGAAACGCACGCATGACCACCACGACACTCGACAGCAGACAGTTGCTCGCCTTCGCCACCCTGGCGCGGTGCGGGAGTTTCACGCAGACGGCGAAGGACCTGCACCTCACGCAGTCGGCGATCAGCCACACGATCAAGGCGCTGGAGCAGGATGTGGGGGTGCCGCTTTTCGACCGGGTGGGGAAGCGGGTGTTTTTGACCGCGGCGGGCGAGCTGTTGCGGCCGTCGGCGGAGCGGATCCTGCGCGAGATGCACGACACGCGCACGGCGCTGGAGGAGGCGGGCACCTGGGGGCGGGGGCGGCTGCGGGTCGGGGCGAGCGTGACGACGTGCCAGCATTTGTTGCCGACGGTGCTGCGCGAGTTTCGCCAGAGTTTTCCGGAGTGCGCGTTGCGGATGGAGCCGGGCGACGGGCCGCGGATGGTGGAGCTCTTGCGCTCAAACCAAGTCGATCTGGCGCTGATGCTGGAGCCGGCGAAGGAGGAGGGGCTGACGTTTCGGCGATTGTTTACGGACGAGCTGCGCGTGCTGGTGTCGCCGATGCATGCGTGGGCGCGGGCGGGGCGCGTGCCGGGCGAGGCGCTCGCGACGGAGACGCTGATCGTGTATAACCGAGGCAGCTACACGGACGCGTTGCTGGCGGATCACCTGAAGGGCGCGGGGCTGGCGCTGGGCGACGTGATGGAGCTGGGCTCGATGGAGGCGATCAAGGAGCTGGCGAAAGTCGGCGTGGGCGCGGGCGTGCTGGCGCCGTGGGTGGCGAGGCGGGAGCTGGAGGAGGGCTCGCTGGTGGCGCTCCCGATGCCGGGCGGTAAGCTAAAACGAACCTGGGGCGTGGCGCATCTGCGCGGGCGGAAGCTCTCCCTGGCGGAGGAGACCTTCGCGGGGCTCTGCGAGGCGGTGGCGCAGACGGTGGACGTGGGGTAGCCGCGCCGCTGGCGCGGAATGACCAATATCCAATGACCAATGACGCGGGGCTAGGTGGGCCCGGCGCGGCCCGTGGGTTTAGTTGGCGGGCTCTTGGAAGGAGTGCCAGAGGTAGAGGATCACGCCGACGCAAATGCCGGCATCGGCGAGATTAAAGGTCGGGTAGATGTAGTCGCCGAAGTGGAAGTCGAGAAAGTCGATCACGTGGCCGTGGAGCACGCGGTCGAAGAAGTTGCCCACGATGCCGCCGATGAGGAGGCCAAAGGCGACCTGGACGCGGCGGTCGTGGAGGCCGAGGTGGCGGCGCCAGAAGAAAATGCCGACCAAGGTGATGCCGGCGAAGAGCGCGAGAAAAGCGCTTTGCCCGGTGAAGAGGCTCCAGGCGGCGCCGGTGTTGCCGACGTGCACGAGGTAGAAGAAGCCGTCGATGAGGGTGATGGCGCCTTCGCTCGGCCAGTAGGTGGGGTAGTCGAGCTTGGCGACGATCCACGTCTTGGTGAGCTGATCGAGGGTGAAGACGATGATCGCGAGAACCCAGAGAAGACGGTAGGCGAGCACGCGATCGGTCCAAGCGGGTCGGAGAGCCATGGCGGCGGCAGGGGGGGACGCGGCGGAATCTCCGGCCGGGGCGGGCGAGGGAGTGGAGTGGGAATCGGGGAGACGGAGGTCCACGGGAACGAGAAGAGGAGTCAGGCGAAGAATCGCGCGGGAGGGAAGCGCAAGTCGATGGCGGGCCGTGGAGGTGGCGCGAAGTGAAGAATGCGAGCGACTTAAGGGACGAAAGGGCCCGGAGGGGGAAAGAGCCGGCGAGGCGGGGGCCGCGCCGGCGGGTTCGCGAGAGGAGGGGCGGGCGCAGGCGGGGACGCCTGCCTCGCGCGGCTTATTCGTCGCCGCCGTCGTCGATCTTGGTGGCGCCTTCTTCGCCTTCGCCGAGGATGCCGGTCTGGCCGCGGACGCGGAAGCGGGTCTTTTCGACCTCTTTCATGGCCTCGGCGGTGTAGCGGGTGAAGGGCACGGCGAGGAGGCGCTCCTTGGGGATGGGTTTCTCGGTGTGTTCGCAGACGCCGTAGTTGCCGGCCTTGATGCGCTGGATGGCGGCTTCGATCTCGGCGAGGGCTTCCTGCTCGTTGGCGACGAGGCTGAGGGCGAAGTCGCGGTCGAAGGAGTCGGTGCCGCCGTCGGTGCCGTAGCTGGAGAGGTCGCCGCTGTCCTCCTTGGCGGAGCGCTTGAGCGTCTCTTCCGAGTGTTGATCCACCTGGCCGGTCACGTGGTTGCGGAGTTCGACCAGGAGCTTGTAGTAGCGCTTAAACTTTTCGGGGATGGCGTCCTCTTCGCTGGCGGCATGGGAGGCCTTGGCGCGCGGGTTGAAGCCGAGGATGTCGGCGAGGGAAGCGGCCTTGACCTTGGTGGGGGCGGCGGGCTTGAGGGCATCGGCCGGGAGGGGGGCGATCTTGCCGGATTTGGTGGCGATGACCGGGCCGGTGGATTGGACCTCGGCCACGGGAGCCTTGGCGGCGGTGGTCTTCGCGATGGCGAGGACCTCATCGAGGGAGAACGCGGCGGGTTTGGCGGGCTTGGCGCGCTGGGCGAGGATCTTGGCGCGAACGGCGTCCTTGCCCTTGAGTTTGGGCGCGGCGGAGAGGGGCTTGCCCTCGATGCGGGCGGGGGGGGCGGCCTTGGCCGGGGCGACCGGCGCGGCCTTGCCTTTGGCGAGGGGGGCGGGGGCGGGCTTGGCGGAGGGTTTGTTGGGTGGCGTGGGCTTGGATTTCGACATCGGTTTGGGCGCGGGTTTTTTCGCGACTGGTTTGGAAGGCTTGGAAGGTTTGGAAGGACGAGAGGGGCGGCTGGCTTTGGCGGGTTTGACGGCTTTCTTCGGTTTGGCGGCGGCTTTGGCGGGCTTGGCGGGCTTCTTCTTGGCGGCCGGGGCGGGCTTGCGGGCGGGTTTGTGTGCCATGGTGGGTTTGGGTGTAAATCGGAAGCGGAAGGAGAAGGGCCGGTGCGTGGGGCGGGGGTTTGTCCGGGGAAGAATTACCCGGTGATGGCGTCGGCACAGCGCGGGCAAACTTCGTGCTCGCCGGCCGGTTGCAAGGCGGGCACCCAGCGCCAGCAGCGCGGGCAGCGCACGAAGCCGAGCTCGGCGCAGGGGCGGGCGGAGACGGCGAGCGGCTGCTTGGCCGGCGTCTCGGCGAGGGTGACGTGCGAGACGATGAAAAGCTCGGGGAGGAAGGCCTCGTGGCGGCGCAGGACGGCGTCGAGCGGATCGTCGCCGGCGACCTCGAGGGTGACGGCGGCGTCGAGCGATTTGCCGAGCTGGCCGGCCTTGCGGAGGGGCTCGAGGGTCTCGTTGACCTTGGCGCGGACCGTGAGGAGCTCGGCGACATCGGCGGCGAGGGACTCGTCGGTCCAAGCGGGGTGGGCCGTGGGCCAGTCGCTGAGGTGGACGGACGGCGCGGGAGCGCCGTCATTTGAAATTTCAGATTTGAAATTTGAGATGCCTTCCGGGGCGAGGTCGCCCCGGAAGTGCTGGTGGCACCAGGCCTCGTCGGCGGTGAAGGTGAGGATCGGCGCGAGGACGCGCACGAGGACGCCGAAGATCGCGTGAACGGCGGTCTGGGTGCTGCGGCGCTGGGGGTGGTTGACCGGGAAGGTGTAGAGGCGGTCCTTGCAGACGTCGTTGTAAACGGCGCTCAGGGTCGTGGCCACGAAGTGCGAGCAGAGCGAAACGACGCGGTGGAACTCGTAGGCGTCGTAGGCGGCGGTGGCCTCGGCGAGCAGCTTGGAGAGCTGGTGCAGGGCCCAGCGGTCGAGGACGTCGAGTTCGGCGTAGGGGAGGGCGTGCTTGGCGGTGTCGAAGTCGTGGAGCAACGAGAGCTGGTAGCGCAGGGCGTTGCGGAAGGCGCGATACTGCTCGGCGGAGTTATCGAGGATTTTTTTGGAGAGGGTGATGTCCTGCGTGAAATCCTGCGAGGCGAGCCAGAGGCGGATGACGTCGGCGCCGTAGTCGTTGACGAAATTGTCCGAGGTCGGGGGCTTTTCGTATTGGCCGGACTTGGAGATTTTTTTGCCGTCCTCGCCGACGATGAAGCCGTGGGTGAGCACGGCCTTGTAGGGCGCGCCGCCGTGGGCGATGACGCCGGTCCAGAGCGAGGACTGGAACCAGCCGCGATGCTGGTCGGAGCCCTCGAGGTAGAGGTCGGCGGGCCACTGTGTAGTGCCTTGGCCACTACGGAGGACGGCCGCGTGTGAGCTGCCGGAATCGATCCAGACGTCGAGGGTGTCGCGGCCGCAGGTCAGCTCGGAGGCGGGCGGCCAGCCGGCGGGGAGGGCGACGCCGGCGAGGAGCTCGGCGGCGGAGGCCTCATACCAGAGATTGGTGCCGCGGGGATGGGCGGCGATCTTGGCGGCGACGGCGCGGATGACGGAGGCGTCGAGCCAGGCGTTTTTCTTCGCGTCGTAGAAGGCGATGATCGGCACGCCCCAGCTGCGCTGGCGGCTGATGCACCAGTCGGGGCGGGCCTCGACGGCGCCGGTGATGCGGGCCTGGCCCCAGGCGGGGAACCATTGGACGTTGCGGATGGCGGACAGAGCCGAGGTGCGCGGGGTGGCGGAGGCCGAGGCGGCGGACGCGGACGCCGGGGACGGCGTCCCTCCAAGGGTGCGGTCCAAACCGACGAACCACTGGTCCACGGCGCGGAAGATGATGGGCGTCTTGGAGCGCCAGCAGTGCGGGTAGCTGTGGACGTATTTGGCCTTGGCGAGCAGGGCGACGTGGCCGGTGGCGGCGTCGGGCGTGGCGAGTTTTTTCAGGACCGCGAGGTTGGCGGGCGCGGGTTTCTTTGCGGCGAGGTCCTCGACGGTCTCGAGGCAGGACACGCCGACGAGGTCGGCGGGAACTTTGCCATCGTCGAGGTAACGGCCGTCGTCGCCGACGGGGCAATAGATCTCGAGGCCGTATTTGAGGCCGGTCAGATAGTCCTCGGCGCCGTGGCCGGGAGCGGTGTGCACGCAGCCGGTGCCGCTGTCGGTGGTGACGTAATCGGCAAGGACGACCGGCGAGGCGCGGTCGATGAAGGGATGACGCGGGGCGAGGCCTTCCAGGCGCGCGCCGGCGACGACCGCGGTCCAGTTGCCGATGATCGAGGCGGGGTCCGGGTGTTTGGCGGCGTCGAGGACGGCGGGGGCGAGGGCGCGGGCGACGAGGATGCGCTCGGTGCCGAGGTCGGCGACGACGTATTCAACCTCCGGATGCACCGCGATGGCGAGGTTGGCCGGGATGGTCCAGGGGGTGGTCGTCCAGATGACGACGCTGAGGGGCTTGTCGTGGGGCAGGCCGAATTTTTGCGCCTCGGCCACGGGCACGAGAAACTTCACCCAGATGGCGACGGAGGTGTGCTCGGCGTATTCGATCTCGGCCTCGGCGAGCGCGGTCTCGAAGGGGATGCTCCAGTAAACGGGCTTCTTGGAACGATAGACGAGGCCCTGCTCGACGAAGGACGCGAAGGTGCGGACGATGTCGGCCTCGAAGGCGGGGGCCTTGGTCTTGTATTCGTGGGCCCAGTCGGCCTGCACGCCGAGGCGCTTGAAGGAGGCGGTCTGTTTCTTGATCCAGCCCTCGGCGAAGGCGTCGCAACGGGCGCGAAGCTCGGCGGTGGAGAGTTGTTGGCCCGAGGCTTGGATTTCCTTGGCGACCTTTTGCTCGATGGGCAGGCCGTGGCAGTCCCAGCCGGGGACGTAGGGCGTGCGGAAGCCGCGGAGGGCCTTGTAGCGAAGGGTGATGTCTTTGAGCGATTTGTTGAGCGCGGTGCCGATGTGGACGTCGCCGTTGGTGAAAGGCGGGCCGTCGTGCAGGACGAAGGCGGGGCGGTCGGCGCGTTTTTGTTGGATGGCCTCGTAGAGCCCGAGCTTTTCCCAGGCCGCGAGGCGAATGGGTTCGCGCTTCGGCAGGTCCCCGCGCATGGGGAAATCGGTCTTGGGAAGGCTGAGGGTGTGCTTGAGATCGGTCGCCATGCCGGAGGAAAAGGGCGCGGCAGGCTAGGAGGGGGAGAAGGGGAGTCAACCGCGCTTCGCGCGGAATGACCAATGACCAATGACGAATGACCAATGAGGTGGCTGGCGACGGGGGGCGGGGGCGAGCGGCGTAGGCGGGCGGGGGCTGGAGGCGCGGTGATGGGGGCTTGCGGGCGGGGCGGTGGGGGCTTGGGGTGGGCGGCTTTTCTGACCGATGACGCCGCGCGAATTGCCGATCTACGAACTCGAGGACGCTTTGGTGACCGCTCTGCGCGCGCAGGGGCGGGTGGTCGTGCAGGCGCCGACGGGCTCGGGCAAATCCACGCAAATCCCGCAGATGCTGCGCGCGCATGGCTTTCTCGAGCGCGGCGAGGTGGTGGTCTTGCAACCGCGTCGGCTGGCGGCGCGCATGCTGGCGCGGCGCGTGGCGGAGGAGGTGGGCTGCGCGCTGGGCGACGAGGTGGGCTACCAAATCCGGCTCGAATCGCGGGTGTCGGCGCGCACTCGGGTGCGCTTCGTGACCGAGGGCATTCTGCTCCGGCAGATGTCCTTCGACGCGACGCTGCGCGGGGTGGCGGCGCTGGTCTTCGACGAGTTTCACGAACGTCACCTGTATGGTGACATCTCGCTCGCGCGGGCGCTGCAAATCCAGGCGACGACGCGGCCCGACCTGAAAATCGTGGTGATGTCGGCCACGCTGGATGCGCAGGGGCTGGCGGAGTATCTGCGGCCTTGCGAGATCCTCACCTCGCAGGGGCGGAGCTTCCCGGTGTCGATCGAGTATCTGCCTCGAACGGTCAATTTCGACCAAGAGTCGGTGTGGGAGGTCGCGGCGCGGGAGTGCGCGCGGGTGGCGCCGCAGACGGAGGGGGATTTTTTGGTGTTTATGCCGGGCGCGTATGAGATCGGGCGCACGGTGCAGGCGCTGGGCGATCGGCGGGAGTTGAACGGCTGCGTGGTCTTGCCGCTGCACGGCGAGCTGCCGCCCGAGGCGCAAGACCGCGCGGTGGCGCGGACGCGCGAGCGCAAGATCATCGTCTCGACCAACGTCGCCGAGACCTCGCTCACCATCGACGGCGTGACCATCGTGGTGGACGCGGGGCTGGCGCGGCAGGCGAAGTTCGATCCGAACCGCGGCATCAACACCCTCCTTGTCGAAAAAATCTCGCGGGCCAGCGCCGACCAGCGGGCGGGGCGCGCGGGGCGCACGGCGCCGGGGCGTTGCGTGCGGCTCTGGACCGAGCGCGAACACGCCCAGCGCGCGGCGCAGGAGTTGCCCGAAGTGCGACGGCTCGATCTCGCCGAGGTCGTGCTCACGCTCAAGGCGAGCGGGATCGACGATGTGGCGGCGTTCCCGTGGTTGGAGAAACCCGACCCGAAGGCGCTGGAGCGGGCGGAGATGTTGCTGGCGGACCTCGGGGCGCTGGGGGCGGCGGACGAACGCGGCGCGCCTGGCGGTCGCACCCTACCGATCACGGAAACCGGGCGGCGCATGCTGCGCTTTCCGGTGCATCCGCGCTACGCGCGCATGCTCCTCGAGGCGGACGCGCGCGGCTGCGTGCGGCCGGTGGCGCTGATGGCGGCGCTCACGCAGGGGCGGAACTTTCTGCTGCGCGGACTGCCGCGTGCCGTGGACGACGCACGCGAGGACACGCTCGGCGAGGAAGCCGAGAGCGACTTCTTCCTGCTCATGCGCGCCTGGCGGTTTGCCGATCAGGCCAACTACGGCCTCGACGCCTGCCGCCGGCTCGGAATCCACGCGCAGGGCGCGCGGGCGGTGGGGCCGCTCTTCGAGTCGTTTCTCGAGATCGCGGAGAAGGAGGGGCTCGACGTGTCGGAGAAACGGGTGGATGGCGACGCGGTGCGCAAGTGCGTGCTCGCCGGCTTCTCCGACCAGGTGGCGAAGCGGCTCGATAGCGGCACGCTGCGCTGCGAACTCGTGCATGGGCGGCGCGGGGTTTTGGCGCGCGAGAGCGCGATCCAGCGCGCGCCGCTGCTCGTGGTGGCGGAGGTAAGCGAGATCGGCCGCGGCGACGGCGAGGTGAGCACCTTGCTCTCGCTCGCCACGGCGATCGAGGAGTCGTGGCTGAAGGAGCTTTTCCCTGCCGACTACCGCGACGCGCGCGGCGTGGTTTACGACACCGAGATGAAGCGCGTGATCACGCGGCGCGAGCGGCGTTTTCGCGACCTCGTGCTCGAGGCCAAGGTGAGCGGCGACGAGGCGCCGCTGAGCGAGGCGGCGGCGCTGCTGACCAAGGAAGTCCTGGAGGGGCGCATCAAAATCGAGGCCTGGGACGAGACGGTCGAGCAGTGGATCCTGCGCGTGAACCGCATGGCCGAGTGGTTTCCGGAGCTGGAGGTCAACCCGCTCACCGAGGCGGACCGCGCGACGCTGATCGAGCAGCTTTGCTACGGCGAGCTGGGCGCGCGCGCGGTGAAGGACAAGTCGAAGGACGAGATCATGCGCGTGCTGCGCGACTGGTTGACCAGCGAGCAGCTCGCGGTGCTCGACGACTACCTGCCGGAGCGGCTGGTCATGGCCAACGGACGCAAGGCCCGGATCGAATACGCGAAGGACGGCCCGCCCGTAATGTCGGCGCGGATACAGGAGCTCTACGGCATCGAGGGCAAGTTCACCCTCGGCCACGGGCGCGTGCCGGTGAAGATCCAGGTGCTGGCGCCGAACCATCGGCCGATCCAGGTGACGGACGACCTGACGAGCTTTTGGCGCGACATGTATCCGAAGGTGAAGGCGGAGCTGAGCCGCCGCTACCCGCGGCACGAGTGGCGCTGAGTGGCGAAGCGATTACGGCGCGGGCTCGATCCGGAGCAGGCGGCCCGCTTTTTCGTCGGTGAGCACGTAAAGAAAGCCATCGGGACCCTGGCGAACGTCGCGCACGCGGGCCCCGATGGGGATCGATTCCTGCGCGACCACGCGGCCCTCGGCGTCGAGGTCGATGCGGCGGACTTCGCGGCTCTTGAGGCCGCCGGAGAAGAGGTCGCCCCGCCAGGCGGGAAAGGCGTCGCCGGTGTAGAAGGCGAGTCCGCTCGGGGCCTGCGCGGGGGTCCAGACGACGAGCGGATCGACCATGCCGGGGAGGCTCGTGTGGCGGCTGATGGTGCCGAAGGTGTATTCGATGCTGTAGGTGGCGCGGGGCCAGCCGAAGTTCGCGCCGGGGGCGAGCAGGTTGAGTTCGTCGCCGCCGCGGGAGCCGTGCTCGTTGGCCCAGATGCGACCGCTGGCGGGATCGCGGGCGAGGCCTTGGATGTTGCGGTGCCCGTAGGACCACACGAGCGGATCGGCGTCGGTGCGGCCGACGAAGGGATTGTCGGACGGCGCAGTGCCATCGTCGCGCAGGCGGAGGATTTTGCCGAGCTGGCTGGTGAGGATCTGGGCTTGTTCGCGGGCGAGCTGTCTTTCGATTTTGACGGGCGGGTTGCCGCCGTCGCCGAGGGCGAGCAGCAAAGTTTCGTCGGGCAGCCAGAGCAGGCGGGAGCCGAAGTGCTGGAGGCGGGGTTTGGACGGGGATACGGCGTGGATGACCTCGAGTTCTTGCAAAACGGAGCCGTCTGCGGCGAGGCGACCGCGGGCGAGGCGGGTGTGGTTGGCGTCGCGGGTGCCGCTCGCGTAGGTGAAATAGACGAGCCGGTTCTCGGCGAAGCGCGGGTGCGGACTTACATCCATGAGGCCGGCCTGGTTATCGGCCACGAGGTCCGGGATGGCTTGCAGCGGCGTGGCCACGAGCGCGCCGTCGCGCAGCAGTCGGAGTCGCCCCGGACGCTCGGTGATCAACGCTTCGCCGGAAGGGAGCCACGCAATCGCCCAAGGGTGTTCAAGTCCTTCGACCACGGAGGCTGCGCGCCAGCCCGCGGCGGCGGGCGCGGAGCCGGACGGGGTGACGGGGCCGGAGGGCGTGCGCCTGGCCCAGGCGGCCACGCCGGCGAGAAAGGCCAGCAAGATGAAGATCGCCAAGAGTGCTCGGCTGCGTGCGGTCGCTTTCATGTGCCAGACTAGGGGACGGGCCCGCCCGGTCAAGGGGCGCGGGCGCGTGGTGCCGCACGGGCGATGTTGACGTGATCCGCATGGTGCATGCGCTGCGAGCATGACCAAGAACGAGATCGCGGCCGTGCTGGAGGAGATCGGGATGTTGCTCGAGTTGGAGGGCGAAAATCCTTTCAAGACCCGCGCCTACCAAAACGGGGCCCGCGCGCTCGAGGCGATGGAGGGCGCGGAGTTTGAGACGCGCGTGGCGGCCGGCACGCTCGGCGAGCTGAAGGGCTTTGGCGAGGCGTTGGTGGACAAGATCACGAAGCTCCAAGCGGCGACGGAGCCGACCGGGCTGGAGTTTTACGCCAAGCTGCGGGCGCGCATCCCGGACGGCCTCGTGGCGCTGCTCGAGGTGCCGAGCCTGGGGCCGAAGAAAATCAAGGCGCTGCGCGAGCAGCTCGGCGTCGAGTCGCCCGAGCAGCTCGAGGCCGCGTGCAAGGCGGGCCGCGTGGCCGGCCTGGTGGGCTTCGGCGAGAAGACGCAGACGAAGCTGCTCGAGGGCCTGGCCAACCGCGCCGCCTACGGGAAGCGTCACCTGTGGTGGGACGCCGCGGCGGTGGCGGGGCCGATCGTCGCGGGCCTGCGCGCGCTCCCGCAGGTGCGGCGCGCGGAGGCGGCGGGCTCGCTGCGGCGTGGCGTGGAGACGGTGGGCGATCTCGATTTCATCGTGGCGGCCGACGCGAAAGACGCGGGCGCGGTGGCGGCGATCACCGAGTGGTTTTGCGCGCAGGAGGGCGTGAAGGAGGTGACGGCCCGCGGCGAGACGAAGGCCAGCGTTCGTTTCGCGAGCGGCTTGCAGGCGGACCTGCGCATCGTGCCGACGGAGCAGTTCGCCTTCGCGCTGCACCACTTCACGGGCTCGAAAGATCACAACGTCGCGATGCGCCAGCGGGCGCTCGCGCGCGGCTTGTCGTTGTCGGAATGGGGGCTGGTGCCGGACGCGGGCGAGGGCACGGCGAAGGAAAAAGCCGAGCGCGGGCTGAGCCTGAATGCGGAGACCGAGGCGGACTTGTTCGCGCACCTCGGGATGGGCTTCGTGCCGCCGGAGCTGCGGGAGGCGATGGGCGAGATCGAGGCGGCGAGCCTGCCGCGCTTGATCGAGCTCGGCGACCTGCGCGGGGCCTTTCACAACCACACCACCGAATCCGACGGGCGGAACACGCTCGCGGAGATGGCGGCGGCGGCGCACGCGCTAGGCTGGGATTACCTTGGGATCGCGGACCACTCGAAGGCCTCGTTTCAGGCGCACGGGCTCGACGAGGCGCGGCTGGCGGCGCAGGTGGCGGCGATCCGCGCGCTCAACGCGAGCGGCAAGGCGCCGCTGCGAATTTTCAGCGGCGTGGAGTGCGACATCCTGCCGGACGGGCGGCTCGACTACGACGACGCGACCTTCGACGAGCTCGGCTTGGACTACGTCGTGGTGTCGGTGCACAGCGCGATGACGCAGAGCGAAGACGACATGACGCGGCGCATCATCCGCGCCATCGAGCACCCGCGCGCGACGATGCTCGGCCACGCGACCGGCCGCATCCTGTTGCGGCGCGAGGGCTACAAGGTGGACCTCGCCAAGGTGATCGACGCGGCGATCGCGAACCGCGTGATCATCGAGCTCAACGCCCACCCGAACCGGCTCGACCTCGACTGGCGTTGGTGGCGGCGGGCGGCCGAGCGCGGGCTGATGTGCGCGATCAATCCGGACGCGCACGAGACCGTCGGGCTCGCCCACGTGGCCGAGGGCGTGCGCGTGGCGCGCAAGGGCTGGCTGACGCGCGAGCAAGTGCTCAACACCCGCGACGTCGCCGGCGTGGAGCGCTGGTTCCGCGAGCGGCGGTGAAGCGCCGATGTGGCGAGCCCGCCCGATCGGGAAAGGGAGGTGGTTTTTCCCGTCGCGCCGCGGGCGATTGTCACCCATTGGGTGACAATTCCGTCCCATGGATCGCGTCACCGTTTTCAGCCCGGCCAAGATCAACCTCTCGCTCGCCATCACCGGGCGGCGCGCGGACGGGTTTCACGAACTCATCTCGGTCGTGGCGCGGCTCGGCTTTGGCGACACGCTGCACGCGGAGCGCGCCGACAGCGCGGCGGCGAACGGCGCGACGGCGACGCTCGTCTGCGACGCGCCCGGGGTGCCGACGGACGACTCGAATCTCGTGCTGCGCGCGGCGCGGCTCTTCGCCGACGAGACCGGATGGCGCGGCGGCGTGCGCTTCACCTTGAAGAAACACATCCCGGTCGGCGCGGGCCTGGGCGGCGGGAGCAGCAACGCCGTCGCGGCGCTGCGTGCGCTTGAACAACTTTCGGGCAACGCGCTCGCGCCCGGGCGTCGTCTCGCGCTGGCGGCGGCGCTGGGCTCGGATTGTCCGCTCTTTTGGCACGAGGCCCCGGTGGTGATGCGCGGGCGCGGCGAGCGGATCACGCCTCTGCCGGCGGAGGCGGCCCGGCGCTTGGTCGGGCGTCGCGTGTTGGTCTTCAAGCCCGACTTCGGAGTCGAGACGGCCTGGGCCTACCAGGCGCTGGCGGCGCGGCCGGAGTGGTATGCCGACGCGGCGGCGGAGGAGGCGCGCCTCGCCGCCTGGTTTGCCGACGGGAGGGCGCCGGCGGAAAGTTTGCTGGCGAATACGCTGGAGCACCCGGTTTTCACCAAGTGGCTGGCGCTCCCGGCGCTGCTGGACCAGCTCCGGGAAAGGCATGGGGTGAGAGCCCGGATGAGCGGCAGCGGCAGCGCGTGTTTCGCTTTGCTCGAAGAGGATGTGGAAGAAGGCGAACTGATTGCGACGATTCGCGCCGCTTGGGGCGAGGCCGCCTTCGTGCAAGCCACGACGCTGGCGTGAGTTTCGTTTTAGCTTTGGCAACCTGAAACGGGTTGACCCTGAGGGGGCGGGGCGGCGTCATGCGCGGACCCCGTTCGCAGGCCGGTTTCCGGCTTCGTGATTCACCGTCCCACCCAATGTCCGCCGCCGCCGATAACGCGCCCCGCCCGCAGCTCATATTGCAAGGTATCTCCGCCTCGCAAGGGATCGCGTATGGGCCGGTGTTTCTGTATCTGCAAAGCGACCTGGAGGTGCCGGAGTATCAGGTCGAGAAGGCGAAGTGGGGGGCGGAGGTGGCCCGGTTTGAGCAAGCCCTCCTCACGACGCGCCAGCAGGTGCAGCGAATCATGGCGGAGGTGGAGAAAAACCTGGGCGAGGAGGAGGCGCGGATATTCGACGCGCATCTGCTCGTGCTGGAGGACCAGGCCTTGATCGCCGAGACGATCCGGGAGTTTGAAAAAACCCGCCTCAACATCGAGGCCTGTTTCGACCGGGTGGCGCGGCGCTACATCGCCGCCTTCGAGGAGATCGACGACGAGTATCTGCGCGAGCGCGGCGGCGACATCCGGGACGTGGCGCAGCGCGTCCTCGGCAATCTGCTCGGCGGCGGGGGCGGCGGCCAGTTGCTCGCGCGTCTCGCGGAGAAACGCGTGGTGGTGGCCAACGACATCTCGCCCTCGGACGCGGCCGGCCTCGACCGTTCCTCGGCCCTCGCGATCGTGACCGATTCGGGCAGCAAGACCAGCCACGCTGTGATCGTGGCGCGCTCGATGAAGATCCCCGCGGTGGTGGGCCTGCGCGACCTGACGACCAAGCTCTCGCCCGGCGACACCATCCTGGTGGATGGCTACGAGGGCGTGGTGATCCTCAATCCGGCCGAGAGCACGCTCTTCCGCTACGGCCAGATCCAGCGCCAGAAGCGCACGCAGGAACAACGCCTCCTCGACGCCAACCGATTGCCGGCGGTGACGCTCGACGGCGTGGCTTTGCCGCTGCGTGCAAACATCGAGAAGGTGGACGAGGCCGCCTTGGTGAAGGACTACCACGCCGACGGCGTGGGCCTCTTCCGCACCGAGTTCCTCTACCTCGCCGCGCCCGCCGCCCCCACCGAGGAGGAGCAATACGTCGCCTACCGCACGCTGGCGGAGGCGCTCGCGCCCGCGCCCGTGACGATCCGCACGCTCGACCTGGGCGGCGACAAGCCGATCGCCTCGCAGGCGCACCTGTTTCCGAAGGAGAACAATCCCTTCCTCGGCTATCGCGCGATCCGCTTCTGCCTCGACAACACCGACATCTTCAAGGCCCAGCTCCGTGCGGTCCTGCGGGCGAGCGCGCACGGCGATGTGCGTTTGATGTATCCGATGATCAGCGGCCACGAGGAGATGCGCCGCGCCAACGCCGTCCTCGAGGAGTGCAAGCTCGAGCTGAAGGCGGAGGGCAAGCCCTTCAACGAGCGGCTGCGCGTCGGCAGCATGATCGAGATCCCGAGCGCGGCGATGGCGGCCGATCTGCTCGCGAGGGAATGCCACTTCTTCAGCGTCGGCACCAACGACCTCATCCAATACCTGCTCGCGATCGACCGGGTGAACGACCGGATCGCGCACCTCTACGAGCCCACCCATCCGGCGGTCTTGCGCACCTTGCGGCATATCGTGGTCGAGGCGCACCGCGCGAAGATCAAGGTCAGCGTGTGCGGCGAGATGGCCGGCGACCCGATCTTCGTGCCGCTGCTCTTCGGGCTCGGCATCGATGAGTTGAGCATGACGCCGCCGCTGCTGCCGGCGGCGAAATACATCCTGCGCAACATGACCCTCGCCGACGCGCGCAAGCTCGCGCAGCAGGCCCTGGCGATGGATTCGGCCAAGGCGATCCAGCGGCTTTGCGCCTCTTTTTCCGAGGAGCGCCTGCGGTCCTGAGGAGCTCGTCGAATCGACCAGGAAACGAGATGCCAGGCGACGAGGCGTAGGCCCGGCCGGTGCTCGGATTCACCGGCGGGCTTCATAGCGTGGCAGGGTGCGGCCGTGGCGGGTGGCGTGGAGTGGGGTGGGGGATAGGACCGTCTTTGTCCGACCCCCGGTGTTAGGGTGCGCGTGTCCTCGCAGACTCCCTTCGAGCCGATCCCTGCCATGTCCTGCCTGTCCACCTGCGTGCCCTCGGCGCTCCGCGCCCATCTCCCTCCGCTCCTCTCCCGAGGGGCTTGCCTGGTTTTTCCGGGCTTCGAAATGCCCGTGCCCATTCCGCTCAACGAGTGCGTGCTCCGCGACGAGCGCCACCTGCTCTGGGCCACGATACACTCGCCCTACGGGGCCACCCGTCCCTGCGTCGGGCTCCTCGCCTGCGCGACCTGGCGCCCCTTGGGTGACTCCACCGGGGCCGGCGTCGCGCTCCTCGCCGACTCGGGCGCGGAGGTCGCGCGCATCGTGCCCCTCGACTCCCTGCCGCTGACCAGCGACCGCGCCCGCCGTCTGCGCGAAGTGCAGTCGCGCCACGAGCACCGCGCCGCCCGCGAGCCCGCCTACGCCCGCCGCTGGGCCCGGAGCTTCCGCGAGGCCAGCGCGTCGGCGACCGCGGCCGCGCCGTAGATGCTTGGCCCGCAGCCGATTGGTCGCCACGCTCCGACCTCCGCCCACTCCTTCGCGCATGCCCGCCAAAAAGAAGTCCCGCGTCGCCGCCCCGCCGTCCTCCGCTCCCGCCCGCGCCGCCGGCAACCGCCCCGCGGTCATGCGCATGAAACGCATCTTCGATCTCCTCAAGAAGGAGGACTACCCCAACTGCCAGCGCATCGCCGACGAGCTCGAGACCGCGTCCAAGACGATCCAGCGCGACATCAACTTCATGCGCGACCGCCTCGGGCTCCCCATCGCCTACGATCCGCAGGAGCACGGCTACTTTTTCACCGAGGAGGTCCACGAGTTCCCCACCGTGCAGGTCACGCAGGGCGAGTTGCTCGCGCTCATGGTCGCGCACAAGGCCATCGAGCAATACCGCGGCACGCCCTACCACGCGCAGCTCGAGACCGCCTTCGCCAAGCTGCTCGCCCCGCTCAAGGACATGAGCGGCTACGCGCCCAGCCAGGAGGCCATCTCCTTCAAGATCACCGCGCCCGCCGCCCAGGAGATCGACGTCTTCGACAAGCTCGGCCGCGCCGTCGGCGACCAGCTCGAGGTCTCCTTCGCCTACCGCAAGCCGGGCGAGCCCAAGGCCAAGGCGCGCCAGGTGCAGCCCCTCCACCTCGCCAACCGCGACGGCCGCTGGTATCTCATCGGCCGCGATCTCGAGCGCCGCGCGCTGCGCACCTTCGCGCTCGGCCGCATCTCCGCGCTCGTGCTCTCCGCCCGCTACTTCGAGCGGCCGAAGGATTTTTCGGTGGAGAACTACTTCGCCCGCGCGATCTCGGTGATGAACGGCAGCGAGGACCACCTCGTGCGCATCCGCTTCTCCCGCTTGGCGGCGGACCACGTGCGCGACCGCTTCTGGCACGAGTCGCAGGAGATCACCGCGCAGCCCGACGGCCGCCTCGTGCTCAGCCTGCGTCTCTCCGACCTCCTCGAGGCCGAGCGCATCGTCCTCCAGTGGGGCGGCCACGCCGAGGCCCTGGAGCCCGCCGCGCTGCGCCGGCGCGTGGCCGCCGCCGGCAAGGCGATCGCCGGCGCCCACGAGTGAGCGGGTGCCGCTTTGGCTTGCCCGCCAAGGAAGGATCGGCAGGTTGATTCAACCCGTGTCATGCCGAACCAACTCGCATCGTCCAAACGTCGCGCCAGCCTCGCCGAGCACGAGGCGGTGCTCGCCGCGCTTGCGACCATCGCGCGTCGGGAACGCAGCACCGTGATGGATCTCCTCCGCGAAGGCGCGCGCCACGTGGTGCGTTCCCGGGCCGCGACGCCCGGGCAGATCGCGACGCTTCGCAAAACGGTTCGGGCCTGCGCCCCCAAAGCGCCCGCGCGCTTCAAGAGCGCCGCGCAGGTCGCGCGCTTCAAGCGCGCGCAGCGCGAATTCGACGCCCTGCTCCAAGAGCTGGATTTGGCCAAGCCCGCGGACGTCCAACGGCGCAACTCGCTGGTTTCCTCGAGAAAAGCGGTCCGCGTCTTGGTCTTCGACGATGCACCGTCCGCCTAAAACCTCCCCGCGCCCGCCGGATGACTTCGCGGCCACGCTGGATACCCCGCAGCCGGTTCTGCTTGTCGGCGGGCAGGCGGTGAACCTCTGGGCCATCTATTACGAATCCCGCACCAAAAACTTGGCCCCTTTCGTATCTCGCGACGTCGATATTCTGGGGGATCGTGAAACGCTCGCGCAGGTCGCCGAGGCCATCGGCTGCCGCCCTCAATTCTTTCCGTTGAAGCCGCCTTCGAACGAGGTGGGAGTGGTGTTCGCAAATAGCCGTTCCGGAGAGCCGCTCTTGGTCGAAGTTCTGCGGTATGTTCACGGTGTCACGAACGAAGAACTGCGAGAGTCGGTTTTCGAGATGGAGATTGGCGCGAAGCCGGTGCGCGTGCTCGTGCCGGGGCCAATCGCGCTGCTTAAGGCCAAGATCGCCAATGCGGCCGACATACCTCAATCCGGGCGACAGGACGCTCGCCACGTCTTGATCCTACTCGAACTCATGCCCTCTTTTTTGACGGATCTTCTTTCGTCGGTGTTGAAAGGGCGAATGAGCGAACGCGACTTCATCAACCGGCTCGAATCGTTGCTCGCCGTGGTCACCACACCCAAAGCCCGCAGCGTGCTCAGTTCGCTCAAAATCTCCCCCGCTAGCTTGTTCGCCGAGTTGGAGGGGAAATCGCTCTCCAAGCTGGAGGCGTTCCTGAGGAAACGCCTCCCCCGAGCCCTCGCCGGCTAGGGCGCTTCAACTAGAGTTGTCGCCGCAAGAACGTCTCATGCCGACGGCCGTGAAGAACTAGACTTTCGGAGCCTGAAATTTGACCACAGATCGCACAGATTTCACGGATAAGAAGCAGGATGTTCACCAGTCATTATCTGCGCCCATCCGCGTGATCAGCGGTTAAAGCCCTGCCTTTGCCCCATCTGTGTCCATTCGTGTAATCTGTGGTTAAAGTCTGAATCTTTTTAGCTGCTGGTCTCAGGCGCCTATCGGCGCGCGGGAGAGCCGCGAAGGCAGCAAGGATTTTTGTTCCTCTTTGCGGCCAATCACGCCCTCGGCGCGGGCGGAGGCGGGGTGCTCGGCGCCGAAGGATCGGCGGGCGGCGGGGTGGGGGACTGTGGCTTCGCGCGCCGCTTCTTGAACGAAGGCCGTGTTGAGGCCTCCATCACCATGTCGTCGGACGAGGAGCCCATGCTGTAGAAGCGCTTCATCGAGCGCAGGCTCTTGCGCGTGCTGCTGTAGATCTGGTCGTTGCTCTCCTCCACGGTTTGCCGCGCCGTCTCCAGGAGCCGCCGCGCGTCCGCCACGAGGTCCGAGGGCGGGAGCGTGGCCAGGCGCCCCAGCTCCTGCGCGATCAGGCGCGCGGCCTCGGCGCGCTGGCCGGCGTCGCGCAGGCGGATCGCCCGCTCCACCACGGCCGCCGCCGCTTGCAGCGTCACCCAGGGCAAGACCTCCTCGTTCACCCGCACATCGTCCGGCGATTGCACCGGCCGCACCTTGACGCGGTGCGTCTCGGTCCGCGACACCAGCGCTCCGGCGGTGATGACGTCGTAGCGGATCTCCAGCTCCAGCAAGTCCTCGCCGTCCCAGTTCGCGACCTCGCGGCCGTCCGCGCCAGGCGGGATGGGCAGCACATCGAGCGCGAGCACGACCACGCGCTGCTCGCCCGACACCAGATCGCCCACCGACACCTCCTTCGCGCCACCCGGCAAGGCCGTCTCCACGTAGTCGCCCAGCACCGCGATGCGCTCCACGAAGCCGCAGGAGCGCGCCCGCAGCCGCAGGTTTTGCACGAGCACGCTCTGGAGCCCATCGAGCTCCTTGCGAAACACCTCGGGCAGTTGGTCGGGTTGGTTGGCGTCGTGCAGCGCGCCGCCCGTCGCCTTTGCCACCGCGTCGAGCAAGTCCTCGTTGTAGCCGGCGCCAAAGCCCAGGCAGCTCGTGCGGATGCGGTGTTTTTCCAGCGCGACCTCCGCCATCTGCGTCACCAGCGCCGGCTCGGTCACCCCGGCGTTGAGCTGACCGTCGGTGAGCAGGAGCAGCTTTCGCGGAGAGGCCGCGGGCGCGTCGGCCAGCAGGTCGCGCCCGAGGCACCAGCCGCCGGCGAGATTGGTCGAGCTGCCGGCCTGGATGCCGTCGATGATCCGATTGAGCGCCGCGACATCGCGCTCGGCCGCCAGGGGCACGAGCACCTGCGCCTCGGTGTCGAAGACCACGAGGCCGAAGAGGTCGCCGCGGCGCAGATTGCGCACGACGCCGCGCACGGCGTTTTTGGCGGCGGCGAGCGGCGCGCCCTCCATCGAGCCGCTCCGGTCGATCACCGCGACAAAGGCGACCGGCTGCGCACGGGCCCCGGTGGTTTCAGGCGCGTCGAAAGTGAGCGCGAGGTGCACGGGTCGGGCGGTGTTGGCGAGGATGGCCGGGTAGTCGAGTTGGAGGGTGGTTTTCATCGTGGCCCCGACTCTAGCAACCGGGGTCGGACAACTGCGGACCGACCGACTCACCAGCCGCTCGCGCCTAGTTTCTAGAACCGAGCCGCCTAGCCTGCTGAACACTCCCCGTCCCCGGCCACCGGTCATTGTCAGATCAGCGCCTCGAACGCGCTAGAGGTCATTGGTCATTCGTCATGTCAGACCAGCGCGTCGGACGCGCTAGAGGTCATTGGTCATTCCGCGGGGCTCCGCCCCGCGGTTGTCCCACCCCCGGTGGCAGGATTGCGGGCATGCTTCGCCTTCTTGCTTCTTCCCATGCCGTGCAGCGCGCCCGGGAGCGCCTGGGCTGGAGCCGCGCCGCGCTGCGGCGTATGCTCGAGCGGGTGGTTTACGCCGGCTTGGGCCCGGCGGATTGCGCCGGCTCCCTTCGCCTCTACCTGCTCGCCTCGGCCGAGCCGGGCGAGGACGTGGTGCTGCGGATCTACGGTGCCCATGTCTTCGTGCTCAGCCGCGACGCCGGCGAAACCTTGACGCTCAAGACGGTTTTCCCGCTGCCCCCGGAGCTTCGCGCTTTCGCCGCCCGCGCCCGCCGCCAACACCTCGCCCTGGCGGCCTGAGCCTCCTTGTCCTTCGCTCGTAAAAATCTTCTTCATGCCCTTCGATGGCGCTTGCGCCACCGGGGCGAAACCCGACTCACTGCTACGCGTATTCCCCCATGGGCTTCATCTACCGCAAATCGGTGAAAGCGGGTCCCCTTCGGATCAACCTGAGCAAGTCGGGGGTGGGCCTGTCGGCGGGGGTGCCGGGCTTTCGGGTAACGCAGAGCAGCCGCGGCCGCCGCTACACGACCTTCAACCTCCCGGGCTCGGGCAACCTACTCCGCCAAGGCGCCATTCTCGTGGACCCGGCCGACGAGGGCACGGAGCCCCATCTCCTTTTCCTGCTCACCCACGAAATCAGCTCCGGCGACGGTCAGGTCCTCTCCAAGCGCCTTCAGTTCGTCCGCGTCGCCCCCGACGGCTGGGCACCTCACTTCGACCTCGAACCACTTGCGCCCGCCGACCGCCCCTTGCTCCGCGATGTCCTCGCCGCGCCGTGGACTTGTGCCGATCAGGAAAAACGCGCTCTCGGCCTCGCCGCCACATCCCTCATCCCCGCCCACTACGACGAGGTGGCCTCCCGCCGCATCGCTCACGTGGACAAGACCCTCGCCGCCGTCCACGAACGCCTCACCAAAGAAATCGGATTCTGGACCGACCGTTTGGAGCGGCTCGGCGAAGACCAAAAAGCCGGCAAGGACGTGCGCCTGAATCTGGAAAACGCCCGCCGCACTGTCGCCGACCTCGAAGGCCGCTTGGAGAATCGCCGCAAGGAACTCCAAGCCATGCGCCACGTCGTCAACGGCACGCCCGTCGCCCTCGGCGGCGCGCTCGTCATCCCCGCCGGCCTGCTTCGCCAGCTCCGCGGGGAGGCGCCCACCGATCCTGCCACCGCTACCTTCGCCGCCGACGCCGCGGCCCGCGCCCGCATCGAGCGCCTCGCGATGGACGCTGTTCGTCGCGCCGAGGAGAAGCGTGGCTGCCGCGTCGTCGACGTCTCCGCCCAGAAATGTGGCTGGGACCTCACGTCCTATCCTACCGCCGCAGCCAACAGCCGCATTCCCGAGCCCCGCCACATCGAAGTGAAGGGCCGCATCAAAGGAGCCACCACCATCACCGTCACGCGCAACGAAATCCTCTACGCGCTCAATCAGGCGGAGAAATTCGTCCTGGCCATCGTCCTCGTCGGCGACGGCGACGCTACCGAAGGTCCCTTCTACCTAACCAATCCCTTCACCGCCGAGCCCGGGTGGGGCGTGTCCTCGGTTCATTACGACTCGGCTACTCTTATTGGCCAAGCGCTGCCATGCGCCCATTGACGCTCAAGCAATTCCTCAGCCAATTGGTATCCAGTCCTAAGGAGCTGGCTGAAAGTTACCGTTTCTTTGTCGATGCCGGATCCCTACTTCGCCCAGAGGTGCGCGAACGCTTGGATGAGGAACTCCTGGGTATGATCGTGGGGCTGCACCGTCCCCTGATCGTTCCCTTATCGGTCAAGAAACAACTCACCGAAATAAACGCCGCGCCCAAATCGGTGGAGATGGGTGAACGTGCCAGCGAGGCGCTAAAATTCATCCAGAAGCATCTCGCGGACCGGAGAATTGAGGTAGTCGGCAATCCGGACGACCCGCCCCCGCGAGTCAACCTAGTGGACCTGTATAAGCGCTTCAGAACGCAGTATCGCTTCGTGGTTTTCTCCACTGATTTCCCCATCGCATCCGACATTCTCTACAAGCGAAAGCCCGGAACCCATTTTGCGAAGCTGGTGCAACCGAGCAGCTCCGGGGAGCTGATCTTGATTGAGGATATGGAGGGGCTGCATGCTAATCAAAAAGCGTTACACGCCAAGAGACGAGCGGAGCGGAACCAGAACCAAACTGCTCCGTCGCAACTACGCTTCGGTCAGCATGACAAGCCGCGCCCCATTGATGATACCCCTGTCGGGGGCTCGCAGATCCTTTCCGAGGGCTTCTCTGTTCGAGATCAGCAGAATCGGAGCCTTCGACTTGGCCGTGCCGTAGCTAGCGGTGGCGAAGGTGAAATCTTCGATTGTGGGCATGAATTTGTAGCCAAGATCTACTTCCCTGAACGACGCACAAAAACACGACGGGAAAAGCTAGAGCTTATGTGCTCTCGACGCCCCCAAGCCCTTGCGCAAGTGGCATGGCCGGTTTCGCTGCTTTGCTCGGAAGAGGGCTCGTTCGTCGGCTACCTCATGCCCAAGGCGAAGGGCGTTCGCATGCAGGATGCCGTTTTCGCCAAAGCCAGGCTAGAAAAGCATTTCCCAAAGTGGACGCGCGCAGACTTGGTGCAGCTTGCATTGACCTACGCAATCGCGGTTCGCGATGTGCAACGCCCGGGACTTCTCGTGGGTGACATCAACCCGATGAACGCTCTGATTCAATCGCCTGAGCAAATAGTCATCGTTGATGCCGACAGCTTCCAAGTCGAAGATTTTCCCTGCCCGGTCGGAATGGCTACGTTTCGAGCACCTGAGATAACGGAACCCGATTTCTCCCTGTTCCTGCGCACCGAGCGGCACGAGGCCTTCGCTCTGGCTAGTTTGCTCTTCATGATTCTGATGGGCGGCAAGTCTCCCTACTCCTATCAGGGAGGCGGAGATCCTGCGGAAAACATTAGAGCGGGGAATTTTCCTTACGCCAAGGACGCCAAGGCGATCCCGGCCGGAGCTTTTCGCTACATTTGGAGCTACTTTCCGCCGCGGATCAAAGAGGCGTTCTCCTCGACATTCGCTAATCCGTCTCCCGCAGGGCGTCCAACAGCACAGCAGTGGGTTGGTCTGCTTCAAGACTACCTAAAATTCCTCAAGAGTTGCTCCTCCTCGGATGATTCATTGGCACTGTGGCCCGGTTCTTTTCGTCCTTGGGCGGGTGCCGGGGTCGTTCAGATGGAATGCGGCGAGTGCGGCACGGCGTTTCAAACGTCGGCGAAGGACGCCGAAAACAAACGCAGGTTCACAAAAATTCTCTGTGGTCCATGCCGTGAGGCTGTGAACTTGGCCCGAGACGCGTCGCGTGATGTGCGATGCGCGTCATGTCAAAAGCACTACACCTTGGAGCGGGGCAGGCTGGCAGGGGGTGTCTTCTATTGTCCCACATGCACCGCCCCACAATCCTCGCTGGATCGCGGCTGCCCAACCTGCGGCAACGTCTTTCGGCTCACCCCTTCCGAAGTCTCATTTTTCTGGGGGCGAAACCTCTCGCTACCCAAGCGGTGCCCGGACTGCAGAAAAGCGACCCGTGCCTGAGCGTCCACTTCAGCTTCATTCATTCAACCCACCCAAAACATGAGTAACCCAGCTACTAGCCTCGTCCTCCGCCAAAAAGCGTTGATCGACAACCCGACCCCGCGCGTCCCCATTTGCCTCGTCCTTGATGCAAGCGGCTCCATGGACACGGTTATCTCTGGCAACTACCGTCAGACGGGGAGGACCACGGTCAAAGACGGAGAAACCTACAACCTTGTCGAAGGCGAGACCGTCTCGCGAATGGACGAGCTGAATCGTGGCCTCAGGCAGTTCATGACCGAACTGTTGTCCGACTCGAATGCCAGCCAATCCGCGGAAATTTGCCTGGTCGCGTTCTCTGGCGAGGCCGAGTTGATCAAGGATTTCGCTCCGCTGAGCCCGGACATGGAGACGATCCAAGTCAAATCCACAGGTGGAGGCACCAGCCTCGGCAAAGGGGTGAAGCTTGCGCTCCAACAGCTCGACCGCCGCAAAGACGAATACCAGCGAGCCGGTGTGGAATACTATCAGCCGTGGCTGGTCGTTATCACCGACGGAGTGCCCACCGACACGACACATCACGAAGTTGCCGCGGACATCGCGGCACGAGTTCAGAAAAAGAAACTTTCCGTTTTCCCGATTGTGGTCGGGGATGTCGCGGATTTGGCAGAATTCGGGCGCATATCACCCAGCCGTCCTCCGATTCGACTTCAGGGCGCCAAATTCTGCGAGCTGTTCGAGTGGCTCAGCAAGAGCGTCTCGCGAGTCTCCAGCTCCATCCCGGGTGAGGTAGTCCCTCTCGACAAGAAGGGCATCGACGCGTGGGGCGCACTCTAAGGCGACTGCACTTATGTTCCACGCAGCGTCCGCATTTCACATTGGCCGCGACCACGTTCAGAAGGGGCAGCCATGCCAAGATCGTGCCGCAACCATCTGCTCGAAGGACGGCTCCTTCGCCGGAGCGGTCCTTTGCGATGGAGCCGGATCCTGCGCACGCTCGGAACAAGGGGCGGAACGGTTATGCCTTTGGTTTCGCGACTGGCTTCCTCAAGTCCAGGAAACGTTTTGGCAGTTGGGCCCTGAGTCCTTGCGCCGCCGGTTGGCGGCGGAAATCACTCTCCAACTGGAGATGCGCTCCGCAGAGCTTTCCTGCTCAGCCAGAGATCTCTCCTCCACGTTTCTCGCCGTGGCAGTTCGTCGTAAGGAAGATTATGTTGAGTATCGCTTCGTCCACTTGGGCGACGGCATCGTCGCCGCAATTGGCGGAGACGGCACGGTTCGGCTGTCATCCCCCGACAATGGCGAATTTGCCAACGAGACCGTTTTCACGTCTTCCCCTCGCTTACCGACGGCGCTCCGGGTCGATGCAGGTCGGCTTCCGTTGGGAAGCGGGTTCGCAATCATGAGTGACGGAGCGGGTGCATCGCTCTACTTGAAAGCTTCCCGCTCTCTCGCTCCTGCGATTCCCGAAATGATCGGTTGGTTGAACGATCACGATGAAGCGGCCGTCTCGCCCGCGCTTCATGATGCTCTTGGCCAGCAACTCTGCGCCAAGACGGGAGACGATTGCAGCATCGCCATCATTTTGGACCGAGATCCGGCCTGCCGCTTCGTCGTAGATTGGGAACCACCCAAGCCGCCGACACCACCTCCGCCCCCGGTTACGCCTGTTGAGGCTGCGAAACCAGTCGCCCCGGAATCCTCGCATGAACCCCGCCCGTCCGCTCCGCCATCCAAGAAGCAGGAATTCATCCCCGTGGGTCTTCGCGCTTCCCCGATACGTGAAATGGTCGCGACACTGCGCCTTTCCTTCTCTGATCTCGAAGCCGCGAAAGAACTCTGCGAGTGGAGAAAACTCTCCTCCAAAGGACTCTACAAGGTCCAGCAGCAGTGCCGACTGGAGCATCTACTGGAGGCGCGCGCCGAGATGCCGCCCAGGCATTGGCGCTTCTCCGTGATCATCCACAAAGCCTCCGGAGCCGGGTGGCTGTTCATGGAGACAAACGGCGACATTTGCATGCCACCCTTGGCCTTCGAGAGCGATCAAGCACCTGCGGCCGTCGCAGAAGCGTGGATCGGGTTTTTGCGCGATGCCCCTCTTTCTGATTGGCTCGTCGACACAGCGGCGTTCACGAACCGCCGGCCAGACCTCTTCCCCAAGCCGCACCTCTTGGACGCGCTACGAACCATGCTTCCTAACTTCGGCGACCGCGCGTCGGCTTGGGAAGCCGGCATCTACCGGGAAGACATCAGCGACGGTGCGTTCTTCCTGCGCCCCAAACCCAAAAAAGGACGCAGCACCAAAGCCGGTTCGTTGGATCTTTGATCATGCCTGCAACCGCTCCCTCTTCTCGCCTTCCGGCTTTCTCTTCCGACCTTCGGCGGCTGCACCAAGGAATGGTGACCGCAGCCAAACAGTTTTCATGGCATCCTTCCACCGACGCGCGCATTCACCACGGCGCCACCGACCGCGGTCAGCCCGATCCAGAGGTGCATTGGTATCCTCACGTCCAAGAATGCCTGCGCATCGTGCTCCCATCCGATTGGGTCCTCCACCTCCAGTTTCGCCTTGAGGCCAACTCCACCGGGCGACAGCGGATGATCCTCTTTGGTCGACGCGTTAAGTCCCTCGACCACTCCACGCCCAACACCCAGCGTGCTACCTTCAATTCCGACGAGCGCGACGGCTCGGATTTTTTCCTGCGTCCGAGGCTCGACGACGAACAAGCGGCCGCTCTCTCGCGCCTCCTGGGCCCTGGCAGCTTTCCGCATGTGCGCGGTAAACGCATCCTCTTGGGCGATGCTCCGCCGGCACTCCTCTTCCGCCGCTTCCTTTCCGCGCTTATTGGACTAGAGGTGGTGAAAGATCCAGAAGCACCCAAAGGTGCGACTGCTCTCCTACGGAACCTTGAGGCCCCTCCGGAGGAGTTCGATGCCGCAGACTTGGCTCGAACCATCCTGATCAACGAAGGCAAACTTTCGAAAGTCCCCCGTTCCCATAGAGCCCGCTGCCAACGCCTGCTCGCGGAAGCGCAGGCCCACTTCAGCCGCCGGCACACCGATGGCCTTCTACACTGCGAAGTATGCAACTGGGCTGCGCCGCTACCGATCCGGCGACAGGTGGTTCAGATTCACCATCACCAGCGCCCGATCAGCGTTTACCCGAAACAGGGACTCCGCCTCACGCTCCAGGAGGCTTTGGCTAACCTCGTCCCCCTTTGCCCCAACTGCCACGACCTGCATGATGCGAAACCCGGCGGTGGCCGATACACGCTCGACGAGCTACGTGCGACAATCGTGCCCGAAGCGTCGAGCCAGACGTTATCCGTGGTTTCCTCGGCGACCAGATAGAACCGAAAAGCCCACCACGAATTAGCTTCGGCACCTAGCCCTCAGGATACTTCAACGCCGCCACCGAGCACGATCATCGCGAGGGCGTGGACGAAATCATCGACCCGCTTTCCGCCCCCGCCATCGTTCTCATCGACGAGGTGGACCTGCATCTCCACCCCTCGTGGCAACAGCGTGTGCTCGGCGACTTGATGCGCGCCTTCCCTAACACCCAGTTCATCGTCACCACCCACAGCCCGTAGGTCATCTCGACAGTCAAACCCGAGAACATTCGCATCCTGCGCCGTGACGGAGACGGCAAGTGGATCGCCGACGACAAGGCCCCCAACACCTACGGACATTCCAACTCCCGTTCCTTGGAAGCCGTCATGGGCGGGCACGCTTATCCGGAGCATCTGCAAACCGTCTCCGATCTTCGCGAATATTGTTGTCGTCGATTTCGTGGCTGATGAGTCGCGACGGCAATTCAGATCGAGCTTCCTTGGGAGGCAGAATTGGCCGGCTGTGGCGGTTCGGATCGCCCAGCTGTGTGGCTGAGGCGACGCCACGTGGCGAACGACTTCCGCCCCGTCACGAAACAGCACCCTGACCTCCACGAGTTTCAGTGCATGACGCAGGCCCTCGCAGATCCGTTCCAGCGCCGGTCTCAATTCCTGTGTATCCGCCAGGCTCTTACGCAGATCTTCGATCTTCTCCAAGTAATCGAAGCGATCCCCTCCGATGCGACGGCTCAACGCCTCACCGGGACCATGCAAGAGACGAGGTGACACGAGGATCGTGACAGCGGCCCCTGCTCCCAACGCGATTAGGGCAGCAACGTAGCCCCTCATGCTGATGATGTCCGGCCACAGCAGCATGCCGGCTGCAAGGAGCATGGCGGCTAGTGGTCATGGATCATGCGCACGGAGGTGCCAAACTGATCGGCGGCTTTTGAGACGGGATTGCCCGCGGAGAGGAACGCGGAAATGCAGGTGTGCCGCAGCCCATCGAACGGTATCTCGAACCGCTTCCGGATTTCGGTGTATTCAGGGTAGTTATTGGGGTTAAGCGTGGCGCTCGTCGGCGGATACTTGGCCAACCACGCCGCGAGGTTCGCGGAGATAGGGGTATTGCGGGTCCGCTTGTCCTTCGTCATCGCAGCTGGAAGGCGGAGCACGCCGTTCAAGAAGAACGCAGGCGCGCCCTTCTGGCCGACCCCTCGGGCCAATTCCGCCATTTCTCCATCCCAGAAGTCAGGGCGCACCGCTGCAAAGAGAGTGACGGCAAAGAAAGTCGCCCAGTGCGGATATTCGCGCTCAACCGTCGCCATGAGATCGCGGCACACTGAGACATCCATGCGCTCAGGCTCCTTTCGATTCAGCTCCGCCTTCTTAAAGTGGTAGATGTCTTCGACAGGGTTCTGCGTGCACCACCGACGGCTTTTTTCCATGGACCACGTGAAGAAGCGGTTCAGGTCGCCGCGGACGTTGTTCCAAGTCTTCCGTTTGATTGCATCCCCGTCCCGTCCGGTCTTGGTGCGCAGCCACGCCTCAATCTGTGCTCCGCTTACCTCGTGGACGAAAACCTTCTCGCCGCAGAAGTCGGTGAGACCTTGTTGGGCAAGGCGGAGGTTTTCTTCCTGCGAGGTAGACATGGTTTTGGCCTTTACCGCCGCCAGCAGGTAGGCGCGGAACTCAAGGCCTGCTTTGGCAAGAGTCACCTTATCGGTGGGCTTGTTCAGCGGATTGAGGAGAAAAAGGCGGGTGACCTCGGCGAGGGTGAACCCGGTGCCCTTGAGCATCTCGGTCGCGGCTTCCGCCGCCGTTAGTTCGGCTTGGCTCAGCCGGGTAGCCCGAGCGCGGAGCGCTGCATGGTTGCTAACGCGGATCGACTCCCACGCGTCGCGGCAGGCCTCGGCAGCTTCCAAGGTCGGAAAAACCTCCTTCTGCTGCTTGCCGCCAGGTCGCAGCGTGCCCGTGACCCGATAGCTCATCGTCCCGGTGCGAGGGTTTCGCACGGGAGCGAGGGCGATGGGTTTGGACCGGAGGCGAGCCACATCCCCCGGGTGCGAAATTGGAAAGCGGGTGTCTAAGTCCGCCCCGAAGATTTTTTCACTTTTTTCGGGGCGGGGGAGCGGGCCGCCGACGCGCGGAGCATAGTTGAGGTATGCTCCGGGTGTAAAAGTGACTCCCTCGTGGGACAGAAAAACGGTCGCAACCGTCGTATGGGCAGAGCTTTGGGCGGTGCTCTGAAAGTGGTGGCAAGACCCGGAATCGAACCGGGGACACGTTGATTTTCAGTCAACTGCTCTACCAACTGAGCTATCTTGCCGTGCGGGAGAAACCGCGGAAGGGCGAGCAAAGGGCGCGCGAGAAGAGCGTCAACGGGAATTTGCGCGATAAAACGAAGATCACCGTTCTTTTTGTGCCCCCGTGGGACGTCAGAAGGGCCAGACCCGGGGAATGACGACCACCGCGACGATCATGCACATGAGATTGAGCGGGGCGCCGATCTTCACGAAGTCGCCAAAACGGTATCCGCCGACACCATACACGTAGGTGTTGGTCTGGTAGCCGATCGGCGTGGCGAAGGAGGCCGAGGCGGCGAAGGCGAGCGCGACCAGGAACGGCCGGGGATCGACCTGAAGCTGCGCCGCGATGCCAAGCACGATGGGCACCATGAGCGCCGCCACGGCGTTGTTGGAAAGGATCTCCGTGAACGTCGTGGTGATGAGATAAACGGCCCCCAGCATGACGACCGGCTTCCAGTGGGGGGCGACGAAGTGGTCCACGCCCGACACCACGTTTTTCGCGATCCAGGCCGCTCCTCCCGTGTGGTCGAGGGCCAGTCCGGCCGCGAGCATCGCGTAGATGAGAAAGAGCACGGGCCATTCGATGGAGTCGTAGGCCTCCTTGGTGGTGAGGCAGCCGGCGGCGCAGACGATAACGCAGCCCACGAGCGCGCCGACCGCGATGGGCACCACGCCGAGCACCTCGCCCGCGATGGCGGCGGCGATCACGCCGAGCACGAGCGGGATGTAGCGGGTCTTGGGACGAGCGGGGGTGCGCGCGCGGTCAAAGACCACGAGATCCGAGGAGTTTTGCAGGGCGTCGATCGCCTGGTCGGTGCCCATCATGAGGAGCACGTCGCCGGGGGCGAGGGGGAGCGTCTCGACCTTTTCGCGGACGTTGCGGCCCTGGCGATGGAGGGCGAGCACGACCATGCGGTAGCGCTGGCGGAAATTGAGATCGCGGATGGAGCGGCCCACGAGATCGGAGTTGGGATTGACGACGGCCTCGACGAGCGAGCCTTCGTGGGCGGCGATTTGCTCGAGGCCGAGAGCGAGCTCGGACACGAGGTCGATGCCCTGCACGCCGCGCGCGGCGGCGATGCCCTGCGGGCGGCAGGCGAGGACGAGGCGGTCGCCGGATTCGAGCTGGGTGGTCTTGGGGTCGAAGTAGAGGGCGACGCCGTCGCGCACGATCTCGAGCACACGGATGCCGCGTTTGGAGCCGAGGCCTGCCTCCTCCAGCGTCTTGCCGACGGCGGGCGCGGCGGGCTGCACGAAGGCCTCGGTGATGTATTCGCGACGCTCCTCCTCGGTGAGGATCGAGGTGAGCATGGCGCGATCAGGCAGGAGGCGTTTGCCGAAAAACGCGAGGTAGGTGGCGCCGAGGATCGCGGAGGGGATGCCCAGCCAGGCGAATTCGAACATGCGGAAACCGTCGAGACCGCGGGAGGTGATCACGCCGTTGACGACCAGGTTGGTGCTGGTGCCGATGAGCGTGCAGCAGCCGCCGAGAATCGCGCCGTAGGAGAGGGGGATGAGGAGCTTCGAAGGCGCCAGCTTCATCCGCCGCGCGAGGTTGAGCACGACGGGCAGGAAAACGACGACGACCGGGGTGTTGTTGATGAAGGCGGAGACGGCGGCGACGAGCAGCACCATGCCTCCGATCACCAGCGGGTAGGACCAGCCTCCGGCCCGTTCCACGATGCCGGAGAGCCGGTCGATGGCGCCGCACTTCACGAGGGCGGCGCTGAGCACGAACATCGCGCCGACGGTGAAAGGGGCGGCGTTGGAAAAGACCGCGAAGGTGTCTTTGGCCGGGAGCAACGGGCTCAGGGCGAGCACGCAAAAAAGCCCGAGCGCGACGAGGTCGGGCGAAAACTTCTCCCAGATGAAGAGGGCGAGGGTGCCGGCGAGCAGCGCGAAGATGATGGCGATTTCCCAAGTCATGCGGAAGGAGCGTTGATTGCGCGGTTTCGCCGAGGGGCCGGCGAGCGCAAAAGCGATCAGGCCGGGCGGCCGCGCTCGGTATGCTGATACCAGCGGTAGAAGACCCAGATGAGGGCGAGGAAGGTGACGAACATGCCGCCGAGCTTCATGATCGCGGCGCCGAGGAGCTGGTCCTGGGCCGGATCAAAGGTGGGGAAAAGCCGCGGCGCGAACTCGTAGGTGGGGTAGAGGATCTCGGAGGAGAAGGCGAGGTAGGCGAAGAGGGGCGTCATGAGGATGGTGACGGCCACGAGGTAGAGCATCTGGATCGCGTGGCGGGCGGGCGGGAATTCGCGGCTCGGGCTGAGCAGGGGCCACCAGTAGAGCAGGGCCGCGCCGAAGAAGGTGACGTGCTCGAGGATGTGCACGGCGCGGTCGCGCAGCGCCCAGTCGTAGAGCGCCGGGATGTGCCAGACGGAGATGATGACGGTGTAGATCAACGCGCAGGCGGCGGGGTGGGTGTAGAGCCGGAAGGGCAGGCGCACGGAGGGGCGCGCGGTGAGGTGCGAGACGAGCCAGGGCGGGAGGCCGGTGAGGAAGAGGATGGCGGCCGGGTAGATGATCAGCTGGTGCTGGATCATGTGGGCGCTGAGCAGGAAGCGTTCGCCCGCCTGGTCGAGCGGAGAGCCGACGGCCAGGTAGAAGATGACGAGGCCCGAGTGGAAACGGATCGCGTGCGCGCGGGGGAAGGGCGTGCCGGGCGGGGCGAGGCGCAGGCGAAAGGGGCCGGTCGCGAGCGCGTAGAGCCAGCCGAGCAGGATGAGGCCTCCGACGAGGTAGGGTTCGTTGTGCCAGTGGGTCCAGTCGAGCATGAGGGCGGGCGGAGAAGGGGAGATGGCCGCAAGAAGGCGCAGAAAGCGCAAAAAGAAAGGCACCCGGGTGAGTCGGGTGCCTTGGGGCGGGCTGGGCGGGCGGCGAGCCGAGGCTCGCCGTCAAAAGCGGAGCCGAGGCTCCGCACTCCAAATCATTCGGCGGCGGCCGCGGCGCGCTCGGCATAGATCGTCTGCGCGCTCAGCGGCACGCTGTCGCGGGCGCTGAAGAGGAGCATGAGGGCGGCCACGGTGCCGCCGGCGAGGACCATGCCGATGAAGAACAGGATCGTGCAGAAGGCCTTGTCGAACTTCAGGTGCATGAACCAGAAGATCACCATCAGGAACTTCACCAGCGAGAGCACCACGAGCGAGGTGACGATCAGCCACTTCGCGAGCGGGATGTAGATGAGCACGATCTCCACGCCGGTGATGACGGCGAGGATCATGGCGATCTGGACGAAGAGGTGGAACTTGCCGTCGTCGTGATGGGCGTCGTGCGCGGCGTGCGGAGCGGTGGCGGCGTGGGCGGACATGGCGGGGGGGGCGAGGAGTCGAAGGGCCGAGGAGTCGAGGAGCTTGGAATGCGGTGACGGAGTGAGAGGTGAAAGCTTCTCGGCTCCTCGACCGCTCGGCTCCTCGCCGGGTTGTTTTTAGAGATATTCGAGCAGGTAAACGACGGTGAAGATCACGATCCAGACGATGTCCACGAAGTGCCAGTAGAGGCCCATGGACTCGACGTCGATGGCGTTGGCCTCGCCGAAATCCACCGCCCAAGAGCTGCGGCCGAGGAGGAAGAGGACGCCGATCGAGAGGGCGAAGGCGGTGGTCGAGATGGCGACGAAGGGCGTGTGGAACAGGGCGCCGGCGAGGGCGTTGAAGTTGGTGTAGCCGTGCTCGGCGCCGGCGTGCGTGACCTCGAGCATCATCACCATCACGGCGACGGTCGCGATGGCGAAGGCGGCGAATTGGGTGAGGCCGCGCGCGATCCAGGCGCGGGAGGCGTCGGCGGGCTTGAAGGTGCGGATATACATGAACACCAGCCAGAGGATGCCGATGGCCACGTGGACGCCGTGCGTGCCGGTGAGGGTGTAGAAGGTGGACCCGAAGATGTCGCTCTTGAGCGTCATGCCCAGGTGCACGAAGTGGGTGAACTCATACACTTGGCAGCCGAGGAAGATGAGGCCGAAGAAGATCGTGCCGAGGATCATCTTGCGGGTGGCCTCGACCTTGCCCTTTTGGCACGCGCCCACGGCGAGCGCCATGAGCAGCGAGGACATGAGGAGGATGAAGGTCGAGAAGGAGGTCAGCTCGAGGGAGAAGACCCGGAGCGGATCGGTGATGTCGGGCGCGGGGTGCAGCCGGTAGATGACATGGGTGGAGATCAGCGCGCCGAAGAACATGCAGTCGGACGCGAGGAAGGCCCACATGAAGAGCTTCTTGTTGGGGATGCCCGTCACGGTGGTGTGGTCGTGATGGTGGTCGATGGTGCCGGCGTGAGCTGACATAGGCTGGAGTGTGTCGAGGAGTCGAAGTGGTCGAGGAGTCGAGGAGCTTGGAGCAGCGCGGGGAGCAATCGGCTCCTCGTCTTCTCGGCTCCTCGACGGTTCGTGAGTGGGTGATCAGTGCTTGGCCTCGTCCTGGCCTTCGCCGCCGGTCACGGTGCCGTCGGGCTTCACGTGGAGGTGGTAGCCGCCCGGGCCTTCGAAGGCCCAGCCGAGCACGCCGACGAGGAGGATGCCGGCGCCGACGATGGCGCCGGTGTAGTTGTGGTGCGCGAAGAAGAGCGCGCCGATGAAGAGGCCCATCGCGGTGACGAGCGGATACCAGGACTGGCTGGGCATGTGGATGCCGCCATGCGCCTCGGTCTCGGCGGCGACGCGCGCCTTCTCGGCGGCGATCTCCTTGGCGTGCGTCTTCTCATACCAGAAGGCGTCACGGGCGTGCACGGTGGGCGTGACGTGGAAGTTGTGCTCGGGCGGCGGGGTGGTGGGCACGGTCCACTCGAGGGTGCGGGCGTCCCAGATGTCGTGGCTGGTCTTCTTGCCCTTGAAGTAGGTGTAAACGATGACCGCGAAGTAGATGCCGATGCCGACGGCGAGGATGAAGGCGCCGATGGTCGCGAGCAGGTTGGCGTTGTTCCAGCCCATGTTGCCGTCGTAAACGGCGGTGCGGCGCGGCATGCCGTTGAGGCCGAGGAAGTGCATGGGGAAGAAGGTGGCGTTGAAGCCGACGAAGATCACCCAGAAGGAGAGCTTGCCCCAGAACTCGGAGACGATGCGGCCGAAGACCAGCGGGAACCAGTAGTGGATGCCGGCGAGCAGCGCGAAGATGGAGCCACCGATGAGCACGTAGTGGAAGTGGGCGACGACGAAGTAGCTGTCCTGCTGCTGGGCGTCGGCCGGGGCGGCGGAGTGCATGACGCCGGAGAAGCCGCCCATCATGAACATCCAGATGAAGCCGAGGGCGAACATCATGGGCGTGCGGGTGATGATCTGGCCGCCCCAGAGGGTGCCGACCCAGTTGAAGATCTTCACGCCCGTCGGCACGGCGATGGCCATGGTGGCGAGGGAGAAGGCGGCGGTGGCGATGGTGCCCATGCCGGTGGTGAACATGTGGTGCGACCAGACGCCGAAGCCGAGGAAGCCGATCACGGCGCCGGAGAAGACGACGATCGGGTAGCCGAAGAGGGGCTTGCGGGCGAAGGTGGGCAGGATCTCGGAGACGATGCCCATCGCCGGGAGGATGAGGATGTAAACCTCGGGGTGGCCGAAGATCCAGAAGAGGTGCTGCCAGAGGATCGGCATGCCGCCCATGGCGACCTCGAAGAAGCCGGTGCCGAAGGAGCGGTCCATCATGAGCTCGACGAGCGCGATGGTGATGGCGGGGAAGGAGAGGATGATGAGGAAGGCGGTGAAGAGCGTCATCCACGTGAACACCGGCAGGCGCATCATGGTGAGGCCGGGGGCGCGCATGTTTATGATCGTGACGATGAAGTTGAGCGAACCGATCACGGACGAGACGCCGAGCACCTGGAGGCCGATGATCCAGAGGTCGGTGGAGACGTCGCCGACGAACTGGTTGGAGTAGGCGTTGGAGGTGAGCGGGGCGTAGCCGAACCAGCCGACGTCGGGCGCGCCGGCCTTGGTGAACCAGCCGACGTTGAGGAGGATCGCGCCGGCCATGAAGACCCAGAAGGCGAAGCCGTTGAGGCGGGGGAAGGCCACGTCGCGCGCGCCGATCTGGAGCGGCATCATGTAATTGAAGAACGCGGCCGAGAGCGGCATGACGGCGAGGAAGATCATCGTCGTCGCGTGCATCGTGAAGAGCTCGTTGTAGAGCTGATGCGAGATGAAGGTGTTGTTCGGCACCGCGAGCTGCACGCGGATGAGGAGGGCCTCGATGCCGCCGACCAGGAAGAAGAAGAGCGAGGTGATGGCGTAGAGCAGGCCGATCTTCTTGTGGTCAACGGTGGTCAGCCAGCCCACGAGGCCGGTCTTGGCGGCGGGGCGGGCGAAGAACCAGGGACGGGAGGCGGGCTTGGCCTCGGGCGCGGTGTAGGCGGCGGTGGTGGCGGTGGCCATGTTCTGGAAAGAGTCGAGGAGTCGAGAGGGTCGAGGAGCGAGGGCTTCGCGGGTGCGAAGGGGGAGGGGCAGGGGGGGGGACTTACTTGAGGCTGTGGAGATACTCGACGAGCGCGCGGGCTTCCTCGTCGTTGACCTCGATGTGGCGCTTGCCGGTGTAGGACTTGGTCTCGCCGTCCCAGGCGAGGTAGCCGGTCATGGTGACGTTGGTGTGGGTGCCGATGCCCATCCACATCTTGTTGCCGGGCTTCACGTCGTTGGGGTGCACGATCCAGCGGTGGAGGTGCTCCTTGGTGTTCTCCAGCAGGCCGGCGGCGAGGGTGGTGCGGGAGCCGAAGTGGGTGAGGTCGGGGCCGGTGACGCCCATGCCTTCGTGGCCGCGGACGGCGTGGCAGGTGACGCAGGCCTTCTCGCGGAAGAGTTCGCGACCGCGGGCGATGAGGGCGGCGTCCTCGTCCTTGTCGGGGAATTGGAAGGCGGTCCAGGCGGCCATCGGATCGCGGTCAAACTCGGCCGAGTAGCCGGGGGCGTTGCGCTTCTTGCGCGTCATGTCGTAGCTGGCGAAGGTGGCGACGGGCGTGCCGGGCGCGGGGGCCTCGACGCTGCGAGCGGGCTGTTTTTGCGCCTCGACCCAGGCGGCGAAATCCTCGGCGCCGAGGGCGATCACGCGGAAGCGCATCACGGCGTGCGATTCGCCGCAGAACTCGGCGCACTGGCCCCAGAAGTAGCCGGGGTTGTCGGCCTGGAGCCACATGTGGTTGCCGCGGTTGGGGATCATGTCCACCTTGCCGCCGAGCTTGGGCACCCAGAAGGAGTGGATGACGTCGGTGGTGCGGAGGTTGATGCGCACGGGGCGGCCGGCGGGGATGACGAGTTCGTTGCCGGTCACGAGCGGACCGGCGCCCTCGATCTGCTCGAGGGGATACTCGAACTTGAACCACCACTGGAGGCCGATGGCGTTGACCTCGTAGGCGTTGGCGCGGTGCTCCTCGGGGACGTCGTAGGTATACCAGATGGCGCGGAGGGTGGGGACGGCGATGATGACCAGCGCGCCGATGGAGGCGGCGATGAGGCCGAGCTCGACGAGCGGGTTGCCGTGGCCCTGCGGCGGCATGGGGCGGTTCGGGTCGATGTCTTTGACGCGAAACTTGAAGGTCGCGTAGGCGAGCACGCCGGCGACGATGACGAAGATGGCCAGCGTCACCCAAACGGTGACGTAGAACACGTCCAACTGCGCGCGGGCGACCGGACCTTGCGTGTCAAAGGTGGACTGGGGGCCGCTGACGGGCAGCACGCTGTTGGACCAGCCGCCGGTCAGCACGGCGATGGCGAGCAGCGAAAGCGAGGCGGTGATACGGCGCGCGGAGGGGACGAAGCGGAGGCGCATGGTCTGTTGGTCGAGAGAAGGGAAAGCTGGTTTGGTGCCCAAAACCGCCGAGCGTTCGGAGGTGGAGGGTGGATTCAAGCTAGAATCAAGAGGGTCATTTTCCACTCGTCTCTTGGTATTTCGTCGGCGGAAGCGAGTTATTAGGCGGAATTAACGCAGGGTAAGCTGGGCTAAATGCGCGCACGGAGGGGCTTGCCTCGGGGGAGCGGGCGGCCTCCCCTGCGGCGATGAAACTCGCTACCATCGGTTTGGGGCTGGCAATTTTTGCGCTGTGGGGCTGCGGACGCTCCACCGAGCACGGGCATGCCGGGCATGCGACTCCGGGTGCGGAGGCCGGCGAGGCGGGCGTGAGCCGCCGCGGGGCCGGCGAGGCGCCCGGCACGCAGGCGGCGCCGCGCGAGGTGCGCGTGGAGGTGGGCGACCACATGCGCTTCGACGTGACGCGCATCGAGGCCGCGGCCGGCGAGGTGCTGCGCGTGCAGTTGGTGCATCGTGGCAAGGGGCCGAAGGAGGTGATGGGCCACAATTGGGTGCTGCTGCGCCCGGGAGCCGACGCGACCGCGTATGCAAACGCCGCCGTCGGCGCCAAGGCGCACGACTACCTGCCGTCCGCGCGATCCGACGATTTGCTCGCCGCCTCCAAGCTGCTCGGCGGCGGTGGGCGCGACGCGGTGGTCTTCACCGTGCCGGAGGACGCCGCCCCGGGCACGGAGCTGGTTTACCTCTGCACCTTCCCGGCGCACCTGCAGCTCGGGATGCGCGGCGTGCTGGTGGTGAAGTAAGGATCAAACATTTCGCTT
>JAUWBD010000083.1 GCA_030605125.1 Verrucomicrobiota bacterium | reverse complement strand
CCGAGGGTCAGCAACGCTCCCTCGTCCTCGCCCTCCGCCTCGCGCAGGTGAACCACGTCCGCGCCGCCACGGGCGTGCAGCCCGTGCTCCTCGCCGACGACGTCCTCGGCGAGCTCGACCCCGCCCGCCGCCGCCGCTTCTGGGCCGCGCTCGGCGAAGAGCGCCAGGTCCTCGCCACCGGCACCGAACTGCCCGCCGCCGAGCTCGGCGCGTGGGAAATCTTCCGCGTCGCGTCCGGCGCCTTCACGCCCTCGCCGCCCACCCCATGAGCTTCGACACCACCCAGTGGCTGCTCGCCATCTTCGCCGCCACCATCGTCGGCCTCTCCAAGACCGGCGTGCCCGGCATCGGCATGCTCTTTGTGGCGATTTTCGCGAACCTCATGCCGACCAAGCAGGCCAGCGGCTTCGTGCTCCCACTGCTCATCTTCGGCGACCTCGTGGCGGTGTTTTCCTACCGTCGCCACACCGAGTGGAGCCACCTGCGCCGGCTCTTCCTCTGGACGGGCGCGGGCGTGGTCCTCGGCGCCTTTGCGATGCACCGCATCGACAACCGTCAGGCCAGCCTGCTCGTCGGCGGCATCATCCTTTCGCTCGTCGCACTCCACCTCTGGCGCAAGCGCCACGCGCCGCCCGCCGCGCCCGCCGCCGCACCTGGCGGCGCCGGCTTTCAGCCGGCATCGCCCGCCGCCGTGCCGGTCGCCGAACACGGCGCCTGGTTCGCACCGACCATCGGCATCCTCACCGGCTTCACCACGCTCGTCTCCAACGCCGCCGGCCCGCTGATGGCGATCTACCTGCTCGCGATGCGCCTGCCCAAGATGGCCTTCGTCGGCACCGCGGCGGTGTTCTTCCTGCTGCTCAACCTCTTCAAGGTCCCGTTCATGATCGGCCTCGGGCTCATCACGACCGAGAGCTTCACCTTCAACCTCGCCCTCGCGCCGGCCGTGCTCGCGGGCGCGCTGCTCGGGCGCTGGATCCTCCCGCGCGTTTCGCAGGCGTGGTTCGAACGGCTCGCCCTCGCCCTGAGCGCCGCCGCCGGCGTGAAGCTCCTGATCGGCTGAGCCGCCCGCTCGTTCGCCCCGGCCCTTACGGCATCAGCCCAGCGCCGCCTCGAACTTCACCGCGTCCTCGGGCGTATCGACGCCGAGGCCGGGATCCTCGGTCACGTCGCAGGCGATTTCGTATCCGTTTTCCAACACGCGCAGCTGCTCCAGTTTCTCGATGCGCTCGTAGCGCCCGGGCGGCAGGGTGGCGAAGCGCTCCAGCAGCTCCGCCTTGTAGGCGTAGAGCCCGAGGTGCTTGTAGCAGGGGTTGGCCCGCACCCAGGCGTCGTCCACCCGGCCCGCGAGGTCGCGCGCGTAGGGGATCGGCGAGCGCGAAAAATAGAGCGAGCGCCAGCCGCCGCCGGGCGCGAAGACCACCTTCACCTGGTTGGGGTTGGTGAAATCCTCCGCGCGCTTGAAGGGCGTGGCGAGGGTCGCCATCGCGGCCGGCCCGGCGATCAGCTCCGCCAGCCGCCGGATCTGCGCGCCCGTGACCAGCGGCTCGTCCGCCTGCACGTTGATCACCCGCGCGGCCCGCACCGTGCGGTTGGCCTCGGCGATGCGATCGGTGCCGCTTTGGTGCGCCACGCTGGTCGCGATGGTCCGAAAACCCGCCGTCTCCAACGGAGCCGCGAGCAGGGGATCATCCACCGCGAACCAGCAGGGAAACTCCGGGGCCTCCGCCCGGATACGCTCGGCCACCCATAGCACAAGCGGCTTGCCCTTCACCAGATGGAGAAGCTTGCGCGGGAAACGCGTGGATTCGAGGCGGCAGGGCACGATGATCGCGGTGGTGGCGGACGCGGCGGACATGGGTAAAGCGCGACCCTGCCCGCCCGGTTTTTGAGTTGCAAGCCGGGGCCCCTCGCCGGACCTTCCGCCGCTCCATGGAAAAGACCGACACCGCCGCCCAGCTCGTCCGCGAGCTTGTTGTGCAAAACAAGATGGGCATCCACGCCCGTCCTGCCGCGATGATCGTGCGGATCACCAACAAGTTCAAAGCCGACGTCATGGTCGAGAAGGACGAGGAGCAGGTGAACGGCAAGTCCATCATGGGCCTCATGATGCTGGCCGCGGGCAAGGGCTCGAAGGTCAAGTTCCTCGCCTCCGGCGCCGATGCCGCCGCGATGCTCGACGAGCTCGACGCGCTCTTCGCGCGCAAGTTCGACGAAGCCTGATTTTTCTTCCCTCGCGGTAGCGAGCCCCGGTCCCGACGCGGCGGCTTGCGCTTCGCGAAAGCTTGGCGGTCTGTCATCGGCGTGCGTATCGGCTTGGGAAAAACAAAGGGACGGACCATGGCGCTCGCCGCGCTTTACGCGGCCGGCGTGTTCGCGACCAGTGTGGCCTGCGCCGCGGAGCAAACCGCGCCCGCATCATCTCCGCCGCCGGCGACGGCTCCGACGCCCGAACAGATCGCCGACCTCCATGCGGCGGCCCAATCGCTCTGGGACGCCTTCGTGCCCGACTCGATCAAGCAGGAATATGAGCTGATCTCGGCGCAGGAACTGGCCGCCCTGCTTCGGCGCGTCGAGCAGGCGGGAGAGCGGGAAGATCTGCGGGGCTTCGCCGCACTCGCGCCCGAGACGCGGGCCGCGATCGCCGCGCTGCAAGCCTCGCCGGATTTCGCCGACTACCTGGACTGGCTGCGCGAGCAGCTCGCCGACATGGAGGTGGCGGAGGAGGCGGTGAAGCCGCCGCCCCCTCCCCCGCCCGCGCCGCCGGCGGAGGTGCCGCGCCCGCCACGCCCCGCACCGCCAAAAGCGCCGGAAGCCGTGCCGCTCTACCAACTCTGGGTGGAGCGCGTGGCGCAGCGTCCGCGGCCTCCCCGCGCGGACGACTACTTGCCGGTGCTCCGCGCGGCCTTCGCCGCCGAGGGCGTGCCGGAGGCGCTGGTCTGGCTCGCGGAAACAGAGAGTTCCTTCAACCCGCGAGCCCGCAGCCCCGCCGGGGCGCGCGGGCTGTTTCAGCTCATGCCGGAAACGGCGAAGGCGCTCGGGCTCTCGCTGCTCCCCTTCGACCAGCGCACGCACCCGCAGGCGAGCGCACGCGCGGCGGCGGCGTATTTGAAGACATTGCACGGGCGCTTCGGCGATTGGCCGCTTGCGCTCGCCGCCTACAACGGCGGCGAGGGCCGCGTGAGCCGCACGTTGAGGGCGCGGGGCGCGACGGATTTTGCGGGCATCGCCGAGCATCTCCCGGCGGAGACGCGCCTCTACGTGCCCAAGGTGCTCGCGACCGTGCGCGTGCGTGCCGGCGTGGAGCCGGACAAGCTCCCCCCGCCCACATCGATGGCGCGCTGAAGCCCGCCGCCACGGATCTTGGAGACCCGCCAGAAATGCGGTCCGCGTCCGCCCGGACTTCCGCGATTTCCTCCTGCGCCGACTCCGGACGCACCGTGTTTGTGGCCCAAGCGCGCTCCAAGGCGGCGACGTAGGCGGGAAGGCTCCGCTCCGCGAGCCCAGCCTCCGCGATCGCCCGAAGCGCGCTGCTTCACTTTGCTTGCGCCCAACAAAAAGCCCCTTCCGAGCAGTGGAAGGGGCTAAATTGGGTGCAGGGGTTGGATTTGAACCAACGACCTTCAGGTTATGAGCCTGACGAGCTACCAGGCTGCTCCACCCTGCAACAAGTGAGGAGGGCGAGACCGTGCGATTCGCGGGGGCACTGTCAACGCCCTTTTCGAAGTTTTCTTCGGAAAAGCCAAATCGCGCTTGCGTGCCGCTTTTCCGCTCCGTGTGCTCGACCCTCTTTTCCTCCGAAAAGAGCCAAACAAAACACAACACCCACAACCCATAACCATCCAACGATCGCAAGGCGGCCCATCGGCCGACCTGTGTTTCGAAAGATACATAGATCCATGCAAGTCACCGCTAAAGACCTCCTCGACGCCGGCGTCCACTTCGGTCACCAGACCAAGCGCTGGAACCCGCGCTCCAAGCCCTACGTCTTCGACCACCGCCAGGGCATCACCATCATCGACCTCGGCAAGACCCACGAACTCCTCCAGAAGGCCTACTCCTTCATCGAGGACAAGGTCGCCTCCGGCGGCAACGTGCTCTTCGTCGGCACCAAGGAGCAGGCCCGCGAGATCGTCCGCGAGGCCGCCGTCTCCACCGGCATGCCCTACTGCGTGGACCGCTGGCTCGGCGGCACCCTCACCAATTTCGCGACCGTCAAGAAGTCGATCGCCAAGTTCAAGAAATACCAGCAGCAGGAGCAGAACGGCGAGCTCGCCAAGCTCTCCTCCAAGGAAGAGTCCGCCATCAAGCGCGAGATGGTCCGCATGACCAAGAACTTCGCCGGCATCCTCGAGATGCCCGAGCTGCCCTCCATCATGTTCGTGGTGGACGCCAACCACGAGGAGATCGCCGTCGCCGAGGCCAAGCGCTGCGAGATCCCCTGCGTCGGCCTCGTGGACACCAACTCCGACCCCACCCAGCTCTCGCACCCGATCCCGGGCAACGACGACGCCGTGAAGTCCATCCGCATCATCGTGGAGACCATCGTCGCCGCCGTGCAGTCCGGCCTCGCCCAGCGTGACACCCGCCGCTCCAACCGCGGCCAGGCCGACCTCAAGGCCGCCTCCGCCGCCGTCGCCGCCGCCGCCGGCATCGACACCTCGGCCGCCGCCCCCGCCGTCGAGGGCGAGGCTCCCGCCGCCGAGGGCGAGGCCGCCCCCGCCAAGAAGCCCGCCGCCCGCAAGAAGATCGCCGCCCCCAAGGCCTGAGCGACCCCGCCACGCGGTATTCGTCAAACCACTACACACGCCCGAATAGATTCATGAGCACCACCGCCATTTCCGCCACCATGGTCAACGACCTGCGCGCCCAGACCGGCGCCGGGCTGATGGACTGCAAGCGCGCCCTCGTCGAGACCAACGGCAACGTCGAGGAGGCCGTCACCATCCTTCGCAAGAAGGGCGCGGCCTCCGCCGCCAAGCGCGCCGACCGCGTCGCCAAGGAAGGCATCATCTACAGCTACATCCACACCGGCGGCAAGGTCGGCGTCCTCATCGAGGTCAACTGCGAGACCGACTTCGTCGCCCGCAACGACGACTTCAAGGCCCTCGTGCACGACCTCGCCCTGCACATCGCCGCGGCCAACCCCTCCGTGGTTTCCCGCGAAGAGGTGCCCGAGGCCGACCTCGCCAAGGAGCGCGAGATCGCCTCCGCCCAGGTCGCCGGCAAGCCCCCCGCGGCGGTCCAGAAGATCGTCGAGGGCAAGCTGGAGAAATACTACGCCACCGTGTGCCTCCTCGACCAGCCCTTCGTCAAGCAGCCGGAGAAGTCGATCAAGGAGATCATCACCGCCGCCATCGCCAAGACCGGCGAAAACATGGTCGTGCGCCGCTTCACCCGCTACCAGCTCGGCGCCTGAGCCAGTCCCGATCGCTTCGCGTTCTTCCAAGACGCCACCCTCCCGGGTGGCGTCTTTTTTTGCTCCGCACCAGACCGCCCCCGCCCCGTCCCTCGTTTCCGAATTTTCTTTTCGTGCCCTTTCGTGTGTTTCGTGGGCAGTTTCACCGCCATGGCCAAATCCAAGTCCGCCCCCGCCACCCCCGCCGTCCCCGCCTTTCTCGCCGACCTCCTCGCCGCCCGCTCCCCCTCCGGCGCCGAACACGAGGCCCAGGCCGTCTTCGACGCCCACGTGAAGCCCTCCGCCGACCGCTACGAAAACGACGTCCTCGGCAACCGCATCGCCACCCTCAACCCCGCCGGCGACCCCGTTCTCCTTCTCGCCGGCCACATCGACGAGCTCGGCCTCCAGATCAGCTACGTCAACAAGGACGGCTACCTCTACTTCAACACCATCGGCGGCCACGACCGCGTGATGATCCCCGGCCGCCGCGTCATCATCTCGACCAAAAACGGCCCCGTGCTCGGCGTCACCGGCAAGCGCGCCATCCACCTCATGGACGAGGCCGACCGCAAGAAGGTGCCCGAGATCCACGACATGTGGATCGATATCGGCGCGAAGAGCAAAAAGGAGGCCCTCGAGCGCGTGCGGATCGGCGACGTCGCCACGCACCAGCCCGGTTTCGAGCTCCTGCACGGCACCGTCGGCGTGGCCCGCGCCTTCGACGACAAGGTCGGCGCCTACGTCGTCGGCGAGGTGCTCCGCCGCCTCGCCGGCCAGCGCAAGAAACTCGCCGCGCAGGTCGTCTCGGTGGCCACCGCGCAGGAGGAGATCGGCGTGCGCGGCGCCACCACCGCCGCCTATTCGGTCAACCCCCACCTCGCCGTGGCCGTGGATGTCGGCCACGCGACCGACCACCCCGACTGCGACCAGCGCAAATACGGCGAAACCAAGCTCGGCGGCGGCCCGATCATCTGCCGCGGCCCCAACATCAACCCCTTCATCTACGACCGCCTCGTCGCGGCCGCCGAGGCCGCCGGCATCCCGCACCAGTTCGAAGCCGACCCGCGCCCCACCGGCACCGACGCCCGCGCCATCCAGATGGGCCGCGGCGGCGTCGCCACCGGCCTCGTGAGCATTCCCCTCCGCTACATGCACACGCCGAGCGAGCTCGTGGACCTCGCCGACGTGGAGCGCACCGTGCAGCTCCTCGTCGCCTTCGCCCTCGGCCTTAAAAAGGGCGAGCACGGCCGCTGGTAATACCAAAAGGCAACGCAAAGCTCCGGGTCTCGGTTTGGTCCGGGCTTCGCGTCCTTCGCGACCTTTGCGTTGAAAAGGCTGAAGCCCTCGGGTGCCGGGCATAGGATCGAGGCAGGGCGGGATCGCCGGGCACGCCGCCTTTGCCTCTCCACGTGTGCCACCCCGCCGCCCTAGCCTGGCGCCGTGGCCCGTTCCAGCGCGGCCAGCCCGGCCAGCGCCTCGTCGCGCTCCCGCCCGCACATCTCCTGCGTCGGCCGCAGGCTCGCGCAAAAGGCCGGCCGCTCCGGCTTGCCGAAGAGCGCGCAACGCAGGTCGGGCAACAACTGCACGCAGGGCACGCCGGCCGGCTTGCCGTGGGGCATGCCGGGAATCGGCGACGTAATGCTGGGGGCGATACAACAGGCCCCGCAGCCCGCGCGACACTCCACCGCGTGGCTCACTCCAGATGCGCGCGCAGCATCCACGCGGTCTTCTCGTGGTCCTCGAGCAGGCCGGTGAGGAAGTCGTTCGTGCCGGCGTCGCCCGCGCTGTCCGCCACCTCGATGGCCTCGCGCAGCGCGCGGATCACCGTCTCGTGGTCGCTCAGCAGCGCGGCGATCATCTTGCCCGCCTCGAGCTTGCCGCCCGGCTGCTCGTCGAGGCGCGCCAGCTTGAGAAACTCCTTCATCGAGCCCGGAGCCACTCCGCCCAGCATGCGGATGCGCTCCGCGATCTCGTCGATCGAATCGGCGAGGGCGTCGTATTGCTTCTCGAAAAGTTCGTGCAGCGCGCCGAAGTCGAGCCCGGTGACATTCCAGTGGAAGTTGCGCGTCTTAACATAGAGCACGTGCTCGTCGGCAAGGAGCCGGCCGAGCATGGCCAAAACCGCGTCGCGTGATTTTCCAGAAAGTCCGATGTTGGGTTTCATGCGGCGAACAAAAAGCCGCGTTTCCGCCCATGTCCAATCCCCGCCGCGCCCGCGGCCGGTTCTTCACGCTGCTTCCCGGGTCATGGCCCGGCGCTTATGCGTCGCCGGCCTTGCGCAAGGGCTCGAGATCCGGATCGGTCTTGGCCATCTCCAAGTAATCGGGCGAAAGCCGGCAGGCCTCGGCCAGAAACACCCGGGCCTGCTCCAGACGCCCGAGCTGGGCCTCGTAGCAGGCGAGGTTGAAATGGATCGTGGCATCCGCCGGATGCCGCGCGAGCGCCTCGAGCAGGATCTCGCGCGCCTCCGCGAGGCAGCGCGCCCGCCGCACCGCGTAGGCGCGCTGGATCCAGTGGCCCGCATCCTCCGGCACGCGTTCACAAAGGCTGGTCGCCGCCTCCGCCGCGCGCGGCCAGTCCGCCAGTTCGTGAAACACCGCGGCTCGCATCGCGAGCACGGGCAGCACATCGGCGTCCTCCGCCGGGATCTCCGCCAAGGCCTCCGCCGCGTCGCGCTTCATCCCGAGCGCGAGGTAACCCTCGGCGTAGCGGAGCTGACGGAGCGTGGCCGGGGCGATTTGCATGGCGCGTCCCTCCCTCATGCCCCCGACCGGCGCGTCTGACAAGCGGCGGGACGTGTTTCCCGCGCCGCGAGGCTTGCCGGCGCCCGGACCTCCCGCACGCTGCGCCGCCATGCAGTTGAACAAAACCTGGGCCGTGCAACTCGACGACTACGTGATCGATCTCGCGTGGTCGCCCGACGGCGCGCTGCTCGCAGCCGCATCCCAGGCGGGCCCGCTCCACCTCTTCGCCGGCCCCACCGGCGAAGATCGCCGCGAACTCCCCGGCCATGAGGACGGCGCCAATTGCCTCGCCTTCGCCCCGGGCCTCGCGCCCGATGCGCCCGCCCTCCTCGCCTCGGGCGGGCAGGATGGCGCGGTGAAGTTCTGGGATGCCGCCGCCGCGCAGCACCTCGCCACCGCCAGCCTCGGCTCCGCCTGGATCGAGCACATCGCCTGGCGCCCCGCCGGCGCCGCGGGCGCGCCCGCCTCCCCCACCCTCGCCGCCGCCTCGGGGCGCGATCTCGTTTTCCTCCGCGCCGACGCGAGCGTCGCCCACCGTTTCAAGCCCGCGCCCAAAACCCTCTCCGCCCTCGCCTGGCATCCGCAGGGTGGCGCGCTCGCCGCGGCCTGGTTCGGCGGCGTGTGCCTTTGGGATGCCGACGACTTCCACGCCCAGCGCGAATACGCCTACGCCAACGGCATCGCCACCCTCGCCTGGTCCCCGCCCGACGGCCGCTGGCTCGTCTCCGGCAACCAGGATCCGAGCGTGCACCTCTGGCTGCCCGAGGAGGACCAGGAGTTCCACATGAGCGGCTACGAGACCAAGGTGCGCCAGATCAGCTTCGACCTCACCGGCACGCGCCTCGCCACCACCGGCGGCCAGGACGTCTGCGTGTGGGATTGCTCCGGCGCCGGGCCCGAGGGCCGCGAGCCCACGATGCTGCCCCATGAGGCCCCGCTCACGGCGGTGGCTTTCCAAAACCGCCACGGCCTGCTCGCCAGCGCGAGCCGCGACGGTGTGCTCCAGCTCTGGAGCCCCGAACGCCCGCAGCCGCTGCGCGCCACGATCAAGATGCCCGCGCCCGCCACCCGGCTCGCCTGGTCGCCAGACGACCGCTTCCTCGCCGTCGGCAGCGAGAAGGGCGTGGTTTACGTGCTACGCGTCGAAAACTGACCGCGTGTCCGCGCCCGTCCAGTCCCCCGCCAAGACCCTCGTCGCCCTCTCCGGCGGCGTGGACAGCTCCGTCGCCGCGCTCCTCCTGCGCGACGGCGGCGTGCCGATCGAGGCGGCCTACATGAAAAACTGGATCAACGAGGACAACATCCTCGGCGACTGCCCCTGGGAGCAGGACATCGCCGACGCCCGCCGCGTGGCGGAGCAGCTCGACATCCCCTTCCGCGTCGTGAACCTCATGGAGGAATACCGCGACAAGGTCGTCGCGTATCTGCTCGATGGATACACCCGGGGCCTCACGCCCAATCCCGACGTGATGTGCAACCGCGAGATCAAGTTTGGCGTGCTCCGCGGGTGGGCGCTCGACCACGGCTTCGCCGCCGTCGCCACCGGCCACTACGCCCGCCGCGTGCGGCTCGCCGGGGCAGCGGACGCCGAAGCCGCGGCAGACTTCGCCCTCCTCGAGGGCGCCGATCCCGGCAAGGACCAGTCCTACTTTCTGGCGATGCTCTCGCAGGAGCAGCTGCGCGACGCGCGTTTCCCCGTCGGCGACCTGCTCAAGCCGCAGCTGCGCGAGCTGGCCCGCCGCGCCGGCCTCGCCACCGCAGAGAAAAAAGACAGCCAGGGCATCTGCTTCATCGGGCAGGTGAAGATGGCCGATTTTCTCCGCGCCTACGTGCCCGACGCGCCCGGCCCCATCGTCCGCGCCGAGGACGGCCGCGTGCTCGGCGAGCACCGCGGGCTGCACTTCTTCACGCTCGGCCAGCGCAAGGGCATCGGCGTGCCGAGCAACACCGACGGCAAGGCCTACGTCGTGGTGGGCAAACGCGCCGCCGACCGCGCCCTGCTCGTGGCCTTCGACAGCGCCGCCGCCCCCGGGCTCTTCACCCGCGAGGTCGCGGTGCACGGGCTACGCTGGAACACGCCCGCGCCGCCCACGCCGGCCGACGGTCCGCTCGCGCTCGAGGGCCGCGTGCGCTACCGCGATCCGCGCGTGCGGATGCGCTTCGAGATGACGGGGCCCGACACCGCGCGCGTGGAGTTCGCCGAACCGCAGCGCGGGCTCGCCGCCGGCCAGATCCTCGCGATCCACGACGGCCTACGCCTGCTCGGCGGCGGCGTTTACGCCTGAGCATCGCGATGCAAAAGCCCCCACACTTCTGGCGCGCGATCCTCAACGGCTACGTTCTCCTGCCGCTGTCACTTCAGGTCGTCGCTCTGGGGGTGGTGGCGCTAGGCGGATTCGCGGCGAACGTGCTCCGCAACGAAACGCTGGCGTTTAGCCTCGTCGGCTTCCCCCTTGGCGGACTCTTCGCCTGGCACTGCGTCCGCTCGGGTCGCCGCGATGTCCGCCGGTCCGCGGCCCGCTTCATGCGCGAACACCGCGAGCGAGGCGGACGCAACCCGCCGCCCTACCCCGCCGATCCGCGTTTCGCGATACGCCACCTGCCCGTGCTCGTGCTCGCGGCCTTCACCCTCGGTGTCTCCATGCTCGCCCTGTTGCCGCCCGCGCCGGAGCGAGGCGCGCTTTTTGGCCCTTTCGCCTCGGTCTTCTCGCTCACCCATCTGCCTTCGTCGCTCTTTCTCGGCGTGGTGCTCCTCATGGGCGTGCCCTCGCCGTGGCCTCTTCTCGTGCCGCCCCTCGCGATCTACCTCTTCTACGGAGCGGGCATGGCGCTCGGCTTCCGCGATCTCGGCTGCCCCCGCACCACCTCCTCCAGCCGCGTCCTCCCCTGCACGCTGCTGCTCGTGGTCCTCGTCGCCATCGTCTGGCGAGCGGAGGCGATGCGCTCCGGCTTCGTGACGGGCGGCGGCTGGGCCGAATGGCGGGCGGAAAACACCTTCAACGCACGGCATCACCCCTTCGACCCGGACAATACCTTGGTCAAGGTCACCGAGCCCACGCTGCGCATCGAGTCGGACCACCCGACGCTCGACGGCGCCACGGCGCTCTACCCGATCTATGCCGCCGCCGTGCAGGCGACCTTCCGGAACTACGACAGGCAACGGGTGCGGGAACTCATCCGCGCCTCCACCACGCCGAAAGCCTACGACCGCCTCATCGCGGGCGAGGTTGACCTCGTGTTCGTCGCCCAGCCTTCCGACGCCCAGCGCGCCGCCGCCGAGGCCGCCGGACGACCGCTGGTGCTCACGCCCATCGGCAGAGAAGCCTTCGTCTTTTTCGTGCACGCGGACAACCCCGTGGACGGACTCACCAGCGAACAGATTCGCGCGATCTACACGAAGCGCATCACCAACTGGAAGGAGGTCGGCGGGCGCGACGAAAAGATCATCCCCTTCCAGCGCCCGCAGGGATCGGGCAGCCAGACCGCGCTGGAGCTGAAAGTGATGCAGAGCGAGAAGCCGGCCGCCCCGCTCCGCGAGGAATTCGCGCGGGGCATGGGCGGCGTGATCCAGCAGGTCGCGGCCTACAAAAACTCGCGCGAAGCGCTCGGCTACTCCTTCCGCGTCTTCGCCACCGCGATGAACCCGGACGGCGCGATCAAGTTTCTCGCGGTGGACGGCATCGCCCCACACGCGAGACGATCCGTTCGGGCGAATATCCCTACACCGTCGATCTCTACGCCGCCACCGCGGGAACAAAAAACACTCAAGTCCCCGCGTTGCTCGCCTGGCTGCTCGGCCCCCAGGGACAACAACTCGTGGACGACACCGGCTACGTGAGTCTCGCGCCCTGAGGCAGCGCTCCACGCACATGCCACGCACCGGCTATTCGCCTTCTCCCGCAGCGGCCCCGCGAAGACACCGGCCTGCCCGGCGGCCGATTACCGCCCTTCTCCTGGCGTGGATGGTCTTCGCATGCTGCGCCGACCGATCGTCCGCGGCGCCAACCGAGATTCTCCCGGTGCATCGCCTCACGCTGCGCGAACGCGACCGATCCCTCGCTCTGAGCATCGTGGTGTTTTACCCCGAGCGACACCGCCTGCGCGTGATCGATAACGCGACACCGGGAGGGCGTCCGATCCACGACAACCTACGGCAGGCCATGAAGACCAGCGGCCGTTTCCTCGCGGGCTGCAACGGCGGTTTTTTCCGGCGCGATCCCTTCGCGCCCGTGGGCTTCATGATCGGCGACGGGCGCGCGACCGGCGAATTCGATCCCACGCTCTGGATGAAGGGCCTTCTCGTGGTGCGCGGCGGGCGGCCCGCCTTGGAACCGACGCAAGGCTTCGACGCCACCGATCCCACCATCACCGACCTGCTTCAAACCGGGCCTTGGCTGGTCCGCGACGGCCGCTCCGAGCCGGACAACAACCCGCGCCGGCATGCGGCGCGCACCTTTATCGGGCAGGGTGCCCGCGGCGATTGGTTCATCGGCGTCAGCGAAGCCTGCTCGCTGGACGAGCTCGCCCGGTTTCTTCGCCTCCCGGCTCTGGTCTCGCTGGTCGATGTGCAGCGGGCCCTCGCCCTCGACGGCGGCCCGTCCACCGGACTCTGGGCGCGCGCCGATGGCTTCGACTTCTACCGGGCCGAGGCCTGGACCGTGCGCAACTTCATCGGCATCGAGCCGCGTGGCGAGGACGCGGCCGCTCCCGCCGCGACTCGCTGAAATCGTGTCGAGCCGCCCCGCCCGCTCAGCGGCGCGCGCGGGCCCGGGCGAGCTCGCGCACGGCGTGTTTGGCCTGGCGAAACACCGCCGCCGGCGGCGGCCAGCCTTCGCGCGCACCAAAGCGCAGGCGCAGCAAACGAGCCCGCGCCGCGCGCATCGCCTCCCGCGCCTCGACGGGCACGTGAGCCCGCTCGGCGCGCTCCAGGCGCGCGAGCCAGCGCGAGGCCTCGATGCGCACCGGGTCGCGGCGATGCGAATCGGATCGACGACTCCGCCAGCCCATCCACCAGGCGCGGCCAACGCGCTTCCAGAACCACACCAGGCCTACGCCCCCAAACAACACCGTCGCAACCGCGGCCACCCGCGGCACATCCCAGGGCGAGCGCACCCAGTTGGCGAAGGCGCGCAGTTTCTCCTCCACGGCGGTGCGCACGGACTGGAGCATCGCCCGCACGCGATCCTTGGTGCCGCGCAGCAGCTCGAGCTGGGAGTCTTGGTCGAAGTTGACGATTCGCCGATACCAGAAGACGCGCAGGCCGTCGAAACGCGCGGACCAGCCGCTCTCAAATTCGAGGCCGCGGAAACCCGAGGTCGGGCTGGGCGTCGGGGTGATCTGCGAACCGGGAGTCGCATCGGCCCGCAACCACGAGGCCATGTCGTCGTCCCAGATCTCCGTCCAGGCGTGCGCATCGGAATTTCGCACGGTGATGCTGCCGCTCACCGGATTCCAAGCGCCGCCCTTGAAACCGGTGACGAGACGAGCCGGCACGCCGGCCGCGCGCGCGAGCATGACCAAGCCGCCGGCGAAGAGTTCGCAGTGCCCGGGCTGGCTGGATTTCATCCAGCGGATCAAGGGGTCCCCTTCCGCCTCCTCTAGGCGCATGCTCAGGCTGTAGGAGTGTCGCGATTGCAGCCAGGTCGCCGCGCGGCGGGCAAACTCCGCTCCACCGTCGCCCGCACCGCCAAGCTCCTCGACCCATTTTTCCAACTGAGCCACATCCTCGGGGCGTTCCAGGCCGAGTTCGAGAAAGGTGACGTCGCGCGCGGGCGGCTCCTCGTAGCCGAAGTCGGCCATACGCTCGGGAGGCATAAAACTGGCCCGGGGATCACTCACGCGAATACGCCGGTCCCGCGCGAAGTCACGGTCGCGGAGCACTCCGTCGGTGTCCATGCCCTCGACACGGTAGGCCACCATCTTCGCCGGCTCGACCGGCAGCTGCGCGAGGCGCAGCGGCGTGCTCTGCAGGAGGGCCTGAGGCTCGCCAAAGGTGAGGCGCGTGAAGGCGCCGCCAAGCGGGAGGTATTTGCTCACGCCGGGCTGGAAATACATGACCCAGGTCGCCCGGTCCTCGCGATTGCGACCCCAGCCCCGGGTGGTGTGAACGTGCATCTTTTCCCGGCTGGAGAGAAAGGTATTGCGCAGCCCTTGGGAGACCCGGAAGCCGTTGCCCGAATACTCGTCGAGCACGAGCATGCGCCAGTAGGGCTCGGCGGGAATCATATCCGGGTCGCTGACGTCGATCATCAGCGCGACGGAGGTGTCCTGCTGGATGTTCACCACGTCCTGGAAGGTGACGTTGTCGGAGAAGCCGGTGCGGGTGCTCTTCGTGATCAGGCGGTCCAGAAAGAAGTCGTTGCTGATCTCGAAGCGCGGGAGCGCGAGGAAGAGGACGACCGAGAGCGCGACTACTCCGCCAAAGAGGCCCGCGCCGAGCGCCACGACGCGCAGGTCGGCGACGGCGCGCAGGCGACCGAAGAGTTCAAACCAACTGACGCGCTCCCACCCCGCCTCGGCGGCGGCGACCGGAGCGGCGGAGAGCTGGGGCAGAAAACGGCGCGCCGGCTTGGCCGGGGAGATCGGCCCGCCGCCCGTGCGCCCGTCGGAGAGCGTCACCGCGAGCAGGAGCGAGAGCGCCGCGCCGGTGAAAAGGAGGATCTGCGCGACGAAGGCGATGGAGACGGTGAATACGCCCGTGACCACCACGACGAAGAGCGCGAGCAGGATGAGTTGGAGATCCTCGCGGCGTCCGCGCGGCGCGATGCAGCGGTAGCAGAGCAGCATCAGGTCGAGCCGGATCATCGCCGGCAGCGGCTCGCGTGTGGCCCAGATGTCGAGGGCGAAGAGCACCACGATGACCGGGAAGGCGAGCAGGTGGAAAACCTGGGGCAACGCGATCGAGAGCCGCGGGAACAGGGTGAAAACGGGGACCGCGACGGTGATCACGCCGAGCACGACCAGCGCGTCCACCTCCATGTAGAAGACCGTCCACGCGGAGAGCAGGCCGATGAGGCCACCGAGAAACCAGCGGAGCTGGCGGAGCTCGGAAAGATTAAGCTGAGGCCGCAATGTTTCCATCGAGGAAGGCGGCCACGCCGCGCGCGCCATGGGGCAGGATGCGAAGCACCCGACGCGGGCCGACGAGGCCGTGGAGTTGTGGGATGCCCTCGGGAACGACCCGGGCGGGTCGCTCGACGGCTTCGAGCAGGGCGAGACGATCCAAGAACGACTCCACATCGCGCAGTCGCCGCACGGACTGCGGCGGCTCGTCGTCGATCATCACGGCCTGGAGTCGCTCTTGTTTGAACAAGTCTTCGGCGAGGGTGGCGGCGAGGCCGAGGCCGAGCTCGAACTGCTCGGGGCGCGACCAGACGGCGGAGTCGCTGCCCACCTGAAGCGTGAAGCCCTCCAGCCCCTCGGCGGCAAACTGTCGGACCAGGATCTGGCGCAGGCGGGCGGTGGCCTTCCAGTGCACCAGGCGCGGCGAATCGCCGGGCACGTAGCGGCGCAACGCGAGCAGGTCCGCGCCGTGGCCAGGCCGGTTGACCTCGCCCTGGCTGGGCGCGGCGCGCCAGGCGGCGCCGCCGAGGTGGCGGCGATAGTCCACCGAGGCCGGCCACACGAGCACCTCGCGCGCGAGGTCGGAGGCGACGGACTTGTGGAGAAAGCCAAAGGGGAAGAGCGAGCCCACGCCCCGCAGCTCCACGCGCAGGAGGCCCCGGCGGGCGGCTTTGGCGGGCCACTCGATTCGCGTGCTTGATTCGGGATCGAGCCGGATGCCGAGGTGCCGGCGCTCGGCGGCATCTCCCGCGGCGAGATCAAACCAGAGCCCGTAGGTGGGAAGGAGCACCTTGGCGTTGCGCAGCTCGAGCGCGACGGTCTGCGTCTGGCCGGCCCGCCAAGGCCCGGCCGCATGGAGGCGCCAAGCGATTCCGCGGAGATTGAGCCAGGACATCACGCCGCTCAGGATCAGGCAGGAGAGCAGGAGCGAGAGCGTGATGAAGAGGATGTTGTTGGCGGTGTTGTAGGCGGCGGTGCCGATGCCGAGCGAAACGGCGATGAGCAACACACCGGTGATCGTGGGGATGATGCGGTGGCCGCGCGGCGGGTAGAGCAGCGCCCAGAGCAGCGTGCTCCAGCGGCGCTCGCGCCGTCGCCGCGAGGCGGCCCAAGGCCCCTGCCACTCGGTCGCGCCGGGGACCGAAGGCTCGTCCTGCACGGAAGCGGTCGCAGGCAGGGCCGGCACCGGAGTCGTAATCGGCTGCGTGATCATGGCAGACGTGCTCGGTCGGCAGGGCGGGACCGCCGCTCCCAAACACGGCGGGCCCGGCGCTCCCGCCCTACCTCATGGCCGATCAGCGACATAACGATTTCGCGCCTAGGCCGGCGACGGAATGGCGGAGAGAATGCGCTTGAGCGCGGCCGCGACGAGGCGGCGCTCCTCGACGCCGTCGGCGGCGGGGCGCACGAGTGTGAGGCGATGCGCGAGCACGGGGCCGGCAAGCGATTGCACGTCCTCGGGCACCACAAAATCGCGACCTTCGAGGAGGGCGCGAGCTTGGGCGGCGTGTTTGAGCGCGAGTCCGCCGCGCACGGAGACGCCGGCGCGAAACTCGGCCTCGGTGCGCGTGGCGGCGACCAGGCGCAGGATGTAGTCGAGCACCGAGTCCTCGATGAAGACATGGCCGGCGAGCGACTGGAGTTGAAGGATGTCGGAGCGCGAGACGACGGAGCTGACGGCGATGGCATCGTAGCCGTTGCGCGCGCTGCGCAGGATCTCGAGCTCGTCGGCCGGCTGCGGGTAGCCCATGTGGAGCCGCATGAGGAAGCGGTCCATCTGGCTCTCGGGCAGCGGGAAGGTGCCCTCGTAGTCCACGGGATTCTGGGTGGCGAAGACCATGAAGGGCGCGCCGACGGCGTGCGTCTGCCCGTCCACGGTCACCTTGCCGCGATCCATGACCTCAAGGAGGGAGGACTGGGTTTTCGGCGTGGCGCGGTTGATCTCGTCGGCGAGGACGATGTTGGCGAAGACGGGGCCTTTCTTGAAAACGAACTCCTTGATCGTCTCGTCGTAGATCGCGACGCCGGTGACGTCGCTGGGGAGGAGGTCGCTGGTGAACTGGACGCGCGAGAAGGCGCAGTCCATGGAGCGAGCGAGGGCGTAGGCGAGCGTGGTTTTGCCGACGCCGGGAAGATCCTCGATCAGCACGTGGCCGCCGGAGATAAGCGCGGTGAGCACGTGGTCGATCACGTTGTCCTTGCCCTTGATCGTGGCTCGCATGCACATGCGCAGCTTTTGCAGGGTTTCGCGCGCGGCCGTGACCTGCGGGGCGGAGAAAAAATCGCTCATGGGGGATGTGCAGAGACCATGCGCCGGGGACGCGGTTGCGTCAACGGGCGGGGAAAGTTGAGAAAAGAAAAATCAAAACCGCAGTTCAAACCGGCCACAGATAACACGAATGGGCACGGACAAGAGAGTTGGGAAGACAACCACGCGGACCGACTTTCACGTGACGAGTGAACCCAAGTTTTTGCTTCAGGATTCTGTCATCCGTGAACAGCCGAGCAATCTGTGGCTCCAACTGCGGAATATGGATAATCCCTGCCGCATAACCCGAGGCGTCCCGAGCCGAGTCGGCTGACGATGCATTCTGCTGCGCCGGCCAGGATGCGCGCTTTCACTTACGCCTTGCTTGGCAGACTCACCGTCGGCTCGTATCCGCGACGTGTTTTTCACCAGCCGCGCCGAGGCCGTTCACGAGGAAAAGATGGCCAAGTCCAGTTCCGACACCGCCGCGGCCCAGCCACCCGCCCCCTGAACAACGACGATGATCATCTACGGCTCCCGGATGTATGGACGGAGAAACCGCGTTCGCAGCCACGGTCGCTGCGGACACTGCGGCAAACTGGGTCAGCAGGAAAGCTACGAGGGCCGCAAGTGGGGCCACCTCTACTTCATCCCGCTCTTCCCGATCGGCCCTCATGTGCGCGTGCTCCGGGAATGCTCCTCCTGCAGCACTGGAGCCCACATCCCGCGCGAAAAACTGCCCGAACTCGCGAAATCCCTTCGCGACATGATCGACCGCGCCACCATCGCCGCCGGATCGAAGGAGCCTTCGGTCGAGGTCGATGGTTGTCCGGTGCCCGTCGTCTCGGTAATCAGCTCGGTGGTGGGCGACGCCTACTGCTTGCTCGGCGAAAAGGAACTCGCGCTGCTCCTGGAGAACCTGCGGTCGGTCGAGGCGGGCGACGTGTTGCTGCTCGCCGAGGCGATGGCGAAAAATCTCACGGGCAAACCGCGCGAGGCCGAGGCGATCTTTCGTGAGCTGACCTCGCGTAGCACCGACGCGGGGATCCTGTTTCAAGCGGCCCGGTTTCATTTTGACCATGGGCGGATGGCCGAGACCGCCGCACTGGCCGAGCGGGTCGAGTCGATGCGGGCCACCGATCTCGACGTGAAACAGCTACTCATAGAGTGCTACGGTTCGCTGGGCGACTGGACGAAGCTCGCCGCGACCTACGAAAATTGTTTCCTCATCGCGCCGGAGCTGAAGGCGCAAAAAGAGATTCTCAAGGCCTACACAAAAGCCTGCAAGAAAGCAGGACGAGAGCCGCAGCATGCCGTTTGAGCCGGGCTTTGTCTCAAAACCAAAAGGCGCGGGCCTCGCTCACGCACGGCGCCCTCGCCCGCCTGACGGACTTCATCGGCCAATTTCACGACGACTTCATACGCGCTTCTTCCGCGCCTGTCATCGTCCCGCCGCCCCCACATGCCGATGATCCCACGTTTTCTATTTTCCCTCCTTCTCGGCGTCTCCAGCGCCACCGCCTGCCTCAACACACCGCGAAGCGGAACCGACCTCAACGGCGGCACTGCGGACGAAACCGCGATGAGCGAGACGCGCGCCCTGAAATCGAGTCTGCGATCGCTCCCGCAGGAAAGGTTCTCGTTCTTTCACCCGCAGCCGGCCGCCACCGAGCCCAAGCGCCTGGAACGGGATGCCCTCGCCAAAATCGCCTCCGACGAATACGCTGCGGCGCTGCCCTTGCTCGAAACGGCCGCCGCGCAGGCGCCGCATGACTACTCCATCGCCGCCAATTTGGGCACGACTTACGAACTCGTTGGCGACAACGCCCAAGCCCTGCAATGGATCGAGCAGGCGACTCGCTTGAACCCCGGCTCCCATCGCGGCACCGAGTGGGTGCATGTGCTGGTCCTCAAGGCCAAGCTCCGCGACGAGGCCGCGCCGGAAACCGCGGCACCCCGCCCGGCGCTGATCGAGATTCCCGAACGCGTGGACGCCTCGACGACCTTGCTGATCGACGGCGTGTCCCGCCCCGCTCCCGCGGTTCGCCACGCGATCTCCTACCAACTGCAGGAGGCGAATGGTCTTCGTGAAGCCGACCGACCCTTACGTGGCCGACCTACTCTTCACTCTCGCGCATCTCAACGCCCACCTGGCCGACGTGGAATCGGCGGAGGAGGTCCTGAAACTGGCGGAGACGTATGGCTACGCGAATACGGTTCGTGTCGGCACGCTGCGGACCAAGATCGACGCGGCGCTCCGGAAAGCGAAGTGGCGCGGCGTCGCGTTCTGGTCTCTGGGCGTCGGCGCGGTCTTGGGCGCACTGGTGTATGCGCACCGTCGAAAATGGTTCTTCCTCACGCGGCGCGCCTACATCGCGCATCATGCCTCGCTCCGCCTCGCCGGGAGGCGGGACGACGTGACGAATTCCGCGGTGGGCGACGCGAAGCGGAGCGAGGCGGCTATCGCCGTGCCGCCGGGATCATGAGATGAACGGAAACGATTGGCCGGGGACGGCCAACGCGACACCGGGCGCCGCGTCATGAGAGCGGGATCCCGCGGACGGCGGGATCCACGAGTCCGGACATGGCCGGACGCACAGGCCACACCATCACTGCGCGAAGGGGGCGAGCTCGTCTTGGGTCCAGGGGCGGGAGCGGCCGGCCTCGGCGCGGAAAATGGTGTCCACCTGCTCGGTCGTGATGAAGGAGGCGTCGTTGCCCCACTCGTGACGGATGTAGGAGAGCACGTGCGCGATGCGCTCGCTGTTCCAGTTGTAGCCGCCGCCGGGCACGCGGCCAAAGGCGGGCATGAGCTGGTTGTAGGT
>JAUWBD010000142.1 GCA_030605125.1 Verrucomicrobiota bacterium | reverse complement strand
TCGGCCACGTGGTCGAGCTCGCCGCTGAGGATCATCTTGAAGCCGCGGATGGTCTCCTTGACGGGGACCTGCTTGCCGGCGGCGCCGGTGAAGACCTCGGCCACGGTGAAGGGCTGCGAGAGGAAGCGCTGGATCTTGCGGGCGCGATAGACGAGGGCCTTGTCCTCGGGGGAGAGCTCGTCGAGACCAAGGATCGCGATGATGTCCTGGAGGTCCTTGTAGCGCTGGAGGACGCGCTGCACCTCGCGGGCCACCTGGTAGTGCTCCTCGCCGACGACGGCGGGCTCGAGGGCCTTCGAGACGGAGGCGAGCGGGTCCACGGCGGGATAGATGCCGAGCTCGGCGATGGAGCGCTCGAGCACGATGGTGGAGTCGAGGTGGGCGAAGGTGTTGGCCGGGGCCGGGTCGGTAAGGTCGTCGGCGGGCACGTAAACGGCCTGGAAGGAGGTGATGGAGCCCTTCTTCGTGGAGGTGATGCGCTCCTGGAGCAGGCCCATCTCGTTGGAGAGAGTGGGCTGGTAACCCACCGCAGAGGGCGAGCGACCAAGGAGGGCGGACACTTCGGCGCCGGCCTGCGAGAAGCGGAAGATGTTGTCCACGAAGAGGAGCACGTCGCGGTTTTGCTCGTCGCGGAAGAACTCGGTCATGGCGAGGGCCGAGAGGGCGACGCGCATACGGGCGCCCGGGGGCTCGTTCATCTGGCCGTAAACCAGCGCGACCTTCGACTCCTCGAGCTTGTCCTGCTTGATGACGCCGGCCTCGGACATCTCGTGGTAGAGGTCGTTGCCTTCGCGGGAGCGCTCGCCGACGCCGGCGAACACGGAGAAGCCACCGTGGGTCTTGGCGATGTTGTTGATGAGCTCCATGATCACGACGGTCTTGCCGACGCCGGCGCCGCCGAAGGCGCCGACCTTGCCGCCCTTGGTGAAGGGGGCGATGAGGTCGATGACCTTGATGCCGGTCTCGAGGATCTCGGCGTTGGTGCTCTGGTCCACGAGCGCGGGGGCCGCGCGGTGGATGGGATACTTCTTGGTGAAGGTGACGGGGCCCTTGCCGTCCACGGGCGCGCCGGTGACGTCGAAGATGCGGCCGAGGATGCCCTCGCCGACGGGCACGGAGATGGGGGCGCCCGTATCCACCACGCTCATACCGCGGGTGAGGCCCTCGGAGGAGGACATGGCGATGGTGCGCGCGACGCCCTCGCCGAGGTGCTGCTGGATCTCGAGGGTGAGGGTGGTCTTCTGGCCGCCGACGGTGTAGTCAACGGTGAGGGCCTGGTAGATGGGCGGGATGGTTTCGTTGGTGAACTTCACGTCCACCACGGGGCCGATGACCTGAACGATTTTGCCGGTGTTCATTTTTCTGAGAGGGTTTTGGAGAAGAAGAGGAACCGCTAAATTGCGCTAAAGAGCGCTAAATCAGAGGTTCGGTTCGGGAGGTTTGTGTTAGCGAAATTTAGCGCGTATTAGCGGTTCAACTACATCAGGCCGCGGTGGCGAACTGGGCGGCGGCGATCTCGAGGATCTCCGCGGTGATGCCGGCCTGGCGGGCCTTGTTGTATTCGAGGGTGAGGTCGCCGAGGAGCTTGGTGGCGTTGTCCTTGGCGGTCTTCATCGCGACCATGCGGGCGGAGTGCTCGGAGGCGCGGGCGGAGAGAACCAGCTGGTAGATCAGGCGGTTCACGTAGAAGGGGATGATCGCCTCGAGGACCTCGGTGGCGGAGGGCTCGAACTTCATGTCGCGCTCGTCCACGGTGCCGGCGGCCTGGCCGGCATCGGTCTGGGCGGCGGCGAGGAAGTCGGTGAGGCTCTTGAGCGGAAGAACCGGACGGAGCCGGGGCTCCTGCACGAGGGTGTTGCGGAAGCGCGGGTAGATGACCTCGATGGTGTCGATCTCGCCCTCGAGATAGGCCTTCACCATGAGCTCGATCACGGGCTTCACCTCGGCGAAGGCGAGCTTGTCGGAGACGTGGAAGTCGGCGACGAGGTCGCGCTTCACGCGGGCGAGGAACTGGGTGCCCTTGCGGCCGATGGAGAAATACTTGGCCGGCGTCTTCACCTCGGCGACGAGCTTGAAGAGGTTGGCGTTGAGCGGTCCGCAGAGGCCCTTGTCGGTCGTGATGAGGAGGATGCCGCGGGTCTTGACCTCGCGCTGGGCGAGGTAGGGGTGCTTGACCTCCTCGAGGCGGGGCGCGAGGCGGGCGAGCATCTTGGCCAGGAGCTGGGCGTAGGCGCGGCCGGAGAGGGCGGCCTGCTGCGCCTTCTTCATCTTGGACGCGGCCACCAGCTCCATCGCCTTGGTGATCTGGCGGGTGTTTTTGACGGACTTGATCCGTCGGCGAATATCGCGAGTCGAAGCCATGGGGCGGAATTTATGATTTAGGATTTATCATTTATGATTTGGTGACCGGCGACCGAGAGGCTCGGGCCAATCATAAATCATCGATCATAAATCATTAATTAGGCGGTGTGGGTGCTCTTCCAGGCGTCGAGGGCCGCGACAATCTTGGCCTCGAGGTCCTTGTCGAGGGCGGCTTTGGTGCGGATCTCGGTGAGGAGGGCGTCGTAGCGGGCCTTGAAGAACTCGCGGATGGAGACGGAGGTGGCGGTGACCTTCTTGAGGTCCACGTTGTCGTAGTAGCCCTTCTGGAGCGCGTAGATGGTGACGGCCTGGAGCTCGATGGAGATCGGGCTGAAGGCGGGCTGCTTGAAGAGCTCGACGATGCGGGAGCCGCGGTCGAGCTGGGCCTTGGTCTTGGCGTCGAGGTCGGAGCCGAACTGGGCGAAGGCGGCCAGCTCGCGGAACTGGGCGAGCTCGCCCTTGAGCTTACCGCCGACCTGCTTGGTCACCTTGATCTGGGCGGCGGAGCCGACGCGCGAGACTGAGAGACCGACGGAGACGGCGGGGCGGATGCCCTGGTTGAAGAGGTCGGTCTCGAGGAAGATCTGGCCGTCGGTGATCGAGATGACGTTGGTCGGGATGTAGGCCGAGACGTCGCCGGCGAGGGTCTCGATGATGGGGAGCGCGGTGAGCGAGCCCTTGCCGTCAAGGCGGGCGGCGCGCTCGAGGAGGCGGGAGTGGAGGTAGAACACGTCGCCGGGGTAGGCTTCGCGGCCGGAGGGGCGCTTCAGGATGAGCGAGATCTGGCGGTAGGCGACGGCGTGCTTGGAGAGGTCGTCGTAAACGATGAGGGCGTCCATGCCGTTTTCCATGAACCACTCGCCGATGGCCGCGCCGGAGTAGGGGGCGAGGTATTGGTTGGCGGGGTTGTCGGCGGCGGGGGCGGCGACGATGACGGTGAACTCGAGCGCGCCGGCGGCCTCGAGGGCGGCGATGGTGCGGACGATGTTGGAGTTCTTCTGGCCGATCGCGACGTAGATGGAGTAAACGGGGCGGAACTTCGGATCGCCCGAGGCGAGGCCGACGCGGTTGATGTTCGCCTGGTTGATGATGGTGTCGATCGCGATGGTGGTCTTGCCGGTGCCGCGGTCGCCGATGATGAGCTCGCGCTGGCCGCGGCCGATCGGGATCATGGAGTCGATGGCCATGATGCCGGTGAAGAGGGGCTGGGAGACCGACTTACGGGCCATGATGCCGGGGGCGATCTTCTCGACGGGGTAGAACTCGGTGGAGGAGATCGGGCCCTTGCCGTCCACGGGGTTGCCGAGGGCGTCCACGGCGCGGCCGAGGAGGCCCTTGCCGACGGGGACGGAGAGGAGCTTGCCGGTGGTCTGGACCTCGTCGCCCTGCTTGAGCTGGGAGACGTCGCCGAGGACGACGCAGCCGACCTCGTCTTCGGCGAGGTTGAGGGCGATGCCAATGACGCCGCCGGGGAAGGCGACCATCTCGTTATACATGACCTCGGAGAGGCCTTCGACCTTGGCGACGCCGTCGGCGACGTTGGTGATGACGCCGGTGTTCTTGCGGACGGCCTTGGAGGAGAGCTTGGCGATCTGCGATTCGATTTGGGCGAGGACGGTGCTCATTTTGAAAGGGAGGAGGGGGAAAGGGAGTGAGGGAGTGAGGGACGAACCGTGTAGCGAACGGATGGATACGGAGCTTAGGCGGCGGAGAGGGCGGCGAGCTGGCCGGCGACGGAGGACTCGAAGACGTCGTCGCCGATGCGGACGCGCAGGCCGGCGAGGAGCTTCGGGTTGGGCGTGGCGGTGGCGGTGACGGCGCGGCCGTAGCGCTTGCCGAGCGCGGCGGCGATGCCGTCGAGGGCGGCGGGGGCCACGGGGCCGGCGTGTTCGACGCGGGCCTCGCCCTTGGCGATCTCGGCGGCGACGAGCTTGCGGTAGGCGACGAGCACGAGCGGGAAACGCGCGGGCGGGTTTTTCTCGAGGTAGGCGAGGACGCCGGCGACACGCTCGGCGGACACCGCGCCCTTCTCGTCCAGCGAGAGCTGGAGGAGCTGCTTGGCGTAGGCGCGGATTTTGGCGGGGACGGCGGCCATGGTGAAGAGTCGAGAAGTCGAAAGGACGAGGAGCCGAGGAGCGGAGAGGCCGGTCTTGGCTTAGACGTTGGTGAGCTCGCGGGCGGCGGCCTCGTTGTAGGAGGCGCGGTCGGCGTCGGTGAGCTTCTTGGCGAGCACGCGCTCGGTGGTGGCGACGACGAGGCGGGCGATCTCCTGCTGGGCCTCGGCCATGATCTTCTTGCGCTCGAGCTCGGCGGCCTCGTTGGCCTTGGCGAGGAGGGCGTTGGCGCGCTCGGTGGCGGCGGCGGTCTCGCGCTCGGAGAGCTCCTTGGCGGCCTTGCGGGCCTCGTCCACGATCTTGTTGGCCTCGACTTGGGCGGCCTTGAGCTGGGCGGCGGCGGCGACGTTGGCCTCGGCGAGCTTGGCGGCGGTGGCCTCGGCGTTCTTGAGGCCGGCCTCGATCTGGCGGTTGCGCTCGTCCATGGTGGAGAGCGTCGGCTTGATCGCGAAGCGATAGAGCACGAAGGCCAGGATCGCGAAGCTCACGAACTGCATGGCCACGTAACCGGGCTGGATGCCGAAACGGTCGAGCAGGTTGGCGGAGCCGGTGGAGGCGGCGGCGGCGAGGAAGGCGTTCATGGAGCGGCGGGCGGAAGAGGGCGAACTGCGGGAGGGAAAAAGGGGAGTGGCCGGGGCGGAGTAAACTCGCCCCGGCCGGGGCGATCAGATCGCGGGTGACGGCTTAGCGGCCGCCGAGCACGAAGATGGCGAGAATGCCGAGACCTTCGGCGAAGGCGCCGAGAACGAGGGCGAGGGGGAGGATCTTGCCCTGGGCCTGCGGATTGCGGCCAACGGCCTCAACGGTGCGGAAGCCGATCAGACCGACGGCGAGGGCGGCGCCGAAGACGGCGAGACCGGTGGCGATGTTGCCGGTGACACCGGCGGAGACGACAGCGTCAACTTGAGCGATGGGGAGCATGTGGATGTTGGTTTGGTGTTTTGTTGAACCCGGAAACCCGCGTTTGGTGTGGCACGTGGGCCCGCGATAGCTTCCGGGAAAGGGGGAGGCGGCTTAGTGCTTGGCGGCGGCTTCGGCGGCGGGGGCGTGGCCGTGCGCGTGGTCGTCGTGACCATGACCGTGGCCCTCGTGGCCGTGGTCGTCGCCGTGGTTGCAGATCAGGCCGATGTAAACCGCGGAAAGGAGGGTGAAGACGAAGGCCTGCACGAGGCCGACGATGATCTCCAGGAAGTAGAAGATGAAGATGAAGCCCGTGGCGTGGAGGAGATTTTCACCGCCGAAGACGTTGCCGAAGAGGCGGGCGGAGAGGGTGATCGGGCGCATGCCGATGGAGACGAGCTCGATGATGCCGACGAGGAAGAAGACCACCGTGAGGAAGTAATACATCGCGGGGTGCAGCTCGCCCTTGCCGGCCTTGTTGCCGAAGAGGTCGTGCCAGATGACGCCGGGGCCGGCATACTTGAAGATCAGGATGATCCAGGCGCCGAAGGAGAAGAGGGCGAGGGCGAGGGTGCCGTTGGCCTCGGAGGTGTGCGGGCGGAGCGCGGGCACCTGGAGGACGAATTTGCCCGTCTCGGGGTCGGCGTAGCCCCAGCCGGCGGTGCCGATGAAGGGGAGGAGGCCGGACCAGTTGTGAACGAGAATGAAGATGAAGATGCAGAGCAGGATCGGGAAGGCGGCGGGCATGGCCTTCTTGCCGATGATGGGCTCGAGCATGTCCTTGAGCGTGGTGATGAGGCCTTCGAACACGGCCTGGCCGCGGCCCGGGACGATCTTGGGCGTGCCGACCATGAGGCGGATGCCGATGATCAGGAGGGTGGTGACGAGAAAGCTGGTGAGGATGGAGTTGGAAAGCGGCAACCACGCGGGAAGATTCCAGCCGTAAACCTGATTGAGCGCGGGTGCCAAATTGGCCGGGGCGGCGTCGCCCGCCGCGTGCGCCGTCGCGGCGAAGACCGCGAAGAGCGGCAGCGCGACGAGGGTTTTGAGAGCGGAGGCGGAAACGCGGAGAGCCATGGAAAGAGGGGAAAAAGGCAGGAAGTAGGTTGCGGCGAGAGAGTGCGTCAATCTTGGAAGTGGTAGATATCTCCCGGCGGCAGGGTCATTAGAGGCGACGGGCTCCGCCTCCATGCAGACTAATGCGCAAGGCCGCGAGCTTGATTTTCCGCAAGTCGAAAAGCCGTGAACGACTGCGGCGCCCCGGCGAGTGAGCGCTCCTCGAAGACCGACACATGCTCGAAAGGCCATCGCCCTTCGGGCTCCTCGGGCGAGGCGAGCCGCCAGGCGAGGTGGTCGGCGACGACCTCGCGGGCGTAAGTGAAGTAGTCGGGATGGTCGGTGCGGAAATGCAGGGTCGCGCCGGGCTCGGTGAGCGGCGCGAGGGTGTCGAGCAAGGCCGGCTGGAGCACGCGGTGCTTCCAGTGGCGGCGTTTCGGCCAAGGGTCGGAAAAGAGGACGAAGATCCGGCGGAGGCGAGCGGGCGGGGTGCACTCCCGGAGGGCGCCGAGGAAAAGCGAGGCTTCGGCCTGGGCGAAGACGAGGTTCGTGAGCTTGGCGCGGGTGGCTTTGCGCGTGGCGCGGTCGATCCGGTCTTCGAGCAGGTCGATGCCGACGCAAAATTCTTCCGGGTGCGCGGCGGCGTAGGCGGCGAGGTAGTGGCCGTGCCCGCAACCGATCTCGAGCGTGAGCGGGCGGCCCTCGGCGATGGGCAAACGCGGAAACACGTCCGCGCGGAGGGCGGCGAGACGTTGGTCGCGGATGCTGGAGTAGAGATCGAGCGGCACGGCGGGCGGGAGGCGGGCGGAAGCGAAGCCGACCACGCACGCAAAGGCGGCGGCGGAGGTCAACGCGCGGCTGCGAGCCCCCTCCTGGCCGTCAGCCTTTGCGGCGGAATTTGGCGAAGGGGATCGGCTTCGCGTCGCGTCGCGGTGGCTGCTTCGGCAAACCCGGCGCGCCTTGCGGCACGCGCATGCCACAGGGCGCGGTGGTCATGCCGCCGCCACCACAGCCGCCGGACTTCCCGCCGCCCTGCGGTTTCACCGGGTTGATCTTCGGCGAGGGCGTCACGTCGCGCGTCTCGCGCTGCTCGTCGAGCAGGCGGCGGGCGACGTCTTTCAAGCCCAGACGCTGGAGCGTGCCGCGCAGGGCTTTTTTCATCTCGGGCTTATACCAGAAGAAGAAGCTGCGCTGCTCCTGCTTCTCCTCGGGCGTGCGGGCGACGTCCACCGGGCGGTTCTCGATCGGGTGCAGGCCGGTCGCGTAGATCTCGGTCGCGACCGTCATCGGCGTAGGCGTGAAGTCCTGCACCTGCTCCAAGCGGTAGCCGAGGTCCTTGGTCTTGAGCGCGAGGTCGGCCATGTCCTCGGGACGCGAGCCGGGGTGCGAGCTGATGAAGTAGGGCGTGACCGGCATGTCGGGCTTGCCGGCCTTGGCCGCGGCGGCGGCGAACTTCTCCTTGAACTTGTAGAAGAGGCCGAAGCTCGGCTTGCGCATGACGCGCAGCACATGGTCGCTGGTGTGCTCGGGGGCGACCTTGATGCGGCCGGGCACGTGATGGGCGGCGAGTTCCTCGATGTATTTCTCGTGGCTCGCCTTCACCTCGGGCGTGGCGCCCTTGTCGTGGAGGAAAAGATCGTAGCGGATGCCGCTCGCGACGTAGGCGTGCTTGATGCCCTCGGTCTCGCGGACGGATTGGTAGATGTCGAGGAGCGCGGTGTGGTCGGTGTCGAGGTTGCGGCAGACGTCGGGCCAGATGCAGGAGGGGCGCACGCACTCGTCGCAGATCCACTGCTCCTTGCCCTTCATCTTATACAGGTTGGCGGAGGGGCCGCCGAGGTCGCTGATCGTGCCGCGGAAATCGGGCATCTGTTTCACGCTCTCCACCTCGCGCAGGATCGAGGCCTTGGAGCGCGAGGCGACGAATTTGCCCTGGTGGGCCGAGATCGTGCAGAAGCTGCACCCGCCGAAGCACCCGCGGTGCATGTTGATCGAGTGCTTGATCATCTCGTAGGCGGGGATGGGGCCGCGCTTGCGATACTTGGGGTGCGGGAGGCGCGTGTAGGGCAGGTCGAAGGAGGCGTCGATCTGCTCCTCGGTCATCGTCGGGAAGGGTGGGTTGACAACGAGCAGGCGGTCGCCGGTCGGCTGGAGCAGGCGGCGGGCCTTCACGCGGTTGGACTCGGTCTCGATGGCCTTGAAGTTTTTCGCGTAGAGCTCGCGGTCGTCGATGCACTCCTCGTGCGAGTGGAGCGTATGGTCCTCCCAGTTCTCGTTTTTCGGCGCGCGCTTGCCGGGTGGGAGCAGCACGGCGGTCTGCGGGATGGTGGTGAGCGAGGAGAAGGGCACGCCGCGCTTGAGCAGGCGGAGAAACTCGCGGAGCGGGAGCTCGCCCATGCCATAGACGAGGAGGTCGGCGCCGCTCTCGGCGAGGATGGAGGGCTTGAGCGTCTCGGACCAGTAGTCGTAGTGCGTGACGCGCCGCAGCGAGGCCTCGATGCCGCCGATCATCACGGGGACGTCGGGGTAAAGCTCCTTCAGTATCCGCGAATACACTACAGTCGCGTAGTCGGGGCGGAAGCCCGTCTCGCCGCCGGGCGTGTAGGCGTCCTCGGAGCGGGGTTTGCGCGCGGCGGTGTAGCGGTTGACCATCGAGTCCATGCAGCCCGCGGTGACGCCGAAAAAGAGGCGGGGCGCGCCGAGTTTTTTGAAATCGCGCAGGTCGTCGCGCCAGTTGGGCTGCGGGAGGATGGCGACCTTGAGCCCCTCGGCCTCGAGCATGCGTCCGATCACGGCGGTGCCGAAGGCGGGGTGGTCCACGTAGGCGTCGCCCGAGACGAGGATGACGTCGAGCTGGTCCCAGCCGCGGGCCTTCACCTCGTCGGCGGTGGTGGGCAGCCAGCGGGCGGGGTTCCAGACGGGTTCGCTGGAATAGATTTTGGCGGGGGCGTTGGCGGCGGGCTGACTCACAAGGCGGAAGGACGGGATCGAGACTTTGGGCAAAAAATGCGGGAATGCACGCGCTTGGGAATCGCAATCGCCGCGGCGGGCGGGCGCGGCGCTTCAGTAGAAACTCCCAGACGCGTCCCTCAGCGCTCGACCACGGGCACAAAGCAGCGCCCCGCGCCGCAGGCCCCTCCCGCCGGGCCCGGAGCGCCCAACAACCACTGCGCGGCGAAGAACGCCAGGAGGGCGGCGACCAGGGACAACTTGCGCGGACGGCGGGCTTGCACGGCGCACACGGTGCTCCGGTCCGCGCTCCGCGCAAGCTCCCGCCGCGCTTGCCGCCGCGGCCGGCCCGCCCTTCCCTGCCCCACCGCCCGCATGCGTCTCGGCCCGCTCACCCTCTCCTCCAACCTATTTCTGTCTCCGCTGGCCGGATACACCAACCTGCCCATGCGCCTCACCGTGCGCGAGCTGGGCGGGCTCGGCTTCGCGACCACCGACCTCGTAAACGCCCGCTCGCTCATCGAGCGCAACCCCACCGCGCTCAAGCTCGTCGCCACCGCCCCGGGCGACCGCCCCTGGGCCGTGCAGCTCTTCGGCGCCGTGCCGGAGGAGATGCGCGACGCCGCCGTGATCTGCCAGGAGCTCGGCGCCAACGCGGTGGACATCAACATGGGTTGCCCGGTGAAGAAGGTCGTGAAGATCGGCGGCGGCTCCGCGATGATGACCGAGCTGGAGAAGACCGCCTCGCTCGTGCGCGGCATGATCGCGGCGGTGAAGATCCCCGTGACCGCGAAGATGCGCCTCGGCTGGGACGAGCAAAACCTCACCGCGCCCGACCTCGCCCGCGTGCTCGAGGATGCCGGCGTGGCGGCGGTCTTCGTGCACGGCCGCACCCGCGCGCAAGGGTTTTCCGGACAAGTCAACCTGGCCGGCATCCGCGCCGTCGCGCAGGCGGTGAAGACGATCCCGGTGATCGGGAACGGCGACGTCACCACGCCCGAGGCCGCGCGGCACATGATCGCCGAGACCGGCTGCGCGGGTGTGAGCATCGGGCGCGGCGCCTTCTACGATCCTTGGATTTTTAAGCGCACCGACCACCTGCTGCGCACGGGCGAGCTGCTGCCCGAGCCGACCTTTGAGGAGCGGGTGCGGGTGATGCGCCGCCACTTCGAGCGCTACCTCGAGTTCTACGGCGAGGAGCATGGCGCGCGGCTGTTCCGGCGCGTGGCGCCGTGGTATGCGCGGCGCTTCGGCCCCTCCAAGCCCTTCAAGCAGGCCATCCTCGGCATCACGTGCGCGGCGGATTTCGAAAAGGCGCTCGCCGACTACATCGCGTGGCGGGCGCGCTTCTGCGGCGAAGACGGGGAGCTGTTGCCCAAGTATCGGCCCGACGCGATGGTGGCGTCGTTCATGCGCGATCCCGACGATCCGGTCTTCGCGCGCGAGTCGATCCCGGTGCCCAAGGGCCCGGTGGAGAACTGGTAGGCGCTCCGGCCGCCCCTTGCGCGCGGGCGGCCGAGCCGGAACTCAATACTTCACCCGCAGGCGCGCACCGCTCGCCTCCTCGAGGATGAGGTGCTTGGTTTCGGCATCCACCGCGATGAACTTGATGCCGAGCGTGGGCTCGATCAGGTCGCCGGCGCGCACGAGGCGTCCGTCCACCAAGGCCCGTGCCGGGGTGCCTTGGAAAACCCCGCTCACGCGGATCGACTCGGAGTAGCGCACAAAGCGCGCGCTGGGCGCGGGCGGCGGCGGAGGGGGGGGCGGGACGCTCGGCGCGGTCGCAGCCGGGGTTTCGGGCGCGGGCACGGGCACGCTCGGAGCGGCAGGCGCCGCCGGGGGCGCGGGGACTGCCGCCTCGTTCTGGATCGGCGCCGGATCGGCGGTCGGCGCCGGGCGAGCGGGACTTGCGGCAGGCGCGGGGGCGGCGGGGGCTTCGGGCGGCGCCTCGTCCGAACCGATGAAATAGAAATAGCCCGCCACTGCCGCGCCGAGCACGACGAGAAAGATCAGCGCAAAGATCACCAGATCCCGCTTTGCCTGCCGAGTGCGCGAGACCAAGGCCTTAGCGCCTGACGCCGGTAGCGGCGACGGAAGATTGGACGGAGCGAGCGCGTCCGCCGGGGCGTTGGCGCCCAAGTGCACAGGCGGGCGCGTGCCCACGCCGCCCAGCGGCGCCAGCGGCACACCTGCAGTAAGCCCCGACTGCCCGCCCGGCGGGATGGAGGCCGGCAGCGGCGGCAAAACCGGCAGGGGAATCAAGGGAGAGGAACCAACGACCGCCTCGGCGCCAATTTCAGTGATGGGTGAAGAAGCCGGCGGAATCGGAGGGATCGTCGCCGCCGGATCCGCAGGGATCGTCGGCGGGATCGTAAACGGGATCGTCGGCGGAACGGTCGGCGGGACAGTCGGCGGGATCGTGAGCGGAGGCGGAGCCGGCGGAGGCGGGCGGTTGGCGACCTTCAACTTAAACCCGCCGCCAGGAGCGGGCGGAATGGTGGCCGAAGAAGAATTATCTTGGGACGACGCGGGAGGCTGAGCGGGCGAGTTGACCGAACTGGAGAAAGGCAGGGGCGGCGCGCTTTCCGGGGACGCTTGGCTCGAGGGCGAGGGATCCGCCGTCAGGCTGGGACGCCGGCGCGGCGCGGCCGGGGGCTCGGTGCCCGCCGGCGGGATGAGCGCATCGCCCGGCGCGGCGGGACCGTCGGAGGCCGGCGCGGAGGGCGGCGGGGTGCCTGCGGGACCTGGCCGCTTAAGACGCAGGGAGGGGACCTCGGACTCTTCGCTCATGAGGAGAGACCGTGAGGGCTTCGCCGATGCACCTCAAAAATAAAAAACGACGCGCCCGGGGGACGCGTCGTCTTGAGAGATTTCATGCGCGGTCGGCGAAAAGCCGACCGGATGACAGGGGCTTAGTAGCGACGATCGCCACGGTCGCCGCCGAAGCCGCCACGGCGCTCGCCGCCGAAGCCGCCACGACCGCCGCCACCGCCACCGAAGCCGCGGCCACCGCCGCCGCCGCCACCGCCGAAGGAACGGCCGGCGCCCTCTTCCTTGGGGCGGGCCTCATTCACGGTGAGGGCGCGGCCACCGAGGTCGGCGCCGTTCATCTTCTCGGCGGCCAGCTTGGCCTCCTCGGCGGTGCCCATGGTGACGAACGCGAAGCCGCGGGGGCGGCCGGTCATCTTGTCCATGGCGACGTAAACGTCGGTCACGGAGCCGAACTGGCCGAAGGCCGAACGGAGTTCGTCTTCGGTCGTCTTGAAGGACATATTGCCGACGTAGAGTTTGGAGTTGCTCATGATGTTTGTTGGTTTCGTCCGCTGACGCGTCTCTGCCAGTCCGTTCCCGACCATCGGGTTTCAAATCATCACTAGAGCCTAACTCTCCTGACGACTCACCAGTTCCTGTCATCTAACGTTCGCTAACGATGGCCGCCAGCACAGCGCGCGGACCCGTATTAGCAAGGAGATTCTGGAAGTCCGGTTTTTGTAAGGTCCCGAAAATAGGGGATTTTTACAGCGCATCTGGCTCGCACCAAGGCCGTTCCCGTGCCCGGCGTCCGTTCGCGGACGGGGCTGGCGCCGGTCCCGACCCGCCGGGCAGCGGTCGAGCGGACCAAGCGCTTTTTTCCCCGCAACTCCGATTGCGCCCGGCGGAGCACGCGAGTATTTGTTTTAGCCGTCGCAAGACGCTGCCCGCGCCGCCCCCATGTTCGCCCCCCTGTCCCGCTTCAAAGCCCGGCAACCCGACCCCGAGGAGGTCGAGGGCGCCTTCGTGCGCGATCTCCGCGTCGAGCACCCGCGCGAGCCGCGCAGCCGCCGCGTGGAGATCGTGCTCGCCATCGGCTGGGTGCTGGTGATCGCGAAGAGCTTCGCGGTGCACTGGGCCTGCCGCACCTACGACGTCCCCTTCAACCCTTGGTGGCTCATCGGCCCCACCCTCGCCTTCGCCACGCTTTGCACGTGGATCTATTGGCGGCGCGATTGATCTGCGGCGGCCTTTGCGCCACGGTCGCCGCCCCATGCCGCACGTCCCCGGTCTCCGCAGTCC
>JAUWBD010000116.1 GCA_030605125.1 Verrucomicrobiota bacterium | reverse complement strand
ATGACGCAACTGGGCATCGTGCTCGGCGCCGCCCTCCGTCCGCTCGATCCCGGCGAGGACGATACCGTCGTTTACGCCTCCACCTACGCTGAGACCCGCGCCCTCGAAGGCTACCTCGACAGCGTCCCCTCGCCCAGTCCCACCCTCTTCCAGACCTCGATCCACCCGAGCTCCGTTCAACAAAACCTCATCCAGCGGCAGCAGGCCGTGCGCTGCTTTTTCCCCGTCACCGGCGGCCCTGAACTCATCGCGCAGGCTTTGCTCGTCGCCCTCCTCGCCGACACTCCGCGCACCATTCTCTGCGGCGGCGAAGAACGCGGCGGCTGGCTCCTCGAACAAGGCCGCGCCAGCGACCGCAGCTTCGCCTTCGCCCTCGCCCTCTCCGCCGCCCCCGCCGACGACGCCCTCGGCTCCATCCGTATCGAAAACCTCGATACCTCCGTCCCCCCAACCCCTCACTCCCCCACTCCCGCACTCCCTCTTCCCTCTTTCTTCGAACACCTCCGCGAGCGACGCCCCTTCGACGGCGTCGTCGCGCCCGGCCGCCGCCTCGTCCTCCGCTGGTCCGCATGAGCCCGCCCGCGCCCAAGCCCGCCCCCGCCGCGCGCAACCCCGGCCCGAGCTGGGGCTTCCGGTTCATCCGCCTCGCCGACCGCGTGCTGCCCGAGCCGCTCTACCGCCCGCTGCGCGCCCTCGGGGTCTGGGTCTCGCTCGCGCTCCTGCCCGAGCGCCGCCGCCACTCCCGCGACTACCTCCGCGTCGTCCTCGGTCGCGAACCGCGCCTGCGCGAAGTTTTCCGCCACTTCGACGAGTTTTCCGAGACTCTCCTTCTCAAGCTCCGCCTCGCCGAGGGCCGCCCGCACCGCGCCTCGCTCGCGCCCGGCTGCGAGGACTTCGCCCGCTTCATCAACGAGCCCGAGGACGCGCTCCTCGGCACCTTCCACTTCGCGCACTCCGACCTCATCGGCTTCCTCTACGGCGGCAAACGCGAGCGCCGCGTCCACATGGTGCGCCTGCGCGTCGGCAACTCCCACGACATCGAGTCGCTCGGCCGCGCCTACGGCCGCTGGATCTCTTTCATCTGGGTCAACGAGGGCGAAAACCTCCTCTTCGCCCTCAAGGACGCCATCGCCGCCGGCGGCTCGCTCGCCATGAAGTGCGACCGCCTCGAGTTCAGCTCCAAGACCGAGCCCTTCCGCTTCCTCGGCGCGCGCCGCCTCTTCCCCTTCACGCTCTACCACCTCGCGATCATTTTCGGGCGGCCGGTCTTCCTCTGCGTCGGCACCCCCGGCTCGCCCGGCGAGACCGTGATCCACAGCACGCCGCGCTGGGCGCCCGATCCCGCCGCCTCGCGCGCCGCCAACCTCGCCTCGGCCCGCGCCCACTTCCAGGGCTTTCTCGATCTCGTCGAGCGCCTCCTGCGCCAGAACCCGTATTGGTGGTTCAACTACCTCCCGCTCAATCCCGAGGCGCCCGCCGCCGCCGCTCCCGTGGCGGATTTCAAATCTCAAATTTCAAATTTGAAATCGCGCGGCTCCGCCGCGCCGACCGTCGCCGCCCCATGACGCGCTTCCTCTTCCAACGCGTGTGGCTGCCGGTGGCCTACTACGTCTCCTGGCTCTTCTTCGGCCTCGGTGGCCTCGTGCTCAACCTCGCCTGCCTGCCCGCCCTGCTCTTCCCCCGCCGCGAGGACCACGGCCCGCGCGCCCGCGCCCTCACCCTGCGCATCCTCGACCTCTGGACCCGCTGGCTGCATGCCTCGCGCGTGGTGGAGATCAGCTACCACGGCTTCGACCCCGCGCGCCTGCCCCGCGCCGCGGTTTACGTGGCCAACCACCCCTCGCTGGTGGACGCGCCCTTCCTCCTCGCCCGCCTTCCCGACACGGTCTGCATCTTCAAGCCCGCCCTCCTGCGCAACCCCGCCATCGGCCCCGCCGCCCTCCTTTGCGGCTACGTGCGCGGCGACGCCGGCGTGGACGGCATCCGCGCCGCCGCCGCCCGCGTCGCCTCCGGCTGCTCCTTGCTCATCTTCCCTGAGGGCACGCGCACCGTGCCGGGGGCCGCGCTCAATCCCCTGCGCCGCGGCTTCGCCCTCATCGCCCGCCGCGCCCGCGCCCCGATCCAGCTCATCCACGTGCGCTCCAGCCCGCTCATGGCACGCAAAGGCCACCCTTGGTGGAAACTCCCGCCGCTCCCCGGCCGCTTCGAGTTCACGCTCGGCGAACTCATCCCGGCCGACTCCGCGCTCGATACCGCCGAGCTCGCCGCGCACGTGGACGCCCGCCTGCGCGCCGCCTCGCCGCCCGACCCCGCCGAGGCCGTGCCCGCCCCCGCGCCCGCGCTCTCTCCGCTCGCCGCGCCCCGCAACCCGTGACGCCCTCCGCCACCCACCTCGTTCTCATCCCGACCTACAACACCGGCCCGCGCCTCCTCCGCACCGTGCGTGAGGCGCTCGCCGTCTGGTCGCCCGTGTGGGTCGTGGTGGACGGCTCGACCGACGGCTCCGACGCCCCGCTCGACGCCCTCGCCGCCGAGCAGGGCCCGGCCGCGCTTCGCGTTTTCCGCCTCGCCCAAAACTCCGGCAAAGGCGCCGCCGTGCTCCACGGCTTCGCCGCCGCGCTCGCTGAAAACTTCACCCACGCGCTCGTGCTCGACGCCGACGGCCAGCACCCGATCGACCACATCGCGCCCTTCATGGCCGCCTCCGCCGCGCGGCCCGAGGCGCTCGTGCTCGGCCGCCCCGTTTTCGGCCCCGAGGTGCCGCTCGAGCGCCTCTACGGGCGCAAGCTCAGCGTCGGCCTCGTGCACCTGGAATGCCTCGGCCGCGACATCGCCGACCCGCTTTTCGGCTTCCGCGTTTACCCGATCAAACCGTCGCACGACATCCTCGCCGCGATCCGCTCCGCCCGCCGCTACGATTTCGACCCCGAGCTCGCCGTGCGCCTCTTCTGGGCCGGCGTGCCGCCGCTCAACCTGCCCGCGCCCTGCCGCTACCTCGCCAAGGCCGACGGCGGCGTATCCCATTTTCACTACATCCGCGACAACGTCCGCATGGTCTGGCTCCACGCCCGCCTCCTCGCCCGCCTCGCGGTGACGTTTCCGAGGGTGCTCTCCGCCCGCCGCCGCGTTCGGAATCTTTCTCTTTCCCCCTCGGCGCCGGCTTTGACGACACTTCAGGCGGAGAAAGATTAAGAGAAAGACAAGGCCTATGCCCCGCCTCGCCCTCCTGCCCCTCCTCCTCCTCCTCGCCGGCGCCGCCCTCGCCGAGCCCGCGCCGCTCGATCCCGCCTCGCCGCCGCCGGCCTGGCGCGATCGCCTCGATGCGCTCGTCGCGCCCGCCAGCCTGGCCGCGCCCTTTGTCGAGACGCGCGAGACGCCGGTCCGCAAGCGCCCCGTCGTGCTCGACGGCGTGGTGCGGCTCGCCCGCGGCCACGGCCTCAGCCTCGACTACACCCGCGAGCGCGCCCCGCTCGTGATCATGGACGAGCAGGGCCTGCTCCTCCGCCATGCCGACGGCCGCAAGCAGGCGCCTCCGCCCGAGGCCGCCGCCTCCGTCGGCCTGCTCCACGCCCTTTTCGCCTTCGACCTAGGCACCCTCGCCCGCGACTACGCCATCACGGCCGAGGAGCTCGCGGACGACGCCTGGACGCTCGTCTTCACCCGCCGTCCCGAGTCGTCCGCCTACTACCGCGAACTCTCGCTCCACGGAGAGGGCGCCCGCCTCGCGCGCATCCGCCTCGTGCGCGTCGAGCGCCACGTCACCACCATCCAGATCGGCCCGCCGGCTCCCGACGTGGTTTTCACGCCCGAGGATCTTGCCCGCTGGTTCCGCTGAGCCGCCACGGCCGGGGCCGATCCGCCCACTTGCCCAAGCGGCGCCCACCGGCCAAGCTCCCGCCATGGCCCCCACTCTCTCGGCCCTCGCCGCCGCCGCCGGTTGCGGAGCGCTCATCGGCAGCATCCGCCAGTGGAGCGAACAAACCCGCGCGGCCAATCAGGGCATGGATTTCGGCGGCGTGCGCACCCACACTCTCTGGGCCCTGCTCGGCTGCCTCTCCGCCGGCTTTCCGTGGGCGCTTCCCGTCGTGCTCGCCCTCGTGGCCGGCCACCTCATCTCGCTGCGATGGAGTCCCGCTCCGGCCGCGGTCCGCGCCCCCGGCGGCACCGGCATCGCCGCGGCCCTGGTCACCGTGCTCGTCGGCGCGTTGATGACGGCGGACCAGCCGCGCGCGGCGGTGCTCGTCACCGCGCTCACAGTGGTGTTGCTCGGCCTCAAGCAGCCGATCCACGACTGGACGCGCCGTTTCACCCCGGCCGACATCCGCGCGGCGCTCCAGTTTGCCGCCATCACCGGCATCGTGCTCCCGCTGGTGCCCAACCGGGCGCTCGATCCCTGGGGCGCCCTCAATCCCTTCAAGGTCTGGCTCATGGTCGTCTTCATTTCCGGCCTTGGCTTCGTCGGCTACCTCGCCATGCGCCTGCTCGGGGCCCGCTCCGGCATCACCGCGACGGCCCTGCTCGGCGGCCTCGCCTCCAGCACCGCGAGCACGCTCGCGTTTGCCCGCCGCAGCCGCGAAGAGCCGGCGCTCGCCGACCACCACGCCTTCGCCACCGTGGTGGCCTGCACCGTGATGCTCCCGCGCGTGACGCTGGCCATCGCCGTCTTCAGCCCGGCGCTCGCTTTCGCCTTGATCGTCCCGCTCGCGGTCCTCGCCCTGCCCGCGCTGGTCTTCGCCCTTTTCTTCGCCTTCCGCCGCCCGACCGACGGCGCGATCGAGGCGCCCGCGGTGGGCAACCCCCTCGGCCTCGGCACCGCCATTAAATTCGCCGCGCTCTACGCCGGCATCGGCCTCCTCGTGAAGATCGCGCTCGCGCAAGACTGGCAGGCCGGCCTGCTGCCCTTGAGCTTCGTCTCCGGTCTCACCGATGTGGACGCGATCGCGCTCAACGTCGCCCACTCCGCCCGCGATGGCGCCCTGCCCCTCCCTCTCGCCGCGCGCGCCGTGCTGCTGGCCGCCGCCGCCAATTCCCTCCTCAAAGCCGGCCTCGCCCTCGGCATCGGCGCGCCAGGCTACCGCGCCCGCGCCGCCGGCATCCTCTTCGCCACCGCGGCCCTCGGCGTCGGCGGCGCCTTCTGGACACATTGGTGAACACGCCCCCGCCCTATCCGCCGGCACCTCGCGATAGGCCTGAACGGGCTGCGCATTTTAACCCATCTATCACGTGCTGACGAGGGGTTTGCGTTAGACTCCACACCGGCGCCGCGCCATCGTGCTCTCCATGCAGGTGAACATCCGTCGGCAGACCGTCATGATCTTCGGGCTCGCGGCGAGCCTCACGATTGCGCTCATCGTCATCGCCACCGACGAGAATCTGCGTGAGCGACTGGGCACCACCTACTGGGTCATCGGCCTCTCGCTCATCGGCAGCATTCTCCTCGTGCTGGCCGGCTACGTTTTCGACCGCACTCTGGTCTCCAAACTCCGCGAGATCAACCAGCACACCTCGGCCGCGGCTCGCGTCTCCGATTCCCGCGACGAAAACCTCGTCGCCGACGACCCCGACGAGATCATGGGCCTCGCCCGCAAGATCGAGCAAATGGCCCGCTCCCTCCAAAAGACCGAGGCCAGCTACCGCGCCATCGTCGAAGACCAGGCCGACCTCATCTGCCGCTACAAATCCGACGGTCGCCTCACCTTCGCCAACGGCGCCTATGCCGCCTTCTTCGGCCGCAAGCGGCAGGACCTCGCCGGCCAGCCGTGGTCTATACTCGTGGACGGCCTGGCTCCGTGGCGCCCCTTCGACTCCTGGCCCGAAAGCGCCACGTTCGAAACCGGCCTCGCCGACGCCAACGGTCGCGCCTGCGTCATCCAGTGGACCCACCGCGCGATCAAAGACCGCGAGGGCCAGGTGATAGAATACCAAGCCGTCGGCCACGACATCTCCGTGCGCAAGCAGGCTGAGCTCGCCCTTCGCGAAGCCAAGGAGGCCGCCGAATCCGCCGACCGCGCCAAGAGCGAGTTCCTTGCCATCGTCAGCCACGAGATCCGCACCCCGATCAACGGCATCATCGGCTTCTCCCGCCTCCTCCGCGAGACTCCCCTCAACGCCGACCAGCTCGGCCACGTCGAGACCATCCAGCGCTGCGGCCAAAGTCTCGAGACCCTAGTCTCCGACATCCTCGACCTCTCGAAAATCGAGGCCGGCCGCCTCGAGATTTTCCCCAGCCCCTTCTCCCTGCGCGACTGCGTGGACGACATCGTGCACCTCTTTTCCGAGCCGGCTTGGCGTGCTGGCCTGAACCTCGTCGCCGAGATCGCCCCCTCCGTGCCCCCTATCCTGCACGGCGACCACAACCGCCTGCGCCAGATCCTATCCAACCTCGTCGGCAACGCGGTGAAATTCACCGAACGCGGAAGCGTCACCATCCGCCTCCATGGCGAACCCGTTCGCGATGAACTGCCGGGCCTCGCCCTGGGCGACGACACTCCCTACCGTCTGGTTTGCGAGGTCGTGGATACCGGCGTCGGCATCCCTCCCGATCAGGTCGCCCGCCTCTTCCGCGCCTTCAGCCAACTCGACACCTCCACCACCCGCCGCCACGGCGGCACCGGCCTCGGCCTCATCATTTCCAAGCGCCTGTGCGAACTCATGCAGGGGCACATCGGCGTCGAGAGCGCGCCCGGTCGGGGCTCCACCTTCCGCTTTGACGTGCTCATGGCCTGCCCGCGCGCCGAAGCAGCCGCCCTCCCCGGACGCTCCGCCAGCACTCCGACCGGCCTCGGCGCCTTGCGCGCCGCCCAGAGCTGATCACGTGCCGGGGGCCCGACGCGGCCCCGCGCGCCCCACCCCGCCCGCGGCAAACCGCCGCCAGCCCGCCTTGCCCCCACGTCCGCCGGGCGCGACCGATTTTGCTCCTGCGGTGCGTCGGGCACGCACCCCACGGCGCCGTGGGCCCGCCGCCCCCGAGCGCTTTTGACCAATTCATGGCATTTTTTGTGATCCTATCGACGCTCCCGAGCGCCACACTGGTGTCCTCCCCACGTTATGCCCATGAATGCAGCCACGTTCGCCGGCTCCCCCTCGGCCCCCGAACCCGTGCCGCCCGTCACGCGAGAGGATGTCGCACGGCACTACGACCAGCTCGACCGTTTCTACCGTGAGCTTTGGGGCGAGCACGTCCACCACGGCTTCTGGGCCACCGGCCGCGAGACGCGCGACGAAGCCGTGCGCGCCTTGGTCGATGTGGTCGCGGCCCGCGCCAAGATCGGCCCGAAATCCAACGTCGTGGACATCGGCTGCGGCTACGGCGCTACCGCCCGCCTGCTCGCCCACGAGAAACTCGCCTTCGTGGTGGGCTACACCGTATCCGAATCCCAATACTGGTATGCGCAGGGCCAGGACGCCGCGCAGAAACAGGAGCTCGAAGAGAAGGCCATCGTGGACGAGGAGGAAAACCCGCGCATCCGCCTGGGCGACTGGCTGGAAAACGACCTGCCCGACGCGAGCCAGGACGCCGTCATCGCCATCGAGAGCACCGAACACATGGCGGACAAGATCGCCGTCTTCCGCGAAGCCGCCCGCGTGCTCAAGCCCGAGGGCCGCATGGTTGTTTGCGCCTGGACCGCGGGGCGCCAGCTCAAGCCCTGGCATCGACGCCGACTGCTCGAGCCGATCCGCCGCGAGGGCCGCCTCGCCGGCCTCGACCGCGAGGAGGACTACGTCAACTGGATGACCGCCGCCGGCCTCTCCGTCACCGGCCGCGACGATGTCTCCGAGCGCGTGTCCCGCACCTGGACCATCTGCGCTCGCCGCCTGCTCTGGGGCCTGGTCAGCGACACCCGCTACGCGCGTTTTCTCTTCGACGGGCGCAACGAGAACCGCGTCTTTGCCCTCAGCCTGCCGCGCCTCTGGCTGGCCTACCGCACCGGCGCCCTGCGCTACGTGATCTACACCGCGATCAAGCCGCCCGCGGACTGAGCCGGGCTGCCGGCCCCGCCGCCTGTGCCGCGCGACTGCATGGGCACCGCTTCATTTTGGATTTGGCGCGAAGACGCGAAGAACGGACCGAAGATCGCAAAGTCCGCTGCTGAACCCGGTTTGCTCTTCGCGGACCTTGGCGCTGCTTCGCGTTGAAAAACACGAACGGATCGGCGATCAGCCTCACTCCTCGTCTCCGTAAAGCGCCTCCATCGCGGCGGCGGTTTCGCGCCAGCCAAACTCGCGCCGCATGCCGCGCAACTGAACCTCGACCAGTCGCCGCTTGTCCTTGTGCAGCCGCAGCGCGCGCTCGAGCCCGAAGAGCAGCCCCTCGGGCGAGATCGACACCTGGATCCCCGTGCCGCCCCCCTCGGCGTCGATATCCGTCACCGTGTCGGCGAGTCCGCCCACGCGGCTCACGATCGGGATCGTGCCGTAAACCTGGGAATACATCTGGCTCAGGCCGCAGGGCTCGAAGCGCGAGGGCATGAGGAAGAAGTCGCTCCCGGCGGTCACGAGATGGCTCATCGTCTCGTCGAGCCGCGCGCTGAGAACCACGCGCTTCGGCATCGCCGCCGCCAGCTCGCGCAGCCCTTTCTCCAGCTCCGGGTCCCCGCGCCCGAGCACGACCAGACGCACGTTCTCGCGTTTGAAAAACTCGCGATTGGCGAGCACGAGATCCACGCCCTTCTGCGTGGTGAGCCGGCATACCATGCCGAAAATCGGCCCGCCGAAATCGGGGTCGAAGCCGTGGCGCCGCAGCAGCTCCTCGCGGCAGGTCCACTTGCCCTTGAGATCTTGGATCGAGTAGTTCGCGGGCAACAGCGGGTCGGTCTCGGGATCCCAGACCGAGCGGTCGATGCCATTGAGCAGGCCGCGCAGCTCGTCGGCGCGCGTGGCCACCACGCCCTCCAGCCCGCAGCCGTGCTCGGCCGTCTGGATCTCGCGCGCATAAGTGGGGCTCACGGTGGTGACGCGATCGGCAAAAAGGATGCCCGCCTTCATCATGCTCATCTGCCCGTAGAACTCGACGCCATCGATCCCCATGAGCTCCTCGGGCAGGTTGGTGCGGTAGAAGGAGCGCATCGGGAAGACGCCTTGGAACGCGAGGTTGTGAATGGTGAAGACCGTGCGCATCGCGAGGATGTCGCCATGCCGTTGCTCCGCGTAGCGCAGGAGCAGCGGCAGCAGGCCGGTTTGCCAGTCGTGGCAATGAACCGCGTCCACGTTCATGCGCAGCAGACGCATGGTCTCGACCACGCCCTTGCAGAAGAAAATGAAGCGGTGGTGGTTGTCCTCGAAGTCGCGTTCGCCGGTGCCGTAAGGATGGCGGCGGTCGAAAAACTCGTCGCGGCAGACCATGAACACCGTGAGCCCCTCGCGCGGGGAAAAGGCGCGGATTTCGCCGCTCATGAAGGTGTCGCCCATCTCGATTTTCGGTCGCAGGAGGGTTTGGGCGTCGGCGGCGTCGGGGTGATCGACGACGGAACGGTAGCCGGGCACGAAGACGGCGATCTCGTGGCCGCGCTCGACAAGCGCCCCGGAGAGGGAGGCGACCGCGTCGGCCAGCCCGCCGGTTTTCACATAGGGAAACAGTTCGCTCGCCGCATGGACGATCTTCATGGCCCGAGGCTTAAAGGGGCGTGGGCGCAGACCAATCCCAAAAGAATCCGGACGCGCCCCGAGAGGCGGGCGGTGAAGCGGGGCCAAGCAAGTGATAAAACTTTCTGCTTCCGTTCGCAGCGGTGCGCCCTACGGTCTGCCGTCCTGCGCCGGAGAGGTGGCAGAGTGGTCGATCGCGCCGCACTCGAAATGCGGTTTAGCTGAAAGGCTAACGTGGGTTCGAATCCCACCCTCTCCGCCACTTTAGCTCCTGATAACGAAGGAGTTAGTTTTTCGACTAAGCTAGGTTGTCCGGTTCACGCGGCAACCTCAGCATGAACCAAGCAGCATTTGCCCTCTGCCAGTTCCGCAATCGAAACGGAACTGTTTCGTGGCGGGTGGACGGGCGCCTCAACGGCGTCCGCATCCGCAAGAACTTCAGAAGCCGAGACGAGGCCGTAGCCGAAAAGGGCACGCTCGAACTCAAAGCCGTGCAGGCGGAGGCTGGCATGCGCTCCACGAGCACCTTCCTGACCGACGTTCAGCTGCGCGAAGCCGAGACCGCATTCAACCGCCTGAAAGATCAGCCCCGTCCCCTCACCTTCTACCTCGATTTTGCCCTCGCCAATTACCGCGAGCCACAGACGCAAAAGAAGCTTCTACGCGCCTTGGCCACCTACCTCGTGGCGAAGAAAGACGAGGTGCGGCAGGACCAAATTTCCAAGCCACACTTCGTCATCATGCGCCGGGAGCTAAAGCGCTTCCTGCGGCATTTCGGAAACATCGCGGTGGGGGAGCTTACCGCCGAGAGCGTGATACGCTTCTGCAAGCTCGGTAATCCAACGCTCAAGACCTACAACAACCGCAGGGGCCTCGTTTCGTCTTTCCTCAAGTTCAGCTTCCAGCACGGCTCTCCGCTTGGAGGAATTGAATAGCTTCAAAAGCATGCGCCGTGAGACGGCGCCACCATCGCGGTAAAGTGCCTCCGTTATCAAGGCCTGCCTCGACCGTCCTATTCACAACGAATGGGCATTTCACGACGCAGCGTAACCGATTCTACGCAAGCTCCTAAGCCTGACGTTTCCCCGCACATGCCACAGCCTCTTTTCACCCCTACGCGCCGTCCGGCGCGGTCTCAGCGCGATTTCCCGCCGTTTCCACTCCCACCGGAATTCCCCATGCATACCCCAAACCGTCCCCGCCTTCGGGCCTTCACCCTCATCGAGCTGCTGACCGTGATCGCCATCATCGGCATCCTAGCGGCCATTTTAATCCCCGTGGTCGGCACCGTCCGCGCCAAGGCGCGCGTCGCCACCTGCTCCTCCAATCTCCGCCAGATCGGCTCGGCGATGCTGCTCTTCGCCCAGGACAACAAGCAGCGCTTCCCCGCGAAATTCCAACGCGGCTACAACGGGCCCGATCCCTCCAACTCGGTCACACCGGCCTACGCGCTCATGCCCTACCTCAACATGGAGGGGCAGCTCGGCCTGCCGCCCAAGCCCTCCCATGCGGGCGTGTGGATCTGCCCGGCGGCCGATGATCGGTTCGCCCCCGTCACCCGCGTCGCCCCCTACGCCTACAACGCCTACATAGACAACGACCTCATCGCCGCGGCCACGCATTGGCGCTACCGCGTCACCGCGCCGAGCTCCCCGTCGCGCACCTTCCTGATGGGCGAATCCACCGCCACCAACAACGGCTACGTTTTCGAGGGCTCGGCCGCCTCGGGCCTCGACCGCACCCGCCATCCGGGCAACGGCTCCAACTGGCTTTTCGTGGACGGTCACGTCGAGTTCATCGTCGGCGCGGTCCCCACGTCGGATCCCCGCTGGTTCTCCACCTCGCCCTGAGGGCGACGCGTGCGACTCGCCGAAGCGCCGGCCGCGACCTTGGAATTTTTCGCGCCTCGAGCGCACGCTCAGCGGAGCGGGTTCGTCAGCACGATGTCGTCGATGTCCACGTTGAGCGCGTCGTTGGTGCCTGCCAAAAACATCAGCAAGGGCGGCGGATCTCCGGGCGTGCCCGGCAGCCAGGGCAAGGTCACGCCGGCGAACGCCGACGTGAAATCCGCCGAGCCCGCGGGCCCCGACACCGTCACGCGTTCATAGACCTTTTGTGCCGGATCGAAGACGATCGTGAACGTGAGATACTGGCCCGGCGCGGCGTAGCTGGTGCACTGCCCGAGGCTGACCGAGGCGTTGGATCCGGCGCCTTGGCTTTTGTAGATCAGGATCTGGCCTTCGTTGAAGACCAACGCGGTCCAAAACTTCGCCCCGCCGGGGAAAAACGACTGGCCGTCGCCGAGATAGACCTGGAACTGGTTCCCCGTCCCCGCGCTGTAGCTGTTGATCGCCACGCTGAAGCCGAAGGTGATGCGTCGCCCAAAATCCAAACCGCCGTCGCCCAAGGGAAGCATGACGCCGACGGGGGTGTTCTCCGAGGCCGGTTTTTGCAGACGCAGCGCCAGCGCGCCGCTGCGGGGATTCGCCGGCGAGGCCGCGGGCGAATAGGCCGAGCGCGTCACCGCCGCCCAGGTCGCCGCTCCCTTGAGGGAGCGATCGTCGATGCCGACGACGGAGTATCCCGCGACGTAGCCCGAGTCGGACTCGAAACCGGTCGTGAAGGTCGGCGCGGAGTCCAGCACACCGCGCAGGCGGAGGAATCGCCGCCCCGGGCCGAGGCCTGGCAAGGGCCGGCTGTCGCGCACGCGCACCGTTTGCAAACCGGGCGCCGGAACACCGTCCCACACCGCCACCCGCTCGCCCGGCTCGAGCGCGCCCAATGACATCCACTCGCCCGCGAGATCGTCCGCGCCTTCCACCCGCAGTTCGCCGTCGGCCACGGCGGGGTCGCGGGTGAACGTGAGGCTGAGGTATTTGTCGCCCGCGCTCGTTTCGAGCCCCGCCACCGCGAGCGGCGACTCGGCATCGGTCCCGGAGCGGCCCGCCAGATACTCGATCAAATTCGCCACCCCGTCGCCGTCGGCGTCGGCCGCGGGGGCCGTTGCCTCGGGAGTCGCGGCCCCGCCGAAGGCGAGGTAGCGCCAGCCATCGTAGCTGTCCGGCAGGAAAGGCACGGCGGAGGCCACGCTGGAAAACGCCGTCCATTCGCCGTCGCTCTCCGCCCGCAAGCGGTATCGCGCGGTCGCCCCCGGCGCCAACCCGCCGTCCGTCCAGGCGCTCGTGCCCGCCGCGGGCTCCGCCACCGTCGTGAAGGCCTCGCCCTCGGACAACGCGCGCTGGAGTTCGAAGCGCTCCGCGGCCGGCACGGGCGTCCATGAGAGCGCGATCTCGCCGGGCCGCGCTCCGGGTTTCGCCACGAGCGCGGACGGTGTCGCGAGCAGGGGCTGCACCGAGAGGCTGTCGAGCCGCACGGAGCCCACGTTGGCGCTCGTGGAGTAGAACCGGAAGGTCGTGTCGGGCGTGGCGCTCGCGGGGATGAAAAACTGGTCGGCGGGGATGACGGATCCGTTGAGGGCGTTTTTCGCGATGCCTATCTGCTCCACGCCGTTCACCACGATGCTGCGATAGGCGAAGGTGGCGGGATCGATGACCGCCGAGACCGTGAAGTCGCCTCCCTCCTCCCAGGTCGCGAGGGTGTGGCCGTCCGCCTGACGCGGCCGGAAGGCGATGCTCGAGCCGCCGGCCCGCGCGGTGAGGATCGTGACCATAAAGCCGCGGCTCGTGGACGTGCCGCCTACCGGGGACAGGGGGGTGGTGTCGGTCGCGACCACGAGCCACTGCGACGAGGCCTGCGACGGCGACGCCGCGCTGTAGTTGGTGAAGGACCCCTTCGTGCCGAAGGAGAAATTCACCCCGTTGGCGGTCGAAGGGGAGAGCCCGGAGAGCGAGGCGCGAAAGCCGACCCTGAAGACGCCGCGCACCGCCGGGTCCACGGCGGAAAGATCGAGGGCGGCGGCGACGTTCGCCCCGGCGGCGGACGACGTATCCGAGAAAACGATACGCCTCGACCCTCCGGCCCCTCCGGCGTCCACCGTCGCGGTCGCGCCGGCGCCGCCGGAAACGGTCCAAAACCTGCCCGCCTGCGCGTCCTCCGCCAGCGCCGTGACCGGGCTGCCGACCACATATTCCGGCTCGTCGAAGTCGCTGTCGTAACGGGAGGCCGAAAACCTCGGCTCCGCGGCCACGACGGGGCGGAAGGCCGCGGTCTGGTTGCCCGCGGAATCGGTCGCGACGACGGTGAAGCTGTAAACGCCCTTGGCGGGCAGCTGCGTCGTGAGGCGCCAGACTCCGTCCGCCGCCGGCGCGGTCTGCTCCGCCAGCAGTTGGTCGCCACGGTGGTAGGTCATCGACGTGATCGAGCGGAGGTCGTCGAACTCGCGTGGATCGACGACGATCTCGATCGGCGAGCCGGCGGGGTGCACCGCGATCTGGGGCGGGATGTCCACGCCCGCGACGGACGGCGCCGGGGCCACCAGCGGAGCGGCCGCGCCGACTATCGCGAGCGGGCCCTGTCGCGGAGTCCCCGTGCGCGTCGCGACGCCATCGAAGGAGTTGAAGGCCTGATAGGCCCGCGCCACCGTCTCGTTCGGCAGCCAGGAGGCGTCGGTCTTCACGCCGACATAGTCGGCGTAGGGCGCGATCTGGCAAAACGGGCTTCGGTCGGCGCCGGTCGAGGAGCTGACGTAGGCTCGCTGGCCGAGCCAGCCGTTCGCGAGCGGGATGTCGTTCAGCGCCAGCGGCTGGCCGGGGATGGCCGAAGGCAGCTGGCCCGCGGGATAGCGGAGCTTCAAGGCCTCCGCGATATAGACCCAGGCCAGCGCCCAGGTCTGGTTGCCGAACGAATCGTGGTCTATGGTCCAGTCCACCGCGAAGCCGGCGTGACCGTCGGGCGCGGTGGCGCTCCGCCAGCGCGCATAATCGCCCTTCGAGATCGTGTTGGGATTCGTGACCGAGTTCGGATCGGCCGAGCCCACGATCACGAGATAAGGCACCTTCAGGCTCGCGGCGAGATCGCTCCCCATGGGCGAGGTCGAGCCGCGCTGCGGCACGGCGGCGATCACGCGCCGCGGGTAAAAGCTCGCCCACTTGCTGGTGCTGAAACCGCCGAGCGAGTGCCCGGTCGCCGCGATCGGCACGTTCACGAGTTCGGGGCGGGCGACGGCCTGCGCCGCCGCCGAGAGAATCGCGGCCAACGCGACCTCGGCCTCCGCGTTGCTGGAGCCGATCGCCGTGTAGCCACCGGTGTCCGCCCCGATGAGCGCGACATCGAGCGCGCGCGCGGCCTCCTGGAAGAACGGATCGTTGACCTGGTAGCGATAGTCGCCGCCCGTCCCCGGGTAGATGAAGACGACCGCCCGGATCGTCGGCGTCTCCGAACGCGGCGGGACGTAGATCCGGTAGCCGGCGCCGACGGTCCGGCCATTCCAGAAGTGGGACGCGGAAAAATCCCGGACGTCGGCCCGTATCATGTGATTGAATACACACGGGGCGAGGAGAAGCCCCGCGACCCCGAAAAGAAACCGGCGGCGAGCGACGGCGCGGACAAAGGCATGCACAGGTGAAAGGGTTGCCCCGGGTCGCCTCGGCCCATCCGCGCGCAGGCGCCGCCCCGCATGGCGGGCGAACCGTCCACGGGCGTCGGGCGGAGGGCCGGACGGGGGAATCAGGGGTTGGTGGGGAAGCGATACCAGCGGGGATCCGCCGGCTCGATGACGCCGGAGAGCGTCTCGACGTGGCCATCGACGAAACCGTAGTTGGCGGAATTGCCGGCGTGCCGGCGCACCGCCTTGTTAACCACGGTCTGCGCGGGCGTCACGATCTCGGAGTTCGTCTCGAGCTCGGCCAGGAGAATGGTGCGCGCCGGGGCAGGCACGTTCAGCCTATACTGCCAGTAGGGGTTGAGGGCCTTGTCCTCGATCGCGGAGTTGAGGCCGTAGTTCATGTCGCGCAGCGCGGGATCGCCCGAGTAGGCGGGGCACATGAGCACGCCCGCGATGCGAGGCAGCGGCGGCGGGCCCACCGTGCCCGGCGGGATGTTCAGATACGGGGAGATCTTGATCACCCAGCTGTTGCCTCCCTCCGCCTTGGGCAGGAGCTGCTTGTTCTCGTTCGCGTAGAGCAGCATGTCGGTGGCGATCTGGCGGACGTTGGAGGCGCACTGCGTCGTCCGGGCCTTGGCGCGCACGGCGCCCACGGTGGGTATGATGATCGCGGCGAGGATGCCGATGATGGCGATCACGGTCAGCAGCTCGATGAGCGTGAACGCGCGCCTATGGTGGCGGGAGGACATGGGGCGGGGGATG
>JAUWBD010000226.1 GCA_030605125.1 Verrucomicrobiota bacterium | reverse complement strand
CCATCGCCTACGGCGATGCCATCTCCGCGCTACCGCGCTCCGTCGTCTCGAAATACCCTCCGGGTATTCCTTCGCTCGGTCCGCACCAAAATCTGCTCGCCACCTCGCCCCGCTGCTCCGCCGGCCAACTGAATGATCCCGGCTGAGCGCGCGGGCGGAGATGATGCCGCCTAATCGGTTTCATGCTGATTATTCACCGCATTAGCCTTGCCGGAGCCTGTCAGCCGCCGCGTAGTTTCGGGCAATTTACGCCATGTCCGAAGCGCCTCGCCATCCGTTCCTACAAGGTCTCAGCAAGCACCGCGGCACCCCGCCGACGGTGATCGTCATTTTCGGCGCCTCGGGCGATCTCACCGCGCGCAAGCTCATCCCGGCGATCTACAACCTGGGCTTCGATCACCTCCTGCCCGCCGACTTCTTCCTCGTCGGCTACGGCCGCAAGCCCATTCCGGACGACGAGTTCCGCACGATCGCCGCCGGCGCGATCAAGGAGTTTTCCCGACGCGAGCTGAACCAGGACGTGTGGAGCCACGTCGCGCAAAACACCACCTACGTCGCGGGCGGCTACGACGATCCCGCGGCCTTCACCCGCCTCGCCGAGCACATCGCCGCGATCGAGAAAAAGCTCGGTCGCGACCTGCAGGTCCTTTTCTACGTCTCCACGCCGCCCTCCGTCTTCGCGCCCATCCTGCGCAACCTCGGCGCCTCCGGCCTGGCCTCGCGCCGCCTCGGCACCCCGCTGCACACGAAGGTCATCGTGGAAAAGCCCTTCGGCAAGGACCTCGAGTCGGCGGTCGCGCTCAACGGCGTGATCCGTGAGGTGCTCGAGGAGCATCAGGTGTATCGGATCGACCACTACCTCGGCAAGGAGACCGTGCAGGACCTGCTCGTGCAGCGCTTCTCCAACTCGATCTTCGAGCCGCTCTGGAACCGCAACTACATCGACCACGTGCAGATCACCGTGGCGGAGGAGGTCGGCGTGGGCACCCGCGGCGGCTACTACGAGCAGAGCGGCGCCCTGCGCGACATGATCCAGAACCACACCATGCAGCTCGTCGCGCTCACCGCGATGGAGCCGCCCGTCTCGCTCGACGCCGAGGCGGTCCGCAACGAGAAGGTGAAGGTCCTCAAGGCCATCCAGCCGCTCAACCTCGGCCCCGGCGGCGACGTCGCCCGCGCCCAATACGCCTCCGGCATGATGGGCGGCAAGACCGCCAAGGGCTACCTCGAGGAGCAGGACATCCCGCAGACCTCCGCCACCGAGACCTACGCGGCGGTGCGCCTCTCGATCAACAACTGGCGCTGGCAGGGCGTGCCCTTCTACCTGCGCTCCGGCAAACGCATGGCCCGCCGCGTCACCGAGATCGCGGTGCAGTTCAAGCGCCCGCCCGGCACGCTCTTCGCCGGCAGCGACCGCTTCGACCTCGCGCCCAACACCCTCGCCTTCCAGATCCAGCCCGACGAGGGCCTCTCGCTCATCCTCAACGGCAAGGTGCCCGGTCTCGAGACCCGCACCCAGCCGGTGAAGATGAACTTCCGCTACTCCGCGACCTACGGCTCCAACACGCCCGAGGCCTACGAGCGCCTCGTCCTCGACGCCATGATCGGCGACGGCACGCTCTTCATCCGCGGCGACGAGGCCGAGACCTCCTGGCAGCTCTACACGCCCGTGCTCAAGGCCTGGGCCGAGGCCGGCCGCGAAGGCATGGACAGCTATGTCGCCGGCGGCTGGGGCCCGGCCAACGCCGACGCCCTCCTCGCCAAGAACAACCACGCCTGGCGCCAACCCTGACGCGGCGCTTCGCGCCGCGTAATGACGAATGACCAATGACGAATGTCGAATGAGCCGGGGCTCCGCCTAAGCTTCCCGCGTCGTCACCCAGGGATTTCCATTCGTCATTCGTCATTAGTCATTCGGCATTCGTCATTACATCTCCGATGTCTTCCATCTTCGACGCTCTTCCCGGCTTGGAAACCCCGGTCGGCTCCATCTCCAAAAGCCTCGCCCGCATGTGGGCCACGGATGAGCGCGCCACGTCCAAACCGGGCGACGACGCCAAGGCCACGCAGGTCAACTTCGTTCTCCACCTCGGCCTCCACACCACGCCGCAGGACGCGCTCGCGCAGTTCCAGACTGCCGTGCGCTTTTCCAAGCGCTACCCCTGCCGCGTCGTCGTGCTCTGCCCCACGCGCGAGGAAAACGTCCACGACGCCACCATCCGCGCCAAGATCTACGGCGAGTGCCACCCGGGCAAAACCCGCGGCGACCTGCGCTGCTGCGAGTTCGTCATCCTCAACTACCCGACCGCGGCCCGCGTTTTCCTCGAAAACCAGGTCTCGATCTGCCTCTCGACCGATCTGCCTGTCTATTACTGGGCGCACAACTTCGCCTCCTCCGCGAAGCTCGGCGCGTATCAATACCTCCTGACCAAGGCCAAGCGCATCCTGATCGACCGCTCGCTCGTGCCGCCCGAGGACCAGGGCGAGGTGGCCTGGCCGCGCCCCGAGGCGGTGCGCGATCTCGTGCACGCCCGCCTCCTGCCCGTGCGCCAGACCATCGGCCAGTTCCTCAGCGCCCACCAGCCCGCGGCCCTCGCCGACGGATTGGGCGCCGTGGTGGTCCGCCATGGCGCCGCCCGTCGCGCCGAGGCCCGGGTGCTCGGCGAGTGGTCCCGCGCCCGCCTCGTCGGCTGCGGCGCCCCCTCCAACCTCGCCGTCAAGGTCGAGGCCGCCGCCAACCTCGCGCCGGATGCGGTGGAGCTGCTCTTCACCTACGGCAACGTGCAGAGCTTCCGCTTCGACGGTGACTTCGCGAAGGGCTGCGCCCACCTCTCCGCCCACTTCCGCGGCGCCGCCACCGAGCTCGCCACGGCGATCAGCCTGCTCAGCCCCGAGGCGGCGCTCGCCGAGGCGATGTTCTTCTGAGGGCAGGGCGGGACCGCTGGGCCCGCCTTCACGCACACGCACCATCCTCGGCGCGCCCAGCGGTCGCGCCCCACCTCTTTCTTCACCATGCGCGAAATCCCCTCCGACTTTGGCCGCGTCGTCGTCGGCACCCAGGCCGAACTGTTCTCCGAAGCCCTCCGCATCACGCTCGCCGCGCAGGCCGCGGCGCGCCCCGGCCGCTTCCTCTGGGCGCTCACCGGCGGCAGCACGCCCGCCGCCTTCTACAAGTGGTGCGTCGAGTCCTCCGCGCTCCCGCCGGAGCTGATCAACGGCACGCACTTCACGGTGAGCGACGAGCGTCACGTGCCGCTCTCCAGCCCCGACAGCAATTTCGGCAACGCCGAGCGCCAGCTCCTCGCGCCCCTCGGCGTCGCCACCGACCGCCGCCTGCCCTGGATGGTGGCCTGGCCCGTCGCCGAGGCCGCCGAGGCCTATCGCAAGACGATGCTCATCCTCGCCGGCCCCGGCCGCGCCTACGACCTGTGTTTCCTCGGCATGGGCGACGACTGCCACACCGCCTCGCTCTTCCCTCAAACCCCTCTCCTCAAGGACGACGGCGGCCTGCTCTTCGGCGGCCAGGAGGTGCCGGGCAAGGGCTGGCGCCTCACCATCACGCCCGGCGGCCTGCGCGCCTGCGGCAAGATCGTCGTGATGGCGCTCGGCGCCGGCAAGGCCGCCGCGCTGCACCGCGTGCACCGCGGCCCGCTCGATGTCGAAAACGTGCCCTCGCAGCTCCTCAAGACCTGCGCCGAAAACGTGGTCTGGCTGGTGGACGAGCCCGCCGCGGCGCAGCTCTGACCGCGCCTCGCAAACGCGAGGCCGAGCGCGGGGAAGAGTTGCGATGGGCGGGCAGGGTGGACCACGTTGCGCGCGACCATGCACGAAGCCCTGGACCATGCCGCGAAGGAGCCGGCCCCCTACGTGACCGACGAGCCGCGGATCGGCGCCGCTTTCCTGCGCCGCCATGAGCAGGCGGTGTGGGCCGTGCTGGTGGGGCTCGCCACGCTGGGCGCCACGGTGGCGATGATGCCGCCCGCGCGTTATCCGGAGCTCGCCTACGTCTTCGCCGCGCCGGCCGTGTTCTGGGCCTTTCGCGCCCCGAGCTGGCGCTTGTTCCTTTGGACGATCTTCGCGGCGCAGGCTCTGGCTTGGACGATCACGCTCGGCTGGCTGCGGCACGTCACGGTCGGCGGGCTCCTGCTGCTCGGCCCGGTGGTGGGCGCTTGGGTGGGCGCGTGGTTTGCGGCGGCGCGCTGGACGATGCCGCGCATGGCCGGCCGGCCCTGGTGGCAACGCGTGCTCATGCTGCTGGGCCTCGCCGGGGCCTGGGTGGTGGTGGAGTGGACGCGGAGCTGGTTCCTGAGCGGGTTTCCCTGGCTGCCGCTGGCGGCGACGCAGTGGGAGCGCCTGAGCGTGCTGCAACCCGCGGCCTACACGGGCGCCTGGGGCGTCAGCTTCGTGCTTATCGCGGTCAACGTGGCCTTTGCGAGCTACGCCTGGAAGCTGCTCGGGCGCGAGGAGCGCGCGGAGGCGGAGGCGACGGGCGTGGGGCCGAGCGCGGGCGAGCCGCGCGGGATCTTCATCGGCCGCTCGCGCTGCCCGGAGTTTCTCACCGCGATGGTCCTGCTGCTCGGTTGCCTGCTGCTCACGGCGCGCGAGACCTTTGACCGCGCGCGGCATCACCGGCCTTGGGCGGAGGTCGGCATCGTGCAGCCCGCGATCCCGCAGGTGGTGAAGTGGGACCCGGCGGAGGCGGGGACGATCTTGCGCACGCTGGAGGAGGAGACGCTGCGCGTGGCGGCGCTGAGGCCGGATCTCCTGCTCTGGCCGGAGGCGACGACTCCGCTCGCGGCCAAGGGCGACGCGGGCATGCAGGCCTGGACCGAGCGGCTGGTGCGCCGGTCGGGCGTGCCGTTGGTGTTCGGCTCGATCGGTTTTGAAGGAGAAGGCACGGCGGACGACCGCTGGTGGAACGGCGTGTTTCTCGCCACGCCGGAAGCCGGGATGGCCGAGCCGTTCTACGCCAAACGCCACCTCGTGCCCTTTGGCGAATACGTCCCGCTGCGGCCGGTGCTCGGGTGGTTGGAAAAAGTGGTGCCGGTGGGCGGCGATTTCGCACGCGGAGACGGGCCGGGCTTGATCGTGGCGCCCGTCGGCCGGGACCGGCCGGGCGGCGAGGCGAGCACGCGGCTGGGCGCGCTGATCTGCTACGAGGATATTTTCCCGCGGCTGGCGCGTCGCAGCGTGGCGGCGGGGGCCGAGGTGCTGGTGGTCAACACCAACAACGGCTGGTTCGGCGAGGGCGCGGCGGCCTACCAGCACGCGGCGCACTCGGTGCTGCGCGCGGTCGAGACGCGCCGGCCGGTGCTGCGCGCGGGCAACTCGGGCTGGAGCGGCTGGATCGACGAGTGCGGCGCCATCCGGGCGGTGCTCACGAAGGAGACGGCGAGCGGCGAGGTGCGCACGCGTCCCCATGCGCGCGAGCGGGCGCAGGGCGGCGAAGGCACGATCTACTTCCGTGGTGGCGCGGTGCTGGAGATCACGCGCGACGCCCGTTTCGTCGATGTGCAAACGCTCTACGTGCGGCGGGGAGACTGGTTCGTGGCGGCGGGCGCGGGCCTGGCCTTGCTGGCCTGGGCGGTGTTGCGCAAGCCGCGCGCCCCGAAGCCCTAGCCGCCCTGCGGCTCGGGTGCTGGCTCAGAGCACGAAGTCCGCAGGGGCGATGAGCACCACGAACTCGCCCTTGAGGCTGAGCTTGGCGAGACGTTGCTCCACCTCGGCGGCGGGGCCGACGAGGAAGGTCTCGTGGAGCTTCGTCACCTCCTTGGCGAGGCAGACCACGCGGTCCGGGCCGAGTGTGGCGACGATCTCGGCGGCGAACTTGTCGATCCGGTGGCAGCTCTCGTAGAAGGCGAGCGTGTAGTCGAAATTTCGATACTTCTCCAGGAACGCGACGCGGGCGCTGGTCTTGGGCGGGAGGAAGCCGACGAAGAGGAAGCCGTCGCTCGGCAGGCCGCTGGCGCTGAGCACGGCGGCGAGGGCGCAGGCGCCGGGGATGGGCACGACCGGCAGGCCGGCGCGGCGGCAGGCGCGCACGGCGCGAAAGCCAGGGTCGCTGATGGCGGGCGTGCCGGCGTCGGAGACGAGGGCGACGGACTTGCCCTCGCGGAGGCGGGCGAGGAGCTGCTCGGCGGCGGCGGTCTCGTTGTGGTCGTGGTAGGGGAAGAGCGGGCGGTGCAGGCCGAGGCGGGTGAGCAGGGCGCCGGTGGTGCGGGTGTCCTCGCAGGCGACGAGGTCGGCGGTGGAGAGGACGAGGCGGGCGCGCTCGCTCAGGTCGGCGAGGTTGCCGATGGGGGTGGCCACGACGTAGAGGTGGCCGGGGCGGGCGGCGAGGCGGGCGGCGGAATCGTCGTCGGGGGCGGGAAGGCTCATCGCGAGGCGGGCGGCGGCGCGGGGGCGGGGTTCAGAAGGGCTTCTCGTAGGTGCGGCCTTGGGCGTCGGTGAAGACGAGCAGGTTGGGCCGCACGGCGCTGAGGCGCAGGCCGAGCTCGGGCGAGACCATGTCGTTGAGCCGCCACACGCGCTCGTTCATCAGCACGCGCGCCTCGCGGTCGAG
>JAUWBD010000187.1 GCA_030605125.1 Verrucomicrobiota bacterium | reverse complement strand
GCACCGCCGGCGCCCGTCGCTCCGCAGACCCGCGCCGCCCTCCTCCCCCGCCGACCGCCCACGGCAACCGCGGCGTTTTCCCGGGTCTTTGCGCATTCGACATCCGCCCCGCACGATGCGTCATTCGCCACTCCCCATGCCACTCTCCCGCCCGCTCCGTCTCGTCCTCCTCTGCGGCCTCGTCCTTCTCGGCGGCGCCGGCGCCCCGCTCCCCGCCCTCGCCGCGCAGCCCGCCGAACCGCGCCCCGCGCTCCTGTTTCCCCCCGCGCCCGGCCTCACCGACCTCGCGCCCGATCCCGCCCTGCTCCTCGGCCAGCTCCCCAACGGCGTGCGCTACGCCCTCCGCTCCAACCCCGAGCCGCGCGGCCGCGCCTCGCTCCGCCTCGTCGTCGCCGCCGGCTCGCTCCACGAAACCGACGAGCAGCAGGGCCTCGCCCACTTCCTCGAGCACATGGCCTTCAACGGCACCGAGAACTACCCCGCCGGCACGCTGGTCGAATATTTCCAGCGCCTCGGCATGAACTTCGGCGGCGACACCAACGCCTACACCTCCTTCGACCGCACCGTTTACAAGATCGAGCTCCCCGACACCCGCCCCGAGACCGTCGCCGAGGGCTTTCGCGTGCTCGCCGATTTCGCCGGCCGGCTCCTCCTGCTCCCCGAGGAAATCGAGCGCGAACGCGGCATCATCCTCTCCGAAAAACTCGCGCGCGATTCCGCCGACTACCGCGCCGCCGTCGCCGGCTACGCCTTCTTCTTCGCCGGCACCCGCCTGCCCGACCGCCTCCCCATCGGCATCGAGTCCGTGATCCGCCAGGCGGGCCGCGACGCCTTCGTGGACTTCTTTGAAACCTGGTATCGCCCCGAGCGCATCGCCGTGATCGCCGTCGGCGACCTCGACGCCGCCGCCTTCCGCGAGCCCCTCGAGGCCGCCTTCGCCCCGCTCGCCGGCCGCGGCCCCGGCCGCCCCGCGCCCGACTACGGCCGCCCCCTCGGCTACGCCGACAAGTCGGGCCGCTCCGACGACGCCGGCCGCGCCCGCTTCGGCCACCACCACGAACCCGAGGCCAGCGCCACCACCGTCTCGCTCCGCGTCGTGCGCCCTGCCGACACCGCGCCCGATTCCTCCGCCAAGCGCCTCCGCCTCCTCCCTCGCGAACTCGCCTTCTCCATCCTCAACCGCCGCCTCGCCGAGCTCGCCAAATCCGAGGAGGCCCCCTTCGTCCGCGCCTCCGTCGGCGACAGCTCTTTCCCCGCCGTCTTCGACGCCGTCGCGCTCTCCCTCACCGCCCGCCCCGGCCAATGGGCCGAGACCCTGCGCGTCGGCGAAAACGAGCTGCGCCGCGCCCTCGTCCACGGCTTCCACGCGGCCGAGCTGCGCGAAGCCGTCGCCGACTTCCGCAACGCGCTCGAGCAGGCGCAACGCACCGACCCCACCCGCCGCTCCGACGAACGCACCGAGCAGCTCGTGGACGCCTTCATCGAGGGCGCCGTGCCCACCACGCCCGCCGCCGACCTCGCCCTCTACGGCCCCGCCCTCGAGACGCTCACGCCGGCCGAGGTCCACGCCGCCTTCGCCGAGGCCTGGCGCTCCGAGGGCGGTCGCCTCGTCGGCGTCTTTGGCAACACCGACCTGCGCGGCGACGCCTCGCCCGCCTCCGCCATCGCCGCGGCCTACGTCGCCGCCGAGGCCCTCGAGGTCGAGCCCCTGCCCGAGCGCGCCGACGCGGCCTGGGCCTACGAGGACTTCGGCGCCGCCGGCGAGATCGCCTCGCGCGCCGAGGTCGCCGACCTCGGCGTCACCCAGCTCGTCTTCGCCAACGGCGTCCGCCTCAACCTCAAGCGCACCGACTTCGAGGCCGGCACCATCGGCCTGCGCGCCCGCGTCGGCACCGGCCAGCTCACCGAGCCCGCCGAGCGCCCCGGTCTCGCCTTTTTCGGCGGCGCCGCCTTCACCGCCGGCGGCCTCGGCAAACACTCCGAGGACGAGCTGCGCCGCATCCTCGCCGGCCGCAACGTCGGCGTCGGTTTCCAGGTCGGCGAGGACGCCCTCGTCTTCACCGGCCAGACCACGCCGGCCGACCTCGGCCTCCAACTCCAGCTCCTCGCCGCGCACATCGCCGACCCCGGCTACCGCCCCGAGGCCGAGCTCACCGCGCGCCGCCGCCTCGAGCCCTTCTACGCCCGCCTCGCCACCGATCCCTCCGGCCCGCTGAGCGTGGAGGTGCCGCGCATCCTCGCCTCGGGCGACCACCGCTTCGGCGTGCCGCGCCGCGAGGACGCCCTCGCGCGCACCCTCGCCGAGCTGCGCGACTGGCTCGCCCCGCAGCTCGCCTCCGGCGCCATCGAGCTCACCCTCGTCGGCGATCTCGACGTCGAGGCCGCCGTCGCCGCCGCGGCCTCCACGCTCGGCGCCCTGCCCCCGCGCGAGGCCTCCCGGCCCGCCCTCGAGGAGCTGCGCGCCGTGCGCACCGCGCCCGCCGGCGAACACGCGCTCGGCGTCGTCGCCTCTGTGCCGAAAAAAGTGTTCTCGTTTTACTGGCCCACGACCGACGCCCGCGACACCGCCCGCGCCCGCCGCCTCGGCCTGCTCGCGGAGGTGTTTTCCGACCGCCTGCGCAAGACCGTGCGCGAGGAGCTCGGCGGCAGCTACAGCCCCGCGGCCGGCAGCACGCCGAGCGACACCTACCGCGACTACGGCTTCATCCTCGCCCGCGTGACGCTCGATCCCGCCGAGGCCGAGCGCGTGCGCCCGGCCATCCTCGCGGCCGCGGCCGATCTCGCCGCCCACGGCGTCACGGAGGAGGAACTCGAACGCGCCCGCCTGCCCATCCTCACCCGCCTGCGCGAGACCGAGCGGGCCAACGCCTACTGGCTCTCCACCGTGCTCGCCTCGTCGCAGGAGCACCCGTGGAGGCTCGACCGCGCGCGCGATCGCTACGCCGACCACGCCGCCATCACCAAGGCCGAGCTCGACGCCCTCGCCGCGGCCTACCTGTCGCCGGAACGCGCGATCCTTTTCACGATCACCGCCGCCCCGGCGGCGGACTAAAGGGGAGGCAGGCCCGCCGCCGGATCGGCATCACTTGTGATCCCAGGGGAAACTCACCGCCACGCGCGGCGCTTTCCAGACCTCGAAGACGTCGAACATCTTCCCGGGGTTGAGGATTCCCCGCGGGTCGAGCGCGTCCTTCACCGCGCGCATCGCCCTCACCTGCGCCGGCGAATGCTGCATGCGCAGGAAGGGCGTCTTGGCCAGCCCGATGCCGTGCTCGCCCGAGATCGCGCCGCCCAGCGCCACCACCTTCTTCATCAACGCCAGCACCGCCCGCTCCGCCGCGCGGCACTCCCTCGGCGCCGCCTTGTGATACATGATGTTCACGTGCAGATTGCCGTCGGCCAGATGCCCGAAGGTCGGGATCGCCAGCCGCGACTTCACGCGTAGTTGCTCCAGCCATACGGCAAACTCCTCGTAGGCGCCGAGCGGCACGGTGATGTCCTCGTTGAGCTTCGCGTCGCCCATCTGGAACATCGCGCCCGAGCACTTGCGGCGCACCGCCCAGAGCGACTCCGCCTCCTCGCGCGTCTTCGCCTCGCGATGGCCGACGGCGTGCGCCCGCGCCCAGGCCAGCACCGCCTGCTTCGCGTCCGCCAGCTCCGCCTCCGAGCCCGCCAGCTCGAGCAGGATCACCGGCTTGCCCGGCTGCCCCGGGAAGATCGTCGTCCGCATCGCCCGCTCCGCGCACTCCACCGAATAGCGGTCGAGAAACTCGCAGATCGCCGGCTGCACCCGCGCGCCGAAGAGCGCCCGCGCCGCCCGGAAGGCCGACACTTCGTCCGCGAAGCTCGTGAGCAAGGTCCAGCGCGCCGCCGGCGCCGGGATGAGCCGCAGCACCGCGTCGCTCACCACGCCGAGCATGCCCTCGCTGCCGATCCACAGGTCGCGCAGGTTGAAACCCGCCGCGAATTTCCGCGTCGCCGTGCCCCACTCCACAAACTCGCCCGTCGGCAGGTAGCCCTTGAGCGCGACCACGAAATCGCGCGTCACGCCGTATTTGCCGCCGTGCATGCCGCCCGCGTTGCAGGCGATGTTGCCGCCGATGGTCGAGTATTCCTTCGAGGACGGATCGGGAGGGTAAAACCAGCCGGCCGCCGCCGCCGCGCGTTGCACGTCGCCGACTTTCGCACCGGCCTGCACGTGCGCCAGCCCCGCCTCGGCATCGATCTCGATCTTGTCGAGCGCGAGCAAATCGAGCACCCAGCCGCCTTGGATCGGCACCGCCGAGCCCATCAGCGTGGTGCCGCGTCCGCGAGGCGTCACCGGGATGCCGTGCTTGTTCGCCAGCTCCAGCACCACGCCGATCTGCGCGCGCTTCGTCGGCCGCACCACCGCCGCCGGCCGCACCGAGATGCGGCTGGAATCATACGAGGCCGCCTCGAGCATCGCGGCGTCGGTATGCACCACCTTTGCACCGAGTTTCTTGCGCAGCACTTCGGTCGCGGAGTTCAGGACACGGGCGGAAACCTTGTTCGGCATGGGAAATCCCGGGTCTCGCCCATCCCGCCCCGCCACGCAACGCTCAAGCCGGCTGCAAACCTTCTCACACCCTTGCCGCTGGCCAGGCCCGGAGCCCCGGCCCATGTTCCGCTCCTCTTCCCTCTCCCATGGCCACCCCCCGCATCCTCCTCACGACGACCTCGTTTCAAGACACGCCCGGCGTCCACCACCAGCTCCTCGCCGACACCGGCTGGGAAATCATCCGCGCCCGGGGTCCGCTCAACGAGGCCGACACCCTCGCCCTCGTCGGCGACATCGACGGCTACATCTGCGGCGACGACATGATCACCCGCAAGGTCCTCGAGAAGGCCAAGCCCCGCCTCAAGGTCCTCTCCAAATACGGCATCGGCGTGGACAAGATCGACGTGAAGGCCTGCACCGAGATGGGCCTGCCCCTCCTCTTCACCCCCGGCGTCAACCACACCACCGTCGCCGAGCACACCTTCCTCCTCCTCCTCGCCCTCGAGAAGAATTTCCTCTTCCACACCGACTCCACCCGCTCCGGCGGCTGGAAACGCAAGACCGGCCACGAGCTCCTGGAAAAGACCATCGGCATCATCGGCCTCGGCCGCATCGGCAAGGAGGTCGCCATCCGCGCCCGCGCCTTCGGCATGAAAGTCGTCGGCTACGACGTCTATTGGGACGAGAAGTTCGCCGCCGAGCACCAGGTCGCCCGCGCCGCCACCATGGACGAGGTCTTCGCCGTCGCCGACTACCTCTCGCTCCACACCAACCTCACCCCCGAGACGCAGGACCTCATCCGCGCCGAGACCATCGCCAAGATGAAGCCCGGCGTGCTCATCCTCAACTGCGCCCGCGGCGAGATCGTCCACACCGCCGACATCGCCGCCGCCCTCAAGGACGGCCGCGTGGGCGGCTACGGCACCGACGTGCTCGACCAGGAGCCGCCCGCCGCCGACCACCCCCTCACCAAGCTGCCCAACGTCGTCTGCACCCCGCACATCGGCTCCCGCACCGCCGAGAGCGTGCAGCGCCAGGCCACCGCCGCCGTGAAAAACCTCATCCTCGCGATGAAGGGCGAGAAACCCCTCGCCCAGATCAACCCCGAGGTCGCCCCCAAGAACTACCTCGCCTGAGGCCGGCCGATCGTAGGTCACGGAGGGCACGGAGCCCAGACACGGAGTTCACGGAGCCAAACCCTCAGTGAATTCAGGTCTCATTCATCCTCGTTCCGCCTCTCCGATCTCCGTGCCCTCCGTGTCCGCGCTCCGTGCTCTCCGTGTCTAAAAAACAACCCTCCCGAATCTCCTAATACCTCCGCCATGCCCGAAACCTACTTCGTCGTCCCCGAACAACAGCACAACGCCCTCGTCGCCGCCGCGTATCAGCACCGCGGATACCTGGCCGACGAGGCCGCCGAGGGCGCGCGTTTCTGCGCCGAGGCCTCGCGCCACGGCATCCGCACCCATAACGGCCTCAAGGCCCTTCACCTCGACCACCTCTTCGGCTCCGGCTCGAAGGGCTGTGTGCCCGGCGCCCAGATCGAGGAGCGCCCCTCCCGCTTCCCCTCCGCCAAGATCTGGAACGCCAACAAAAAGCTCGGCCAGGCCACCGCCTACCGCGCGATCGACGAGGCCATCCGCCTCGCCGACAAGTATGGCGTCGGCACCGTCTCCGTGGACAACGCCTTCCACTACCTCTGGGGCGCCGGCTACGTGATGGACGCCGCCCGCCGCGGCTACATCGCCTACACCAACTGCACGGCGGCCCTCGCCGAGGTCGTCCCCTTCGGCGGCAAGTTCCCCACCCTCGGCACCAACCCGCACTCCTGGGGCTTCCCCACCACCGACGCCATCGGCTTCCCCATGGTGATCGACTGGGCCACCTCCGTCATCGCCATGGGCCGCGTGCAGCAGCTCAAGCGCGAGGGCAAACAACTCCCGCCCATGGCCGCGGTGGACAAGGACGGCAAGCCCACCACCAACCCCGACGAGGTCGCCGCTCTCCTCCCCTTCGGCGCGCACAAGGGCTACGGCCTCTCGCTCCTCAACGAGGTCGTCGGCGCCTTCATCGGCGGTTCGCTCCCCACCATCCGCAACCGTTGGGACAAGGTGCCCGAGGGCGAGAAGGGCACCTGCGCCTTCTTCTTCCAAGTGATCCATCCCGAGGCGCTTGGCTCCGGCCTCTTCGCCAAGGGCCGCAGCCAGACCGAGAACATCAAGGCCGTGCTCGCCGACGTGATGGGCCACGGCAACGACGGCGCCATCATCCCCGGCCAGATCGAGGCCAACTTCGCCAAGGCCAGCGCCGCCGCCGGCGGCCTCCTGTTCACCAAAGCCGAGGTCGAGGCCTTCAACGAGGTCGCCCGCGAATGCGGCCAACCCGAGTGGAACCTCGCCGCGCTCAAGACCCACACGGTCTGATCGCGCGACGAACACCTTGCCTTGCCAAGCCCGGGTTATTCCAACCCGGGCTTTTCGCGTCCAACGCGACGCCTTCTTTATCCGCCATCGAAGCTCTTTATCCTTACGGCAGCCTAGACCGAGGTTGAGATATTAAGGTCGCTATACCCCCGAAATCTGATCGTAAGCGCCTGACCTCGACGCCGCCACCAGCGCCAGTCGCCATGACTTTCAGCGGCGAGCTTTTTGTCAGCATGCTCGCCAGAGCAGTTAAGTGGCCCCTGCATCCGATGCACGATGCCCGCGCTCCCACATCCGTCAGCTTCTCGGGCATCATCCGCACTTAACTCATGAGAACATCGAGCGAGATCATCGAGGACTTCCTCGCCCGCGGATGGAAGAGCAACCCCTTTGAAAAGCTGATCCCACTGCTCCACAACGAGCACAACCAGCTTCTCCCATTCGCGCTACAGGTTATGGAGCGCGTTCCGAAGGGCGGCACCTTCTTCGACCTCACGCTCTCCTATATCACCGAAGCCGAGTTTTCAGTGGTGCTGGAAGAGGCAATACGTCGATTAAGGTCCGGCCCCTCTGACGTCTGCGATTCCGTGGTGGCCTACGCTTCGCTTCAGCTTCCTCGACTGCTGACGGCGCATCTACGGGAACTCTATTTATTGCGGCCTAACTCCGGCACCTATTACGAAGAGTGGCCGTGGAGGGCCGCGGATAACCGCGAAATCGAATGGCTGAAAAATGCGGTGAAGAGCCGGGCAGACAAACAGGCATGGCGTTGTCTAGTCGAAACGCGACGTCCGGAAGCTCTTCTTTTTGCCGCCCAGCATTTCCAGGTGGCTTTGAACAGTAGCGACAGCTTCGTCGCATACGCCCACATGGCAGGCTTCGATCTTTCCGGCCCGTCTCCACGCAAGCTGCATTCGGACACCGCCTACCATATGATCTTCGCGTCCGGTTATTTTGACGCGTCCGCACGTCCCGCCTGGCTTCAGCACGAGAATCATCCCACTTGGGCACCACGTTGTGAGACGGCGACGCCCGCCAACTTCGGCGGCAACGCAAACGGCACCTGCGCCCATTGCGAAGGCCCGCTCCATCGGCTTATTCACATCGAGAACACTCGTGCGGTTTTGGATGTCCGACTGCCGGCCATCGAGCTTTGCACCTGCCTGTCGTGCCTAGGTTGGGAGACGCCCGAACTATTTTTCCGCCACGACGAAACTGGCCGCGCGTCCCCATACATAACCGCCCAAGCAAAAGGCGCGCCGGAATTTCCGGCGGTTGGGCTAAAATCGGGCTCGGTAACCTTGGTTCCCGCCACTCCGCGTTGGAATTTCCAAGACTGGGCTTTGGCCAACGGTCGCGAGAATCTAAATCGGATTGGCGGCGCTCCCTCATGGATCCAGGACGCGCAGTATTGCAGCTGTCCCCAATGCGGACGACTCATGAGTTTCATCGCCCAGCTGGATTCTAATCTTCCCACTGCCGAGGGCGGTGAATGGCTGTGGGGTAGCGGAGGCATCTGCTATATCTTCTGGTGCGATCCATGCGCCATCTCAGGCAACCTCTGGCAATGCACGTGAACGGCCACATCGCCGCCGCCCCCTTAGCTAAATCGGCCTTATCGTCGCTGTGCCCGAAATTGACAAACTTTGCTAAAGTTTGCATCCTGCCGCATGAACATCTCGCTCACGCCCGAGTTGGAGAAGATGGTGCAGGCCAAGGTCGCGTCCGGGCTCTACAACAACGCCAGCGAAGTCATTCGTGAAGCGCTCCGGGCCTCGCTGCGCCAGGAAAGCGAGAACGACTGGCTCCGCGCCCAAGCCGCCATCGGCTACGCCCAGCTCGAAGCCGGCGAAGCCGTTCCGGTCACTTCCAAGAAAGCCTTTGCAGCCCTCGTGCGCGGGGAAAAATGAAACTGGAGCTCACGCCGGCGGCCTTGGCCGACCTGCGTTCCATCCGGGCCTACACGCTTGAACGCTGGGGCTCCACCCAGGAAGCCGCCTACCTCGACCGCATGTGGACGAGGTTCGAGTCCATCGCCGCCAACCCGGCGCCCTATCGCGCCCGCCCCGACCTTTTTCCTGGCTGCCAAATCGCCGCGGAAGGGAAACACGTGATCCTGTTTCGTGTGAACAAATCGACCCTTCAGGTTGTGCGCGTGCTTCACGGTGCGATGGATTTCTCGCAGCACCTGCGACCACGCCAATAAACGCGGCGGGACTCTCTTCCGCGGGCCGCCGCATTTCCGCTCCGCGCGATTTGCGTGCGCGTAAAGACGCATCAAGCTGCGCCACCATGCCCGCACGCGCCCCCAAACCCGCCAAGAAAACCAAAACCGTCGCCGCCAAGTCCAAGACCGCCACGCCGAAAAACAAAAATGGCG
>JAUWBD010000202.1 GCA_030605125.1 Verrucomicrobiota bacterium | reverse complement strand
CTCGGCGGCGGTGCGCTCGGTGCGGGCGAGGTTTTCCGCCAGCTCGGCGCGGGCGCGCTCCACGGCGAGTCGCTCGGCCTCGGTCTGCTCGAGGTTGCGCGCGAGCTCGTCGCGACGGGCCTGCTCGTCCTCGAGCGAGAGGCGCATCACGGCCACGAGGTCCTGCTGCGGCGTGGCCGGGCCGGAGCCGTCGGCGGAGGCCGTGGCGCTGGGCGGCAGCGGCGAGGGGGCGCGGCCGGTCTGCGGCGCGGGCGTGGCGTCCTCCCAGCGCGTGAGCGCGAGCAGGGTGAGCAACAGGAAGTCGCAGAGGATGAGGAGAAGGGTGCGATTCATGGCCGGGCCAGGAGGGGGGCTTGAGCAGGCGCACAATCCAGCTTGGCCACAGAAGGCGCAAAAGGCGCAGAAACGGAGCGCGTCGGTGTTTTGTGCATTCTGTGCGTTTTGTGGCTATGGATTTGTGCCGCCTCAGCGCGTGGAGGCGGCGCGGGGCACGCTCGGATCGCCGGAGGCCACGAGGTCCTGCGCGGAGAGGATGAGGTTGGTCTTGTAGGGGCGCACGTGGCGGATCTTCACGAGCGCCACGCAGGTGATGCCGAGAAGGTTCGACGAGTAGGCGGCGAGCAGGTTGGGCTCGACGAGGCCGAGCACCTGGAAGACGAGCGCGGCGGCGGTGCCGCCGATGCCGAGGTAGAGGCCGCCGTCGAAGAGGTTTTCCTCGTTCTCCATGAGGCGGAGCTTCACGAGGGGCGCGAGCGGGAGCGCGTCGATGGAGCGGATCTTGGCGAGGCACACCATATACATGGTGAGCTGCAGGGCGCCGAAGAGCGCGATGGCGAGGAGCGAGTGGAGGTCCATGGCGAAAGTGGGGGTGACGGAGCGGAGCGAGTCGGGGTCGGCGAGATTGCCGAGCACCGGCATGGCGAGGGTGACGCCCTCGATGCGCGGCGCGGCGCGGCCGAGATTGGGCTCGGTGACGACAAGGAAAGCACCGGTGGCCACGAGCGCGAGCACGCCGCAGCGGGCGTGGAGCGCGCCGCCCGCGTCGGCGGTGCTGACGGCGCTGGCGGAGCCGGGCGCGGCGCCGCGGAGACCGCGGTCGATGGCGAGAAGGATGAGGTAGGCGCCGGCGGCGCAGAGCGCGTAGCGCAGGGCGAGCGCCCAGCCGCGGTGGAGCAGGGCCAGCTCGACGAGGCGGTCCGGCGCGGGCACCGGCTGACGGTTGACCGGCACGCCGCGATCAAGAAGCAGCCGCAAGGCGCCCTGCCCCTCGAGCAGGGCGAGGCGCAGATCGGCGTCGGCCTCTTCCTCGCCGCCGGTGTGCAGGCGACGGTGATTGACGACGCGCTCGGTGGAGCCCACGCGGCCGCCATCCGTCAGGGCGGCGGCCGCCACGAGCGTGAAGGGTTCGCCGCCGGCGCGGGCGAGGCGGCCGAGCTCGGCCCAGGCTTCGCGCGTCTCCACGCCGCCGGCGAGGGCGGTGAGCTGGCGCCAGTCGAGCCGGCGACCGAGCGCGAGCAGGTCGATGAGCAGGGACTCCGCGCGCTCGCCGAGCGCGGCTTGCGCCAAGGCGAGGCGGGCCTCGTCGCGCCACACGCGGGCGAAGGCCGGCGAGAGGTGCTCGCCCTGCTGGAGCAGGGCCGCGAGGAGCACGAGCGCCTCGTAGGTCTGCCCGCCGGCGACGCCGGCGGGCACGAATTGGCCGGTGTCGCGCAGCTCGGCGAGCGCGAGGGTGTCGCGCACGGCGGCGACGCGCGAGTTGGCGAGAAAACCGCGAAGCGCGGAGCGGGCCTCGGCGGTGACGAAGAAGCGCAGCACGGGCGTGCTCTCGCCGCGCTGGGCCGCGGCGCGCGCGGCGGGCTGGCGGGTGAGGGGGAGCAAAAACGGGTCTTCGCCGCCCCAGACGGCGAGCACGGGCTCGCGTTGCGAGAAAGCGCGCAGGGCGGTCTCCAGCCCGAGCAAGTCCGAGGCGGGCGCGCCGGCGGTGCGGGCGCCGGCGAGCAGGAGCGCGGCGGCGCCGGGCTGGCCGGCATCGAGCCGCGCCTCGGCGAGGTCGGCGACCGTGGGCGTGCCGTCGCCGGCGCGCGCGAGCAGGGCCGGCGCGAGCGAGCGGAGGTGCACGGGGACCGCCCAAGCCGCCAGGAGCAGGGCGAGGCCGAGCAACACGCCCGCCCAAAGCGACACGCGCCCGGAGGAGCGGGCGGCGGAGGCGGGAGCGGCGGAGCTGGCGGGCATCGGGGCGGGAAGTATTGGTTTGCGGGGCGGGAGGGCAAATCCACGCTCGCCCCGCTTGACGGCTTTTTCGTTCCTCTACCGACCCATGTCGCTCGCGATTGTTCACTACAACGCCCCCGTGCTCCGCCAGAAAGGCGAGGCCGTCGTGGCCTTTGACGCTGCCCTCTCGAAGCTTGCGGCCGACATGGTGGAAACCATGCACGCGGCTCACGGCATCGGCCTCGCCGCCCAGCAAATCGGCCGCGCGCTCCAACTGTGCGTGATCGACCTGCGCGAGACCGACCGGGACTTTTCGTGGGAGCTCGACGGCGCGCAGCCGCCGCTGGAGCTCATCATGCCCATGGTGATCGCCAACCCGAAGGTCGAGCTCCTGCCCTCGGCCAAGACGGTGATGGAGGAGGGCTGCCTGTCCTTCCCCGAGATCCGCGGCGACGTCGCCCGGCCCGACCTGATCCGGGTGACCTTTCAGGACGCGCAGGGCACGCCGCACACGCTGGTGTGCAACGGACTTTTCGGGCGCTGCATCCAACACGAGGTGGATCACCTCAACGGCACGCTCTTCATCGACCGCATGGAGAAGGGTGTCCGCCGCCCCATCGAGCGCGCGATCAAGGCGCTGGCGGAGAAAACCAAGTCCGCGAGTTGAGGCGAGTGGCGGAGCGCGCGCCTCAACGCCCCGCGCCGCCCGAGGCCGAGGCGGCGAGGAGGGCGGCGACCACGGGCCGCGAGTGCTCGAGATCGCGAAACTCGCCGCGCCAGTCCACGCGCACCGGCGTGTCGCGGCCGGTGGCGGCATCGCGCACCACCACGGTGTCCACGGCGAGGCGGAGGTGCCTCACCCGCACGCGCGGGCCGTCGCCGATCTTTCCCCCGCGCTCGTAGGGCAGGCCCGCCGAGGCGCCGAGCGCGAGGAGCGGCCAGCGGCCTTGCGCGTCGGGCGCGAGCACCAGTTCGGAAACGCGCAGGGCGAGGCTGTCGATCGTCACCACGCCGCCCGCCGGGGCGGCGCCGAGCGCGACGCGCCAGTCGGCGGAGACGATCTCGGAGGCGCCGCCTCGCGCGAGCACCGGGGCGCCCGGCTCGGCGGAGGCGCGCAGCGTCCAGCCGGTCACGGTGGCGCGGCCGGCGAAGGGATCGCCCATCAGGCCGCGCAGGCGCAGCTCGGCCCCGCCGGCGGCCGCGTTGAAACGCGCCTGCGCCAAGCCCGGCAGGAGCAGCATCCAGGCGAGGACGGCCAGGGCGGCGCAAAACACCAGCGCGCCCAGCGCCCAGCCGGCGACGCCGCCCCGGCGCGGGCGGGAGCGGTGGAGCGGGGACGCGTTCACTTCTTGGTCTGGCCGGAGAAGTTTTCGGTGAGCAGCACGAGCGAGACGGCCTCGGCCTTGAACTTGAAGTCGCCGGCGTAGGGCAGCACGGCGTTGTCGCCGCGACCGAGCAGGTGTTTGCCCGGGCCGTGGAGCTCGCCGGTGACGACGGAGAGGATGCGCGGCTGCTCGCCGGCCTCGAGGTGGAGCGTCTCGCCCTTGTCGAGGACGACGCGGCGGATGGTGAACTCGTCGCAGTCGGCGATCACGCCGGAGGTGGGCGCGGCGCGCATCGGCGCGGGCTCGAAGTCGTCCCACTTGATGGAGGCGAGCGACTCCTTGACGTGGAGCTGGCGCGGCTTGCCGTCGAGGCCGGCGCGGCCCCAGTCATAGACGCGGTAGGTCGTGTCGGAGTTTTGCTGGATCTCGAGGATGAGGTTGCCGGCGTCGATCGCGTGGATCTGGCCGCTGCGCACGAGGATGCTGTCGCCCTTCGCCACGGCGAAGCGATGCACGAGCGGCTCGAGGGTGTTGTCCTTCAGCGCCTGCTCGAACTGCTCGCGCGTGACGCCCTTCCTCAGGCCGACGAGCAATCCGGCGCCCGGCTGCGTGTCGGCGATATACCAGGTCTCCGTCTTCGGCTCGCCCTTCAGTTGCGGGGCGATGCTCGCCGGCGGGTGGACCTGGAGGCTGAGGCGCTCGCGGCAATCGAGCCACTTCACGAGGATGGGGAACGGGCGCTTTTTGTCCCAGCCCGGGCCCATCAGGTCGGCCGTGTGGCCTTCGATCACCTGCCGGAGCGTCTTGCCGGCGTAGCGGCCGGCTTTGACCAGCGACTGCGCCTCCGGGCGATCGACGATCTCCCAAGCCTCGCCGATGGGCGCTTCACCGGGCAAGGCGCGCCCGAGCGACGATTCGAGGGCGCGACCGCCCCAGACGCGTTCTTGGTAGAGAGGTTCGAAGCGAAGGAGTTCGTGCATTGCTGAAAAAAGGGGAGGACGGGCGATAAGTTCGGCTTTTGTGAAAAGCGCGGCGGGCGTGATTGCCTTTGACCGACGGTTCGGATGCTTAGGAATGTAAAAACGGGCTCCTGACCGCCCGCCACGCCACATGCCGAAAGCCGCGAGTTCAAACTCAAACCAAGGGCCCTCCTTCCAGCCTCCCCGCCACCACCCGCGTTGGGTGACGGCGGTGCTGTGCTTCCTGCTCGCCCTGCTGATCACCGTGGCCTTCGCGGACTACTCGCCCGCCCAGAACCCCCAGCTCACCACCAACCCCCGCGAGAGCAACGCCGTCGGGCTCGTCGGCATCTACGGCACCTTTTATTTCCTATCTTGGTTTGGCATAGCGGCTTGGCTACTCCCCTGCTTCCTCTTCTGGATGGCCTACATCGCCGTGCGCAACGTCCGGCAACTGGCCGTCACGCGCCTGATCGCCATGGGCTTCTGCCTGCTCGCCGGCGCCGGCCTCGCGGACATGGCGAGCGGCTTCATCACCTCCATCACCGGGGGCTTCGACCGGAACTATTTCATCAACGATCTCGGCGGCTTTTTCGGGACGCTCCTCTACGACAAGCTCCTGCACCACCTGCTCGGCACCTTCGGGTCGGCGGTGGTGCTCGGCCTCGTTTACGGCCTCAGCCTGGTCTTCGTGCTGACCAGCGACATCAGCGCCGAGTTCGAACGCGCCCTCCACGCCTTCCAAGATTGGCGCGCCCGCCGCCGCGAGCTCAAGGCCGAGGAGGCCCGCCTCCGCGCCGAGCTCCGCGCCGCCGAGCAAAAACGCAAGGCCGAGGCCGCCAAGGCGGTCGTCGCCGCGCCGCCCCCGCCCTCGAAAAAACTCGAGATGTCGCGCGACCCGAGCCGCCCCCCCTCGCGCTCTCCCTTCGCCAAGCCCGTCGAAGCCGCCGATCCCGAGCCCAAGGCCGCCACCGCGCCCCTCGACAAAGGCGCGCCCGTGGTCAGCCAGGCCGTCGCCCCCTCCAGCACCCCCTCGCGCTCGCCTTTCCCCGAGCCCAAAGTCGTCCGCGGCGGCGCGCCCGCCGGCCCGGGCGCCGCGCGCGCCGAACTCCTCACCGGCACTCCCCCCCCCGCCGCCGGCGGCCCCATCGCCATCGTCAAGCCCGAGGAGCCGAGGAAGGCCAAGACCGCCGCCGTCGTGCCCGCCGAGCCCGACTACCAGTTCCCCCCGCTCGATCTGCTCAAGGAACAGGTCAAACCCTCCTCCGAGGACTCCGACCAGGAGCACCTCCGCAACATGGAGGACCTCGTGCGCATCCTCGGCGAATTCGGCGTCACCGTGACCCCCGGCGAGATCCACGTCGGCCCCGTCATCACCTGCTACGAAGTCGTGCCCGCCCCCGGCGTGCGCGTGGAGAAGATCGCCGGCCTCGATAAAAACATCGCCCTCGGCATGCGCGCCCAGTCGGTCCGCATCCTCGCCCCTATCCCGGGCAAGGCCGCCGTCGGCGTCGAGATCCCCAACCGCCACCCCACCCCGGTCGGCATGCGCGAGATCCTCGAGAGCGAGGACTGGGTCGGCGCCAAGGCCGAGATCCCCATCGCCCTCGGCAAGGACGTCTCCGGCAAACCCCTCATCTCCGACCTCGCCAAGATGCCCCACCTCCTGATCGCCGGCGCCACCGGCTCGGGCAAATCGGTCTGCATCAACTCCATCATCGCCTCCATCGTCTATCGCAAGAGCCCCAAGGACCTGCGCCTGCTCATGGTGGACCCGAAGGTCGTCGAGCTGAAGGTGTTCAACACCCTCCCGCACATGCTCATCCCGGTGGTCACCGAACCCAAGAAGGTGCCCTCCGCGCTCAAGTGGCTGCTCGGCGAGATGGAGACGCGCTACCAGATCTTCGCCAAGGTCGGCGTGCGCAACATCGCCGGCTACAACTCGCGCAAGAAACCCGGCGCCGGAGCGTCCGCCAGCGCCGCCGCCGACCAGCCCAGCCTCGACGGCATCGTCCCCGCCGCGACCGACGAGGAGATCGCCTCCCTGCCACCCCGCCTGCCCTACATCGTCGCGATCATCGACGAGCTCGCCGACCTCATGATGGTCGCCCCCGCCGAGATCGAGACCAGCATCGCGCGCCTCGCCCAGCTCGCCCGCGCCGCCGGCATCCACCTCATCATCGCCACCCAGCGCCCGTCGGTGAACGTCATCACCGGCGTCATCAAGGCCAACCTCCCCTCGCGCATCGCCTTCCAGGTCGCCTCGCAGGTGGACTCGCGCACCATCCTCGACGGCAAGGGCGCCGACACCCTCATCGGGCGCGGCGACATGCTTTTCTCGCCCCCCGGCAGCTCGCGCCTCGTGCGCGCCCAGGGCGCCTTCGTCTCCGACGAGGAGGTGTCCGACTTCGTCGAGTTCCTCAAACGCAACGGCCCGCCGAAATACGCCGAGAGCGTGCAAAACCAGATCGACGACGACGCCGCCGCCAACTCCGACAACGACGAGGAGGAGATCGACGGCGAGGGCGCCGACGACGAGAAGCTCTACCAGAAGGCCATGGGCGTGCTCCGCGCCACCAAGCGCGCCTCCACCTCCACGCTCCAGCGCCGCCTCCGCATCGGCTACAACCGCGCCGCCCGCATCATGGACCTCATGGAGGAACGCGGCGTCGTGGGCCCGGAAAACGGCTCCAGCCCCCGCGAAATCCTCGCCGACCTCGACAAGCTCTGAGCCGCGCCGCGCCCTCTTCGGCGCGGCTTTTTCGGGTCGCCCTAAATTCTGCTTGCGGAATATACCTGAACACGAATCCATGGCCGGCAAATGGACCTCGTGACCATCTACGAATGCCTCTGCGACCGCACCCGCCTGCGCATTCTTAATCTGCTCCGCCAAGGCCCGCTCTGCGTCTGCCACATCCAGGAGATCCTCGACGAGCCCCAGGTGAAGATCTCCAAGCACCTCGGCTACCTCAAGACCCACGGCCTCGTCACCGTCCGCAAGGAGGCCAACTGGCGCATCTACGCCCTCGTCGCCAAGCCCGCCAAGGCCCTCGCGGCCAACCTCGCCTGCCTCCAGGACTGCGCCGCGGAGGACAAAACTTTCCGCCGCGACCTCGAGAAACTTGCCCGCCTGCGCGCCCGCCCCGACGACCGCGCCCCCGCCTGCTGCGCCTCGCCCCGCACCCGCCTCTCCCCCACCCGATCCGCATGAAAAAAATCCGCGTTGGCATCAATGGCTTCGGCCGCATCGGCCGCCTCACCTTCCGCGCCGCCTGGGGCCGCCCCGAGTTCGAGGTCGTCCTCATCAACGACCCCAAGGGCGGCGCCGAATGCGCCGCCCACCTGCTCACCTTCGACTCCGTCCAAGGCCGCTGGCCCCACGAGGCCGTCGCCGAGGGCGAGGGCGCCATCCGCATCGGCGACACGCGCATCGCCTTCACCGAGCACGCCAAGCCCGCCGAGGTGGACTGGACCGCGCACGGCGTGGACATCGTGCTCGAGTGCAGCGGCAAGTTTCGCACGCCCGAGCAACTCGCGCCCTACTTCGAGAAGGGCGTGAAGAAGGTGATCGTGGCCGCGCCCGTGAAAGGCGGCGACGCGCTCAACATCGTGATGGGCGTCAACGACCACCTCTACGACGCGGCGAAGCACCGCCTGCTCACCGCCGCCTCCTGCACCACCAACTGCCTCGCGCCCGTCGTGAAGGTTGTCCACGAGGGCCTCGGCATCGAGCACGGCGCCATCACCACCGTGCACGACGCGACGAACACGCAGACCATCATCGACGCGCCGCAC